>NZ_JBAGKC010000004.1:0-395166 GCF_037034245.1 Streptomyces sp. CA2R106
TCCTTCGGTCCGACCGTTTCCGGTTTTTCCCTCCGGGCTTTCCCTTCGTGTTCACTACCGTACCCCATTCCCGGACCGATTCATAATCGGCTTCCCCGAATTGGATTTTGGCGCACCAAAAGCCAACCCGATGATCGGGAGGACGTAGGTAGTGGGTGGCCGCTCGTCCCGCGGAGCCTTGTGTGAACCAGGCCCGCCGTTTCAGCGACTCGGACTACGTTACGCAGGCGCGGCGGCCGAGTCAAGCTCGGCCGCCGCCCAAACGTGGATTTCCGGCCGTGTCAGGCCAGTTCGACCGCCCCGAGGTTGCGCTTGCCCCGGCGCAGGACCAGCCAGCGGCCGTGGATCAGGTCGCTCCGGGCGGGTACCGCGTCCTCCCCCACGACCTTGGCGTTGTTCAGGTAGGCACCGCCCTCCTTGATGGTGCGGCGGGCGGCGGACTTGCTCGGAGCCAGCTCGACCAGCGCCAACAGGTCGGCGACCGGCGCCAGTTCGCTCACCTTGGCGTGCGGCAGCTCGCTCAGGGCCGCGGCGAGGGTGCCCTCGTCGAGGTCCGCCAGCTCACCCTGGCCGAAAAGTGCCTTGGAAGCGGCGATGACGGCCGCGCACTGCTCGGCGCCGTGCACCAGCTCGGTCAGCTCCTCGGCCAGCGCCCGCTGTGCCGCCCGGGCCTGCGGCCGCTCGGCGCTCGCCTGCTCCAGCTCCTCGATCTGCGCGCGGGAGCGGAAGCTGAAGGTGCGCAGGTAGCGGGAGATGTCGCGGTCGTCGGCGTTCAGCCAGAACTGGTAGAAGGCGTAGGGCGTGGTCAGTTCGGGGTCGAGCCAGACGGCGCCGCCCTCGGTCTTGCCGAACTTGGTGCCGTCGGCCTTGGTGAGCAGCACCTGGGTGAGGGCGTGCGCGGGGCCGTGCGGTGCGTTGCCCTCGACCCGGCGGATCAGGTCGAGGCCGGCGGTGATGTTGCCCCACTGGTCGCTGCCGCCGATCTGGAGCGTGCAGCCGTACGTCCGGTACAGCTCCAGGTAGTCCAGCGACTGGAGGATGACGTAGCTGAACTCGGTGTAGCTCATGCCCTCGCCGTCGAGGCGGGTCTTCACCGTCTCGCGGGCGAGCATCTGGTTGACGCTGAAGTGCTTGCCGTAGTCGCGCAGCAGCGCCAGGGCGGAGATGCCCTCGGTCCACTCGTAGTTATTGGCCATCACCGCCTGGGTGGGGCCGGCGGTGTCGAAGTCGAGGAACGCGGCGAGCTGGCCGCGGAGCGCGGCGACCCACTGCTGGACGGTCTCCACGTCGTTGAGCACCCGCTCGGCGCTGGGCTTCGGGTCGCCGATCAGTCCGGTGGCGCCGCCCACGAGGGCGATCGGCCGGTGGCCGGCGAGCTGGAAGCGGCGCAGGGTCAGGATCTGGGTGAGGTGGCCGACGTGCAGGCTGCGCGCGGTGGGGTCGAAGCCGCAATACAGGGTGAGGGGACCGTCCGCGAGCGCCTTGCGCAGGGCTTCCTCGTCGGTGGTCTGGGCGAGTACGCCCCGCCACCGCAGCTCGTCGACGATGTCCGTCACGGTGTCCGTGTCTCCTTGGGTCTGCGGCCTGCTCGGTCCGGCACCGGCCTGCCCGGGCGCCGGGGCGCCTGGTGGGCCTGCCGCCGGGGTGCCTGGCTTCTGGTACCAGCGTGCCTGAGGTCTGGTGGTGGCGGCGATTCGATTATCCGCGCTTGCGCGGGGTGTGCGGGCGGTAGGGGCTGACGGTGGGGTCGCCGTCGATCCAGTAGCGCCAGGGGTGTGCGGCGCCGTCGCCGCCGACCCCGGTGCGGGGGCCGCTGCGGACGGCGTCGGGGGCGGGCGGGGTGCCGGTCAGGACGCGGAAGGGACCGCCGTCGGCGGCGCAGGCGTCGGCGCCGTTGAGGCCGCGGTCGACGCCGAGTGCGGTGGCGAGGCGGGCCGGGCCCTGGGCGAGGTCGGCGTCCTTGCGGGAGGTGGGGCGGCGGGGGCGGGCGAGGTCGGTGCCGGCGGTGATCCGGCCGGCGCGCAGCAGCACCCCGCTGGCGGTGCCGGGCGGGCCGCAGACCAGGTTCAGGCAGTGCCACATGCCGTAGGTGAAGTAGACGTAGGTGTGGCCGGGCGGGCCGAACATCACGGCGTTGCGCTCGGTGCGGCCGCGGTAGGCGTGGGAGCCGGGGTCGTTGGGGCCGTCGTACGCCTCGACCTCGGTGAGCCGCAGTTCGATCGGGCCGTCGTCGGTGCTGCGCACCAGGGTGCGGCCGAGCAGGTCGGGAGCGATCTCCAGGACGGGCCGGTCGAAGAAGGCGCGCTCCAGCGGGGTCCGGGTCGATGGCGTGCTCACGAGGCAGGAGCGTAGTCGACGGCGGGTGGGTGCCGCGGGGATCGGTCGGGCAGGCCATAGGCTCGGACCAATCCGTTCCCAACAGGAGGTGTCGAGGTGACCGAGCAAGCGCGACGGCCGCTCCCCCATGACTTCCACCCGCCGGTGCCGGCGTTCACGGTGGTCAGTGACGATGTGGCGCCGGGTGCGGCGCTCAAGGACGACCAGGTGTTCGCGGCCGGCAACCGTTCGCCGCACCTGCGGTGGGAGGGTTTCCCGGCGGAGACGAAGAGCTTCGCGGTGTCCTGCTACGACCCGGACGCGCCGACCGGCAGCGGCTTCTGGCACTGGTCGGTGTTCGACATCCCGGTGTCGGTGACGGAGCTGCCCGCGGGTGCGGGGTCGGGGAACTTCGCCGGGCTGCCCGCGGGCGCGGTGCAGGTGCGCAACGACTACGGGACCCGGGACTTCGGCGGTGCCGCGCCGCCGCCCGGGGACGGCCCGCACCGCTATGTGTTCACGGTGTACGCGGTGGACACGGAGAAGCTGGGTCCTGACGCGGACGCGACGCCGGCGGTGGTGGGCTTCAACCTCCGCTTCCACGCGCTGGCGCGGGCGCAGCTGATCGGTGTCCACGAGGTGCCGGCCGACGCCGGCTGAGCCCGCCCCGCCTGCCCTCCCGGGGCCGGTGGCCCCCGTACGCGGCCGGAAACTCCGTTGTCCGGTACGGCGCCGGGGGTCACAGTGGTGCCACCTGAAGGACCCCGGGAGGTGGGCGGACATGCGTGAGACGCTGGTGCTGAATGCGAGTTTCGAGCCGCTGTCGACGGTGTCGCTGCGGCGTGCGGTCGTGCTGGTGATGCAGGACAAGGCCGTTGTCGAGCAGGCCCATCCCGGTCTTCGGGTGCGCGCGGCGCGGGTGGACGTGCCGATGCCGCAGGTGATCAGGCTGTGCCGGTATGTGCGGGTGCCGTTCCGACAACGGGCGCCGTGGTCGCGGCGCGGTGTGCTGGTACGCGACCGGCACCGCTGCGCGTACTGCGGGCGGCGGGCGACGACCGTGGACCATGTGCAGCCGCGGTCGCGCGGGGGCGGCGACACCTGGCTGAACACGGTGGCGGCGTGCAGCGAGGACAACCAGCGCAAGGCGGACCGTACGCCGGAGCAGGCGGGGATGCGGCTGCTGGTGCGGCCGTTCGAGCCGACACCGGCCGACGCGCTGCTGCTGGCGCTGGGGGCGCGGGACCGTACGGACCTGCCGGAGTGGCTGGCGCTGCCGGCGTGAGGCGGCCCGGGCGCGGCCCGGCGCGGGCTACTTCAGCAGGAGCTGGACGATCGCCGCGATGCCGACGGCGACGATGAGGCCGCGCAGTGCCATCGGCGGGAGGCGGCGTCCGACCCGGGCGCCGATCAGCCCGCCGATGGTGGCGCCGGCGGCGATGAGGGCGACCGCGGCCCAGTCCATGTGGGCGATGACGACGAAGAAGAGCGCGGCGATGCCGTTGACCATCGCGGCGAGCACGTTCTTCAGTCCGTTGATCCGCTGGAGCGACTCGTCGAGGAGCACCCCCATCAGGGACATGTAGATGACCCCCTGCGCGGCTCCGAAGTACCCGCCGTAGATGCTGGCGAGGAAGAGTCCGAGCAGGAGGACGGGTCCGCCGTGCACGGGGGCGGCGGACCCGCTGCGCTGTCGGCTGGCCTGGAGGGCGCGGGTCAGTCGCGGTTGCAGGACCACCAGCACCAGGGCGAGCGCGATGAGCACCGGCACGATCGCGTGGAACGCGCCGGACGGCAGGTTGACCAATAGGACGGCGCCGATCGCGCCGCCGACCAGGCAGACGGCGCCCAGGCGCAGCAACCGGCCGCGCTGGCCGGTCAGTTCGCCGCGGTAGCCGATGGCGCCGGCCACCGAGCCGGGCACCAGGCCGAGGGTGTTGGAGACGTTCGCGGTGACGGGCGGCAGGCCGACGGCCAGCAGGACGGGGAAGGTGATCAGGGTGCCGGAGCCGACGATGGTGTTGATGGTGCCCGCGCCGATTCCGGCGGCGAGCACGGCGACGGCTTCCGCCGGTGACATGGGTCCTCCGTGATCGGTGCGCGTCCTGTGCGCCGTGGCGGCCGGGGGGTTCCGGGGGTGCCGGACGGCGGTCGGGGGCGCGGCGATCATGCCACACCGGTGCGCCCGGGCCGGGACGGCCCCCGGAGTACGGGTTCCGGGGGCTTCCGGGGGTGTGCTCCCGGGTCAGTCCTTGTCGAAGGGCGGGGCTTCGCGGCGCGGCGCGGGTGCGGCCGCGGGACGGGTGGCGGGGGGCGCGGCGGCCGCGCTGCCCGGGGCGGGCGCGGGGGCGCCGCCGTTGCCTGCGCCGTTGCCGCCGCCTCCGTTGCCGGTGACGCCGGGGATGTTGACGATGCCGCCGAGGCCCTTGAGCGCGTCGTTGAGTTCGCTGGGGATGATCCAGAGCTTGTTGGCGTCGCCCTCGGCGATCTTCGGCAGCATCTGGAGGTACTGGTAGGCGAGCAGCTTCTGGTCCGGGTCGCCGGCGTGGATGGACTCGAAGACGGTGCGGATCGCCTGGGCCTCGCCCTCGGCGCGCAGCGCGGCGGAGCGCGCGTCGCCTTCGGCGCGCAGGATCGAGGACTGCTTCTCGCCCTCCGCGGTGAGGATCTGGGACTGCCGGATGCCCTCGGCGGTGAGGATCGCGGCGCGCTTGTCACGGTCGGCGCGCATCTGCTTCTCCATCGAGTCCTGGATGGAGGTGGGCGGCTCGATCGCCTTGAGCTCGACGCGGTTGACGCGGATGCCCCACTTGCCGGTGGCCTCGTCGAGGACGCCGCGCAGCGCCGCGTTGATCTCCTCGCGGGAGGTGAGGGTCCGCTCCAGGTCCATGCCGCCGATGATGTTGCGGAGCGTGGTGACGGTGAGCTGCTCGATCGCCTGGATGTAGCTGGCGACTTCGTAGGTGGCGGCCCGGGCGTCGGTGACCTGGTAGTAGATGACGGTGTCGATGTTGACCACCAGGTTGTCCTGGGTGATCACCGGCTGCGGGGGGAAGGGCACGACCTGCTCGCGCAGGTCGATCCGGTTGCGGATGGTGTCGATGAACGGGACGACGATGTTCAGCCCGGCACTGAGGGTGCGGGTGTAGCGGCCGAAGCGCTCGACGATGGCGGCGCTGGCCTGCGGGATGACCTGGACCGTCCTGATCAGCGCGATGAAGACGAGCACCACCAGGATGATGAGGACGATGATGATGGGCTGCATGGTCACTCCGGCGCCGGGTTGAGTGCGGATGGAGCACGTACTACAACAACATGATCAATTGTCGCAGACGGTAGGCGTGCCGTGCGCGGGGTTCCGCGAATTCCCGGCGCCGGGCGGCCCGTTGGCTGCGGTGGGCGTGGCGACTACATCTACATCACGACGGCCGTCGCGCCGTCGATCTCGACCACGTCCACGTGCTGGCCGGGGTCGAAGACGCGGTCGTGTTCCAGGGCGCGGGCCGACCAGATCTCACCGGCGAGCTTGATCCGTCCGCCCGTGCCGTCGTCGACCCGTTCGAGCACCAGGGCCCGTTTGCCCTTGAGCGCGTCCACCCCGCTGCGCTGGCCGGCGCTCTGGCGGTTCCGGTAGGCGATCGGCCGGACGAAGACCAGCAGCGCCACGGAGACCACGACGAAGACGATGACCTGGGCGACGATGCCGCCGCCCATGCCTGCCGTGACCGCTCCGCCGACCGCGCCGACCGCGAACATGCCGAACTCGGGCATCGCCGTGATCACCAGCGGGATGCCCAGCCCCACTGCGGCCACCAACCACCACACCCATGCGTCCACGGGGTCAATCGTAGGCGTACTCGGGGCAGTTGCGGCAGTGCGCGATCCGGACGGCGGTGCCGCGGGCTACTTCAGCGGCAGTCCGGCGGCGGTCCAGCGGTCGCCGCGGCGCTCGACGACGAGCGGCAGTCCGAAGCAGTGCGAGAGGTTGCGCGAGCTCAGCTCGGTGTCGATGGGGCCGGCGGCGATCACCCGGCCCTGACGGATCATCAGCACGTGGGTGAAGCCGGGCGCGATCTCCTCGACGTGGTGGGTCACCATGATCATGGAGGGCGCGATCGGGTCGCGGGCGAGCCGGCCGAGCCGGCGGACCAGGTCCTCGCGGCCGCCGAGGTCGAGGCCGGCCGCGGGTTCGTCGAGCAGCAGCAGTTCGGGGTCGGACATCATCGCGCGGGCGATGAGGGTGCGCTTGCGCTCGCCCTCGGAGAGGGTGCCGAACTTCCGGTCGAGGAACTCGGTCATGCCGAGCCGGTCGAGGAAGGCGCGGGCGCGGTCCTCGTCGACCTGTTCGTACCCCTCGTTCCAGGTGGCGGTCATGCCGTAGGCGGCGGTGAGGACCGTCTCCAGGACGGTCTGGCGGCGCGGCATCTTCTCGGCCATCGCGGCCCCGGCCATCCCGATCCGGGGGCGCAGCTCGAAGACGTCGACGTTGCCGAGCTTCTCGCCGAGGATCTGCACGGTGCCGGTGCTCGGGTAGAGGTAGCTGGAGGCGACGTTCAACAGGGTGGTCTTGCCCGCGCCGTTGGGGCCGAGGATGACCCAGCGCTCCCCTTCGGCCACCGACCAGGAGACCCCTTCGACCAGAGCCCGTCCGTCGCGGACCACGGATACGTCCACCAGCTCCAGTACATCGCTCATGAGCGCGTTGTCTCCCCTTGCATCTCGGCAGTCTCGGCAGGTCGGTGTGCCGGGATCGGCACGGGCCGGAAGGAACAACCCCCGGGGAAAACTTACGCCACCGCGCGGCCGGTCCAGTCCATAGGCTGGGGGCATGCTTGATGAACCTCGTTCAGGGCGGCTGACGGCATGGGGAAATGCCCTGCTTGCCGGACTTGCCGCCCCTGATGACGTCGCCCAGCGGATCTCGGCCGAGGACGCGGTACACCGTGTCGCCGGGCTGCCGGGCGAGCCGGCGCCGGTCGGGCTGACCCTGGCGCTGGGCCGGCTCCGCGCCCTGGGCGCCACCGGGCTGCGGCTCGCGCTGCCGGTGGCCGGGCACCCGCTCGGGCTGACCGGGCCCCCGGAGTTCAACGCCCGCGCGATGGCCGCCGGTGAGGCGGTGCTCACCGTGGGCGCGGTCGCGCTCGGCCTGGTGCCGGAGGTCCACGAGGCCGGGCCGGTCGGCGACCTGCACGTGGACGTGGAGTGGCAGTGCCTGCCGGTGCGGGACGCGCCACCGGCCGACGTGCCCTCGCTCGGCGAGGCGGAACGCGAGCTGGCGGAGGCGCTGCGCGACGCCACGGACGCGCTCGCCCAGCTCGACGTCGCCGGCGCGGGGCCCGCCGCCCAGGCGGCGCTGGAGGCGTACCGGGCCCGGGCCGAGCGCGGGCGCGAGGTGCTCGCACCCGGCTACCCGCCGCGCGCGGTGCGGGTGCTGGAGCTGGCGCAGCGGGTGGCGGCGCTGGTGTCGATAGCGTCCGACGGGCACGGCGGCGCGGTGAGCGCCTCGCAGATCGCCGCCCGGGCGGAGCTGCTGCGCCCGGTGGAGCGGACCGCCCGGCGCGCGCAGGTCGCGGCGTACAACGCGTACGTGGAGGAGACCGAGCGCCGCAGGCCCTGAGGGGCCGGGGTCGCGGGACAGCGCGCGGGCCCCGCGGGCGGCGTACGGTGACGTCGGCCGCGGGGCCCGTGCGGGTTGCCGTCCGGAGGGGGTCAGACGGCAGGCGGGGTCACGTGTTGGCGCCGGTGTTGCCGAAGGCCGGGTTGAGCAGGCCGATCACGTTGACGGTGTTGCCGACCACGTTGACCGGGACGTGCACCGGGACCTGCACGAGGTTGCCGGAGACGACGCCCGGGGACTTCACGGCGGCGCCCTGCGCGCCCGAGTCGGCCGAGGCCGCACCGGCACCGGCGGCGAGGAGCCCGCCCGCCACGAGGGTGAGGGTCGCGGCCTTCTTCAGGTTCTTCACTTCGAACTTCCTCCTTGCGAGACGTGCCGCGGCCATCCGCCGCGGCACGCCATGGAGAACGGTCCGCCGCCGCTGGGGATGCGCACCCCGGAGGACATACACCCGACAGTATGAATCTCACTCCGCCAAGCGCGGGTGCGCGGGCGTGGCGCACCGGCGCCCGCGGGGGCGTGCCGCGTGCCCGCGCACGCCAGGTCAGGCGCCTGCTCGCACGGCAGATCAGTTGCCGACGCCGTTGCGGACCGCCCACAGCGCGGCCTGGGTGCGGTCGGCGAGGTCGAGCTTCATGAGGATGTTCGACACGTGGGTCTTGACGGTCTTCTCCGAGAGCACCAGGGCGCGGGCGATCTCCCGGTTGGAGCGGCCGTCCGCGATCAGGCCCAGCACCTCGCGCTCGCGCTCGGTCAGCGTGCTGCCGCGGCCGGTGCCGCCGGCCGGCTGGTCCGGGGCGAGCAGCGCGCCGGCCACCTCCGCCTGGAGCAGGACGTGCCCGGCGTGCACCGAGCGGATGGCGTCGGCGAGCGCGACCGGGTCGACGTCCTTGTAGACGTATCCGGCCGCGCCGGCCCGCAGCGCGGGGACCACGGTGCGCTTCTCGGTGAAGCTGGTCACGATCAGCACCCGGGCGGGGCTGTCCGCCTCGTGCAGCAGCCGCAGCGCCTCGATGCCGTCGGTGCCGGGCATCTTGACGTCCATCAGGATCACGTCGGGGCGCAGCTCCAGCGCGCGGGCCACGCCCTCGTCGCCGTCGGCGGCCTCGCCGACCACCTCGATGTCGCCCTGGACCTCCAGGAACGTCCGCAGGCCGCGGCGCACCACCTGGTGGTCGTCCACGAGCAGCACCCGGATCACCTTGTCAGCCACCTGGCACCTCCATCTCGACGACGGTGCCCCGGCCGGGCTCCGACTGCACGCTCAGCGAGCCGCCGACGCCGTCGGCGCGGTCCCGCATGGAGACCAGCCCCAGGTGGCGGCCGGCCCGGCGGACGGCGGTGGGGTCGAAGCCGCGGCCGTCGTCGCGCACGCGCAGGGTGGCGCCCCCGCCGCCGTGCCCTTCGAGGGTGACGGCGACGCTCCGCGGGTGGGCGTGGCGCAGCGCGTTGTGGGTGGCCTCCTGGGCGACGCGCAGCAGGGCCTCCTCCTGCGGTGCGGGCAGGGCGCGCATCCGGTCGGCGTGGAAGGTCACGCGGGCGGCGTGCACCCGGTCCAGGACGTCGGCCTGGGTGCGCAGGGTGGCCACGAGGCCGTCGTCGTCCAGGGCGGCCGGGCGCAGCTCGACGACGACGGCGCGCAGCTCGTCGGCGGCCTCGGCGGCGAGCGCGGCGACCTGCCGCAGCTCCTCCTTGGCGCGGGCGGGGTCGGTGTCGACGAGGGCGGCGGACGCCTGGGCGGTCAGCCGCAGTGAGAACAGCTTCTGGGAGACCGCGTCGTGCAGTTCGTGGGCGATGCGGGCGCGCTCCCCGGCGAGGGTCAGCTCGCGGCTGCGCTCGTGCAGGCGGGCGTTGGTCAGGGCGATCGCGGCGTGGTCGGCGAGGATGCGCAGGAGGTCCTCGTCGTCCTGGGTGAAGCCCGCGGGGGCGGCCGGGCAGTTCTCGGCGGGCGGTGTGTCCCTGGCGGACGGTGTGTCCCCGGCGGGCGGCGCGTTCTTGTTCGCCAGGAAGATCGCGCCGAGGATCTCGTCGCCGTCGGCCACCGGCATGCCGATGAAGTCCTTCATGACGGGGTGGGCGCGCGGCCAGCCGGCGAAGCTCTCGAAGTCGCGGACGTCGGCGAGGCGCTGCGGGGTGGCCTCGCGGAGCATGGCGGCGAGCACGCCGTGCTGCCGGGGCAGCGGGCCGATCGCCTTCCACTGCTCGTCGCTGACGCCGTCGACCACGAACTGGGCGAACCCGCCGTGGTCGTCGGGCACCCCGAGCGCCGCGTACTGGGCGTCGAGCAGCTCGCGGGCGGAGCCCACGATGGTCTGGAGGACCTCGCGCACCTCCAGCCGCCGGTTCATCGCCACGATCGCGGCGCTGACCGCTTCGATGCCGCCTCGCGGCGCCCGTCCGGACATGTCTCCACGGTACTCGGCGCAGGTGACACCCCGTATGCGCCGCCGGACGTACGGTCCTGGTCCGCTCGGCCTAGGGCCCGGCGTAGGGCGAAGGGCCCGCGGGGGTTGCGGCGGGCGCCCGAGGCCCGGGGCGGGGCGGCGTTCCTACGGTGGGGGCAACGGGTCCGGCGACCGCGCCGGGCCGTGGCGGAAGGCGGGGACCATGCCGGTGGCGATCATCACGGGCGCGTCGCGGGGGCTGGGCCGCGCGCTGGCCGAGGGGCTGGCCGGCCGCGGCTGGGATCTGGTGCTGGACGGCCGCGACGCGGACGCGTTGCGCGCCTCCGCCCAGGACCTCATAACGGACAAAAGTCGCAATGCCCTATATATAGGGGACAAAGGTACGGCGGGTGCGGGCCGGGTGCGGGCGGTGCCCGGCGACGTGACGCACCCGGCGCACCGCGCCGAGCTGCTCGCGGCTGCCCGGGAGCTGGGCGGCGGCGCGGGCCCGGACCTGCTGGTCAACAACGCCAGCGCCCTGGGCGCCGAACCCCTGCTGCCGCTGGCCGAACTCCCCGAGGACGGGCTGCGGGCGGCCCTGGAGACGAATGTGCTCGCGCCCTTCGCCCTGATCAGGGCGGCCCTGCCGGGGCTGCGGGCGGCCGGCGGCGCGGTGCTGAACATCAGCTCGGACGCGGCCGTGGCCGCCTACCCCGCCTGGGGCGGCTACGGGGCGAGCAAGGCCGCGCTCGACCACCTGTCGGCGGTGCTGGCGGCGGAGGAGCCGGCGGTCCGGGTGTGGTGGGTCGACCCGGGCGACCTGCGGACCGCGCTGTACGCGGCCGCGGTGCCGGACGACCCCGGCTTCGCGCAGCGCCCGCTGCCGGAAGAGGTCGCGCCCGCGCTGTTGCGGCTGCTCGACGGTCCGGCGCCCGGCGGCCGCTATGTCGCGGCCGAGCTGGCGGGTCCGCAGACGCCGGCCGGACCGGACCCCCTGGCCTCGCCGGCCGCTCCCGCCGAGCCGGGGCGGGCACGATGAGCGCGGCGGCGCCGGCGGCCCCGGTCACCTGCCCGACCTGCGACGACGAGGCAGACCGGCTGGACGCCGGGAGCCTGGCCGACCTGCGGCTGCCGCCGGAGCTGTCGGCGGCGGCGCCCGCGCCCCGCCGCGACGCGGTACGGCTGCTGGTCGGACGGCAGGGCAGCGGCGAGGTCTCCCGCCACGGCTTCCGCGAGCTGCCCGGGCTGCTGCGGGCCGGGGACGTACTGGTCGTCAACACCTCGCAGACCCTGCCCGCAGCGCTGGACGGCCGGATCGACGGCGGCGGCGCACCGGTCGTGGTGCACTTCTCCACCCGGCGTGACGACGGCCGCTGGGTGGTCGAGCTGCGCTCCCCCGACGGGCGCGGCACGACCGTACGCCGGCCGGGCGGACCGGCCGGCGCCCAGGTGCGGCTGGAAGGCGGCGGCCGGCTGGTGCTGGAGCACCCGCTGGACCCGGCGGCCGACCGGCTGTGGGTGGCGTCGGTGCGGGTGCCCGACCTGGTGCGGCACCTGCGGCGGCACGGGCGGCCGATCCGCTACGGGTACACCGCCCGCGACCAGCCGCTGTCGGCCCACCAGACGGTCTTCGGCACGCCGTCGGCCGACGGGCGGGGCTCGGCCGAGATGCCGAGCGCGGGCCGGCCGTTCACCGCGCCCCTGGTCACGGCGCTGGTCAGCCGGGGGGTGCAGATCGCGCCGATCGAGCTGCACACGGGGGTGGCGTCCGCCGAGGCGCACGAACCGCCGTACCCCGAGCCGTACACGGTGCCGGCCGGCACCGCGTGGCAGGTGAACGCGGCCCGGGCGGCCGGCGGGCGGGTGGTGGCGGTGGGCACCACCGCGGTGCGCGCGCTGGAGTCGGCGGCCGACGGGCGCGGCCGGGTGCGGGCGGCGCACGGCTGGACGGACCTGGTGATCACCCCGGAGCGCGGGGTGCGCGCGGTGGACGGCCTGCTGACCGGGCTGCACGAGCCGCAGGCGTCGCACCTGCTGATGCTGCGGGCCCTGTCGGGCGACGGCCTGCTGGCCCGGGTCTACGCGGAAGCGCTGCGCGGCCGTTTCCGCTGGCACGAGTTCGGAGACGTCAACCTGCTGCTCCCATAAGGGCCTTCGGGCCCCGAATAAGCGTCACATAAAGCGCCTCCTCCGTCACCATCCGCGACGCAGGGGGCGCGCCCCTGTGACCTCACCGATAGGGCCTGCGTCACATACTAAGCCGCTTAGTGGAATTCGCCGCGGCAAACGCGCGGACATATCACGGAAACTGCCTCGGGCACTTCGGCCGCGGCTACGAGCCACGCTCGTAGCCAGGCTCATTGACCCCCGATTTCCGACCCTCTAACAATTCTCGGGTCCCAATCGGAAGAGGTAATCCCGCATGCAGCTCCCCACGATCCCGAAGATCGGCCGACTGTCCAGGAAGCACAAGATCACGGCGGCCGGTGTCGCCGCCGCCGCGGCCGTTGCGCTGACAGTCACCGGTCTCGAGGCGACCGCTGGTGGGTCGGCTGTCGCCGACGGCGACCCGACTGGGTTCTCCGTGTCCACCGGCGACCAGGTCAAGGGCATCAGCCCCGAGTCCGGCATGGCCTCCCAGAAGGCCATCAAGGACCAGAGCGACGCTCAGCAGAAGGCCGCCGCGGCAGCGGCGAAGAAGAAGGCGGCCGCTGAGGCCGCGGCGAAGAAGAAGGCCGCCGACGCGGCGGCCGCGAAGAAGAAGGCGGCGGCGCTGGCCGCCGAGCGCGCCAAGGAAGCGGCCAACCGCTCCACCCAGCGCACCACCGTCAAGAAGACCGCGCCGGTGACGAAGAAGTCCACCACGGCCACCAGGTCGACCGGCACCTCGACCGCCAAGTCGACCGCCAAGTCGACGACCGTCTCGAAGACGATCACCGCGACGCCCGTCGCCGTGACCTACCCGAACAACCTGGACGGCTGGATTCGCCAGGCCCGCGCCGTCCTGGCCGCGCACAACATTCCGGTCCCGACCTACAACGGCATTTACCGCAACATCATCCGGGAATCGTCCGGAAACCCGAACGCGATCAACCTGTGGGACTCGAACGCCGCCAAGGGCATTCCGTCCAAGGGCCTGCTCCAGACGATCGACCCCACGTTCAACGCGTACCACGTCTCCGGTACTTCGTGGAACGTCTACAACCCGGTCGCGAACATCGCCGCCGCGTGCAACTACGCGTACCACGTGTACGGCGGCATGGACAACGTGAACTCGGCGTACTGACCGGCGTATCCGCTGAATGCGGGAAAACACGAGGGCGGTGGGACCTGTGCGTCCCACCGCCCTCGCGCGCGACCTGGCCGGCCCGGCGCCGGCTACTTCCGCATGACCTCGGGTTCGTGCCGGCGCAGCAGCCGGGCGACGACGACGCCGCACAGCACGGACATCACCACCAGCACCAGGACGTCCAGCGTCCACGCACCCGCGGTGTGCTGCCACAGCGCGTCGTGCGTCTTGCGGGTCGGGTCCCACGGCAGCAGCGTGTTGAGGCTCGCGGTGGCACCGGTGCCGGCCACCGCCCAGCGGGCCGGCATCAGCCAGGCCAACTCCTCCACCCCGGGCTTGCCGTAGAGCTGGAAGAGCACCCCGGTGAAGACGATCTGCACGATCGCGAACATCACCAGCAGCGGCATGGTCTTCTCCGCCGTCTTCACCAGCGCCGAGATGATCAGGCCGACCATCATCGAGGCGAAGCCGAAGACGATGATGACCACGGTCATCTCCACGCCCGGGTGGCTGTGCAGGACGACGCCCTCGGTGGGCATCTTGCGCGGCGCGAAGCCGATGCCGCAGATGATCGCGCCCTGGAGCGCCGTGATCAGGCCGAGCACGATGACCTTCGACATCAGGTACGCCGACCGGGACAGCCCGACCGCCCGTTCCCGTTCGTAGATCACCCGCTCCTTGATCAGCTCGCGGACGGAGTTCGCCGAGCCGGCGAAGCAGGCGCCGACCGCGAGGATCATCAGAATGGTGCCCGCGTCCTTGTTCTGGAGGAACGGCGGCTTGCCGAAGCCGAGGCCGTAGTCGGCGGGGATCAGGATGCTGACCACGCCGAGCACCGCGGGCAGGATCACCATCAGCCCGATGAAGCCCCGGTCGGAGAGGATCACCGACAGGTAGCGCCGTATCAGGGTGCCCAGTTGGGAACCCCACGCCTGCGGCTTGGGCGGCCTGGCCGCCTGGTACGGGATGTAGTGCGCGGCCTGCGGGGCTGCCTGGTCGAGGTGGGCGGCATACGTCTGGTAGTGCTGCGAACCGCGCCAGCGGCCCGACCAGTCGTAGTCGCGGTAGTTCTCGAACGCGGAGAAGACGTCGGCCCAGTTGTCGTAGCCGAAGAACGTCAGCGCCTCGTCCGGCGGGCCGAAGTACGCCACCGCGCCGCCCGGCGCCATCACCAGCAGCTTGTCGCACAGCGCCAGTTCGGCCACCGAGTGGGTGACGACCAGGACCGTGCGGCCGTCGTCGGCCAGGCCGCGCAGCAGCTTCATCACGTCGCGGTCCATGCCCGGGTCGAGACCGGAGGTCGGCTCGTCCAGGAAGATCAGCGACGGCTTGGTCAGCAGCTCCAGGGCGACCGAGACGCGCTTGCGCTGGCCGCCGGAGAGCGAGGTGACCTTCTTGTCCGCGTGGATGTCGAGCTTCAGCTCGCGCAGCACCTCGTCGATCCGCGCCTCGCGCTCCGCGGTCGCGGTGTCGCCGGGGAAGCGGAGCTTGGCGGCGTACCGCAGCGCGGTCCTGACCTGGAGCTCCTTGTGCAGGATGTCGTCCTGCGGGACCAGGCCGATGCGCTGGCGCAACTCGGCGAACTGCTTGTACAGGTTGCGGTTGTCGTACAGCACCTCGCCCTGGTCGGCGGGGCGGTAGCCGGTCAGCGCGCGCAGCAGCGTCGACTTGCCGGAGCCGGACGGGCCGATGACGCCGATCAGCGACTTCTCCGGCACCCCGAAGGAGACGTCCTTCAGGATCGTCTTCGTGGTCTTGCCGTGCGGCACCGTGACCGACAGCCGGCGCGCGGAGAAGGACACGTCGCCGGTGTCGACGAACTCCTCCAGCCGGTCGCCGACCAGCCGGAAGGTGGAGTGGCCGACGCCCACGATGTCGTTGGGGCCCAGCAGGTGGCGCTGGACCGGCTGGCCGTTGACATAGGTGCCGTTGTGGCTGCCGAGGTCGACGATCTCGTAGCGGCCGTCGGGGTGCGCGCGGAACTCCGCGTGGTAGCGCGAGACCTGGAGGTCGGAGACGACCAGCTCGTTCTCCAGCGCGCGGCCGATCTTCATCACCCGGCCCAGCGCGAGCTGGTGGAAGGTGGTGGGGCTGCGCATCCCGGCGCCCGGTGCGCCCTGCGGCGGCTGCGGCGCCCCGGCCTGCGGCGGCACCCCCGGCTGGGGCTGGGCGCCCCAAGCCTGCTGCGGCGGGGCGGCCTGCTGCTGCGGCACTGCGTGCTGCTGCGGTACCCCGTGCTGGGGCGGCGCGCCCCATCCCCCGGCGCCCGGCTGCCCCTGCTGCGGTGCGGCCTGCGGCGGCGCCGCGTACATCTGCGGCTGCTGCTGCGGGGGTTGGTACGGCGGCTGCTGCTGCGGGTGCGCCTGCGGCGGGGCCTGCTGGTAGGCGGCGGCCGGCTGGGGCGCCTGGTACGGCGCCTGCGCCGGCGCGGCCGGCACCGCCCCGGCCCCGGCGGCCGCCGCGGCCGCCACACCCGCCGCCGCGCCCGCGCCGGCTCCCGCCGGAGCGGTGAAGTTCAGCCGGGGCCCGTCGGTCGCGTTGCCGAGGTTGACCACCGCCCCCGGGCCGAGGTCGGTGTGCTGGACCCGTTGTCCCTGTACGAAGGTGCCGTTGGTGCTGCCCTGGTCCTCCAGCAGCCAGCCGCGCTCCCCGCGGCGGATCGTGGCGTGCCGCCAGGAGACTCGCGCGTCGTCGAGCACGAGGTCGCCCTGCGGGTCCCGGCCGAGGCTGTAGGACCGGGACGGGTCCAGTGGCCAGGTCTGTCCGTTGAGTTCAAGTACGAGTTCAGGCACCCCATGCCCCATTTGTTGTCCCCCGAAGTCCCCCATGGAGGGGCAGTCTAGGGATTACGAACATCGGGAGGAAATATTTCCGGCTCGGCCCGGTTGCCGAGGGCCCCCTCCACGCCCCACGACGCACGTCGCGCACCCCCGGTTCCGTGCCGCGGCACCCCGGGTTCGCCGCGGGTTCGCCGCGGGGGCACCAGTAGTACCACCCCGGCGCACCAGGCAGGGCAGCCCGCGCGCCGCGGGTTTTGTGCGGGTGTCCGCCAGCCGGGACAGCCCGCGCCCCGCGGGCGGTCGGCCGATACGGTGGGAGCACCATGAACGACGCCCCGCAGACCCCACCGGCTGCCGCCGCGGACGAGACCGTCCCCATGATCCCCGCGGCCGACGCGCCGACCCTCCTGGTCAAGATCTTCGGCAGGGACCGGCCCGGGCTCACCGCCGGTCTCTTCGAGACGCTGGCCGGCTACGACGTGGCCGTGGTGGACATCGAGCAGGTGGTCACCCGCGGCCGGATCGTGCTGTGCGCGCTGGTCACCGCCCCGGCCGGCCGAGGCGCGGAGAGCGAGCTGCGGGTCACCGTGCACGGCTGGGCCGAGTCGATGAAGATGCAGGCCGAGATCATCTCCGGGATCGGCGACAACAGTCCGCGCGGCGCGGGCCGCTCCCACGTCACGGTGCTCGGGCGGCCGCTGGCACCGGAGTCCATCGCGGCCATAGCGGCCCTGATCACCGGCACCGGCGGCAACATCGACCGGATCTTCCGGCTGGCGAAGTACCCGGTGACCGCGGTGGAGTTCGCGGTGTCGGGTGCCGAGCACACCGCGCTGCGCTCGGCGCTGGCGCTGGAGTCGGCCGCGCGCGGGGTGGACGTGGCGGTGGTGCCCTCCGGGCTCCAGCGCCGGGCGCAGCGGCTGGTGGTGATGGACGTGGACTCCACCGTTATCCAGGACGAGGTGATCGAGCTGTTCGCCGCGCACGCCGGGTGCGAGGCGCAGGTCGCCGAGGTGACGGCGGCCGCGATGCGCGGCGAACTGGACTTCGAGCAGTCGCTGCACGCGCGGGTGGCGCTGCTGGCGGGGCTGGACGCGTCGGTGGTGGACAAGGTCCGCGCCGAGGTGCGGCTGACGCCCGGCGCCCGCACCCTGGTGCGCACCCTGAAGCGGCTGGGCTACCAGGTGGGGGTGGTCTCCGGCGGCTTCACCCAGGTGACCGACGACCTCAAGGAGCGGCTGGGGCTGGACTTCGCCGCCGCGAACACCCTGGAGATCGTCGACGGGCGGCTGACCGGCAAGGTGACCGGGCCGATAGTGGACCGCGCGGGCAAGGCGCGGCTGCTGCGGTCCTTCGCCGCGCTGGCCGGGGTGCCGCTGAGCCAGACGGTGGCGATCGGCGACGGCGCCAACGACCTGGACATGCTCAACACCGCGGGCCTGGGCGTGGCGTTCAACGCCAAGCCGCTGGTCCGGGAGGCGGCCGACGCGGCGGTGACGGTGCCGTTCCTGGACGCCGTGCTCTACCTGCTGGGGATCACCCGCGAGGAGATCGAGGCGGCCGACGCGCTGGACGGCACGGCCACGGACTGACCCGCCCGCAGGCCGTACCGCGCCGCCGTCGGTACGGGCCCCGGGTCCTCACTCCTCGTGCGGCGCCCAGAAGGCGGTGAGGCGGGCCACGCCGTGCTCGGCGGACTTCCAGGGCCCGGTGAAGGTCAGGACGGCGAAGGCCGCGGTGGGGAAGCCGGCGCGGTGCATCCGGGCGCGGGCGTCGCCGTCCGAGGTGCCGGCCAGTGCCTCGGCGAGGGCGTGCATGCCCGGGTTGTGGCCGATCAGCAGGAGCGAGCCGACGCTGTCTGGGGTCTCGCCGACCAGGGCCAGCAGGTCGCCGAGGGAGGCGTCGTAGAGCCGCTCCTCGTAGACGGTCCTGGGCCGGTGCGTCATCTCGTGCGCGACGAGTTTCCAGGTCTCGCGGGTGCGGGTGGCCGTCGAGCACAGGGCGAGGTCGGGGGCGATGCCGTCGTCGGTGAAGCGGCGGCCGGCCGCGGGCGCGTCCAGCCGGCCGCGGTCGGCCAGCGGGCGCTCGTGGTCGGGCACGGCCGGCCAGTCGGCCTTGGCATGCCTGAGCAGGACGATGGTGCGGGTCGAATCGGCGCTCATGCCCTTCAGCTTTCCAGAATTCGGGCCGTCAGGCGCGGGCTGGGCCACCTGGCCCGGACCGGGGTTTCGCGCCGGCGCACGACCGGGGGCGTACGCGGGCTCGGAAGCAGGTCGGAACAGGTCACCACAGGTGGTGCAGCAGGGCGGTGAAGGCCGTGGTGAAGCGTGCGAGCAGGTCGCTGCCTGCGGCGCCGGAGGAGGCGTGCGCGGCGCCGCCGCTGAGCAGGGCCAGCAGCACGGCGAACGCCACCACGGGCAGCGCCACCGCCCACCAGGGCACCCTGGTCTGGGCGGCGGGCTCCCGCCCGGGGCCGCGGCCGGCGCCGGGCCGGACCGCGGACCGGGGCTGCCGCTCGTACAGGTGCGGGGACTGCGTGGTCACGTGGGCCGCCTCCGTGCTGGACCGTCGAACTGCCGGGTCGCTCTTCCCGGTGCGGTTCGACGCTACGGCGGCGCGGTGGCGGGGCCCATCCGGTCGTCCACCCACTTGACCCTGAGCCTGACCCCCTAGGGGAGGTGGGGTTGTCCCCACCCTGCGGTCAGGGTCGCGGGGTCGGTGGTCCGCGCCCGCGCGGACCACTGGGGAGGACGGGCCGGGGGGCGGGTGGGCTAGCCCATGCGGGCGGCGATGGTGGCGACCACCGCGACGATCGCGGGGACGCCCATCATGAGGCCGAAGATGATCAGCAGGCGGCGTTGCGGCTGCGGCGGATTCGGTTCGAGTACCGGCATGGCGTCCAGTCTGGCACCGCGTCCCGGGCGCGGTGCGGCGGGGTCACAGTTCGTCCTCGACGTGTCGGTTCCGCCCGGCCAGCACCCCGCACAGCACCTGGGGCACCACCAGGACGAGCATGAGCGCCATCGGCAGGCCCCAGCCGCCGGTCGCCTGGTTGAGGGTGCCGACCAGGATCGGCCCGGGGATGGCGAGCAGGTAGCCGCTGCTCTGCGCGAACGCCGACAGCCGTACGACGCCCGGTCCGCTGCGGGCACGCATCCCGATCATCGTCAGCACCAGCGGGAAGGCGCAGTTGGCGACGCCGAGCAGCGCCGCCCACACCCAGGGCGCCGCGGCGGGCGCGGCCCACAGCCCGGCGAACCCGGCGATCTGGAAGGCGGCGAGCACCACCACGATCGGGGCCTGCGAGCGCATGCGGGCGGCGAGCAGCGGCAGCACGAACGACAGCGGCACGCCCAGCGCCATGGTGACGGCGAGCAGCAGGCCCGCTTTGTCCGCGGACAGCCCGGCGTCCCGGAAGATCTGCGGCATCCAGCCCATGGTGACGTAGGCGGCGGTGCCCTGGAGGCCGAAGTAGCCGGCGAGCACCCGGGCGGTGCGGCTGCGGCCGATCCGGCCGTGCTCGCCGGGGGCGGGGGCGGGGGCGGGCGTGGACGCGGACCCGGCGGCGGGCGCGGGCCCCGTTACGGGGGCGCCGGCCTCGGTGGCGGCCGCGCCGCGTACGGCCCGGGGGCGCGGCGGCTGCTGCCCGGACCGGTCCCGGACCAGCGGCAGCCAGGGCAGGATCGCGAGCGCGGCGAGCACGGCCCACATGCCCAGGCCCAGCCGCCAGCTGCCGCCCATCGCGTCGGTGAGCGGCACCGTGACGGCCGCGGCGACCGAGGTGCCCAGGGACAGGGCCATCGAGTAGACGCCGGTGACGGTGCCGACCCGGTCGGGGAAGTAGCGCTTGACGATGACCGGCATCAGCACGTTGGAGACCGCGATCCCGGCCAGCGCCAGCGCGCTGGTGGCCAGGAAGACCGGCGTGCCGCCGGCGAGCGGGCGCAGCAGCAGGCCGGCGGTGATGGCGGCCATCCCGGCGCAGACCACCGCGCCGGGCCCGTAGCGCCGGGCCAGCCGGGGCGCGGCGAAGCCGAACAGCGCGAAGCACGCGGCGGGTACCGAGGTGAGCAGCCCGGCCATGGTGCCGCTCATGCCGAGGCCGTCGCGGACCTCCTTCAGCAGCGCGCCGAGGCTGGTGATGGCCGGGCGCAGGTTGAGCGCGGCGAGGATCAGGGCCACGACGACGAGGCGGCGTATCCACCGCGCGGGCAGGGGCGGGCCGGGGGCGGCGCCTGGGCCGGCGCCGGGGGCGTCCGCGGGGGCGGCGGCGCCCGACGGTGCGGTCGCGGCGGGGTTGAGGGCCAGCGATTCGTCATCACGCATGAACCCATCATAGAATGATGGGATGAATCTTGGACCCGTCTCCCGCCCCGCTCCCCTCGCCGACCAGGTCATCGCGCGGCTGCGCGCGGAGATCGCCGCCGGGAACTGGCCGGTCGGATCGCGCATCCCGACCGAGCCGGAGCTGGTGGCGCAACTGGGGGTGGCCCGCAACACCGTCCGGGAGGCGGTCCGCGCCCTGGCGCACAACGGGCTGCTCGACATCCGGCAGGGCTCGGGCACCTACGTCGTCGCGACCAGCGAACTGGCCGGGGTGATGCACCGCCGCTTCGCCGACGCCGACCCGCTGCACGTCGCCGAACTGCGCAGCTCCCTGGAGGCGAGCGCGGCAGGGCTGGCCGCCGAGCGCCGCACCGAGGCGGACCTGCGGCGGCTGGACGCGCTGACCGAGCGGCGCGAGCGCGCCTGGGACTCCGGCGGCGCCGAGGACTTCGTCCAGGCCGACGCCACCTGGCACCTGGCGGTGGTGGCCGCCTCGCACAACGACGTCTTCACCGCGCTGTACGCCGACCTCGGCGAGGTGCTGCGCGACTTCCTGCGGGCGGACGTCGGCCCGCAGGTGCGCCCCGAGGACTACGTCGACCACGCGCGGCTGCTGGCCGCGATCCGCGCCGGCGACGCCGCCGCCGCGGCCGCCGAGGCCCGCAACCACGCCTTCTCCTGCCGGTTCGGCGCCTTCCGGGTATGACGACGGCCTCCCTGCCCGCGAGGGCAGGAAGGCCGTCCAGGACCTGTCGGCCGGATCAACCGACCGCGTGCAGGCCGCCGTCCACGTGGATGATCTCGCCGGTGGTCTTGGGGAACCAGTCCGACAGCAGCGCCACGACGCCGCGGCCGGCCGGCTCCGGGTCGGTGAGGTCCCACGCCAGCGGGGAGCGGGTGTCCCACGCGGAGGCCAGGTCGCTGAAGCCGGGGATCGACTTGGCGGCCATCGAGCCGAGCGGGCCGGCCGACACCAGGTTGCAGCGCACGTTCCGCTCGCCGAGGTAGCGGGCGAGGTAGCGGGACGTCGACTCCAGCGCGGCCTTCGCCGGGCCCATCCAGTCGTACTGCTTCCAGGCGAACTGCGCGTCGAAGGTCAGGCCGACCACCGAGCCGCCGCTCACCGCGTCCGGGCCGTCGGCCTCCGTCATCAGCGGCAGCAGCGCCATGGTGAGGGACTTCAGCGAGAACGCCGAGACGTGCATCGCGGTGGACACCGACTCGAAGGGCGTGTCGAGGAAGTTGCCGCCGAGCGCGTCCTGCGGGGCGAAGCCGATGGAGTGCACGATCCCGTCGAGGCCGCCCAGCTCCTTGCGGACGACCTCCTCCAGGCCGGCCAGGTGCTCGGCGTTGGTCACGTCCAACTCGATGACCTTCGTCGGCTTCGGCAGCTTCTTGGCGACACGGGCGGTCAGGGTGGGCCGGGGGAAGGCGGTGAGGATGATCTCGGCGCCCTGCTCCTGCGCCAGCTTGGCCGCGTGGAACGCGATGGACGACTCCATCAGCACGCCGGTGATCAGGATGCGCTTGCCTTCGAGGATTCCGCTCATGGTGATCAGTGACCCATGCCCAATCCGCCGTCAACCGGGATGACGGCTCCAGTGATGTACGAGGCGTCGTCGGAGGCGAGGAAGCGCACCGTGGCGGCGATCTCCTCCGGTCGCGCGTACCGGCCCAGCGGCACCTGGGAGACGATGCCGGAGCGCTGCTCGTCGGTGAGCGCCCGGGTCATGTCGGTGTCCACGAAACCGGGCGCGACGACGTTGAAGGTGAGGTTGCGCGAGCCCAGTTCGCGGGCGAGCGAACGGGCGAACCCCACCAGTCCGGCCTTGGACGCGGCGTAGTTGGCCTGTCCGGCGCTGCCCAGCAGGCCCACGACGGACGAGATCAGCACGACCCGGCCCTTCTTCGCCCGCAGCATGCCGCGGTTGGCCCGCTTGACGACGCGGAAGGTGCCGGTGAGGTTGGTGTCCAGGACCGTGGTGAAGTCCTCCTCGGACATCCGCATCAGCAGCTGGTCCCGGGTGATGCCCGCGTTGGCGACCAGCACCTCGACGGTGCCGTGCTTCTCCTCGATCTCCTTGTACGCCTGCTCCACCTGCTCGCTGTCGGTGATGTCGCAGCGCACCGCGAGCGCGCCCGACTCGACCAGCTCCGCCGGCGGTTCACCCGAGCGGTACGTGATGGCGACCTTGTCGCCCGCCTCGACGAAGACCCGCGCGATGGCGAGACCGATGCCCCGGTTTCCTCCGGTGACCAGAACCGAGCGGCTCAACGGATCACTCTTTCCCTGCGTCGATGGGTCGGCTGTCTGCCTGAAAACTACCGGTAGCGCTCGCGTTCCGGGGAATCGGGCCGTACAGCCTGCCCACGAGGACCCTGTGGGGTTCCTACAGTGCCCGGCGGCGCCGGGGCCTGCGGATACGTCCCGCCGGTCAGGCGTCGTGCGGGGTGGCGGCCGCCGACGGGTCGGGCTGGGCGTGCTTCGTGGCGTACTGGTCCACGGTGACGGTCAGCGACTGCGCGATCTGGCGCAGATAGGAGATGAGCCGCTCGGTCTCCTCCTGTTCGCCGCCGGCCGTCCTGCCGTCCTGGGCGCGCAGCTGCTCCAGGACCGCCTCGGCCTGTATCCGCGCGGCCCGCACCATGTTGCGGGCCTGCTCGCGGGCGGCGACCACGGTCTGCTCGGCCGACTGCTGGGCGCGGGCCTGCTGGAGGACCGCGTCCACGGTCGGCACCCCGGTAGGCCCGGCGCCGTCGCCGATGTTGTTCGCTCTGATCCAGTCCCGGTGGCGCTGCATGTCGGTGCGCAGCCGGTCGTTCTCCTGCGCCAGCGCGAGGAGTTCGGCGGCGCAGCGGCGCAACGCGTCGTGCACGGCCTCCTCGTTGTAGCCGCGGCGGGTCAGGGGGGCGCGGGGGAACGTCATCGAGCGCAGCGTCTCGGGCGTCACCCGGCGCTCCTCCGGGCGGTGTGCTCGTGGCTCGTTCACGTGTCTCCGATCACCGAGCGTCTTCGTAGTGCAGCAGGTCCTGGGGGATGCCGCCGGCCGCCAGGTCGCGCACGGTCGCGGTGACCATGGACGGCGAGCCGCAGACGTACACCGAGCGCCCGGGGCAGGTGCCCGAGCGCAGGACCGGGCCGGCCAGGCTGCGGTTCTCGAAGGTGCCGAAGTCCACACCGGTCAGCGGGGTGACGCGGAACCACGGGTGGGCCTCGGCCATCTGCCGCAGCGCGGGCATGTCGTACAGGCCGTGGACGTCGCGGGCCCCGAAGAACAGGTCCACCCGGCGGGCCGGGCCGTACCAGGCGATCTCCTCGACCAGGGCGCGCAGCGGCGCCAGGCCGGTGCCGCCGGCCACCAGCACCAGGTCCCGGCCCTGGGAGCGCCGCAGGCCCAGCCGGTCGCCGACCGGGGCGCCCAGCCGCAGCACGTCGCCCTGCCGCAGCGAGTAGACCATGGCGGGACTGACCAGGCCGCCGTCGATGGAGCGCACGTGCAGTTCGATGGTGCCGTCGGCGCGTACGGCGTTGGCCGGGGTGAAGGAGCGCCAGGTGCTCGGCAGCACCGGGGTCTCCACCATCACGGACTGCCCGGCGGCGTAGGCCATCGGCTGGTCCAGGCGCAGGGTGAGGACGGCGAGGTCGAAGCCGCGCTGCTCGCGCCGCACCACTTCGGCGTTCCACCAGGGCGGGTTGACCGCGGCGTCGGTCTCGGCGGCCTGGAACATGGTGCGGGCCACCACGCCGTACGCCTCGGTCCAGCCGCGCTGGAGCTCCGGGGTCCACGCCTCGCCCAGGAAGTAGCCGAGGGTGGCCAGCAGCGCCCGGCCGACCGCGTCGTAGTGCTCGGCCACCACCTGGAACTTGCGGTGGTCGCGGCCCAGTTGCTGGAGGAACGGCACCAGCCGCTCGGGGTCGTCGACATCGGCGACGATCCGGCCCAGGGCCGCGACGAGGCGGTCGCGCTGGAGGCCCATGGAGACCGGGAACATCGGCCGGACCTCCGGCGCGATGAGGAACAGGTAGGAGTAGAAGTACCGCGGTACCTCGTCCCCGGACTTGCCGACCAGGGCGAAGGAGTCCCGCAGCGCCTGGGTGTCGCTCACGGGCGGCCACCGGCGGCTGACATCATCCGAGACCTCCGGACAGTTGGGGGGTGACCGGCGGCCCGCCGCGGCGGACCGCCGACGGCTCCGTCAGCGGGCGACCGCATCGCCGGCCGCGAGCATGGTGTCGGTGATCACGCCGTAGACCCCGGCCCAGGACTCCTCCATGGCGGGCGTCCACGCGTCGCCCGCGAAGTGCTGCAAGGTGGCGATGAGGCTGGCCCCCACCGCCGGGTAGTGCTCGGGCAGCGCGCCGTAGCCCACGTGGCGCCGCCCGAGGTTCTGCAGCATGCCGGTCAGCGTCTCGGGGTTGTCGATGTTGGAGACCAGCGCGCCCAGCGCCGCCCAGAGGCGGTCGCGCTGCTCGTCGATGTGCGGCGCGAACAGCGGGCGCACCTCGGGGTGATGGGTGAACAGGTGGTCGTAGAAATATGCGGTCACCTGCGTGCCGTTCGGCTCGACAACCTTGAAACTGCTGCGGATCAGCGAAGTGTCTACGGTCATGGCGGCCGACTCTAGCGAGGCGCCCGTGAATCGAACAAGTTGGGTCGGGAGTGTGCCGGAACCATCTCAGAAAATCCGCATCTTGATGTCGGATATCTCGACGGACCCTCTCCCCTGACGGACATTGCCCGCAATCAGCCCATCCATGGGTGGATTCCGCGCATATGGGACCGCCATCCTCTGAACTGCCAGGACACAGGCCGCTTTCCGCCCTTCCTGACGCCGCGGCAGGTGCGCGAGAGGGGTACCGGCGGCCCGAACTTGTGAAGGCGTCCCGGCATGTGGAAGTCTCCGGCCCGAAGCATCCGCGCGGCGCCTGACTCGAAAGCGGTCGGCAAATCCCGGACGGCCGCGGCTGTTTTCCGGCATTGCGGATTCCGCGCGCTCTCGTGATGCCCGCGACGTTATTCCGGAACCCGATCATCCGCGCCCGGGTCATGAACATCCGCGGTTTTGCCGCGACACCCCTTCTCACGTGCCGCCGCCGGGAGTTGGGGGCGGGCCGGTCGGGGGCGCGGCCGTGGTGTGGGCGAATCCGGCGCATGCGGCGGGCGGGGCGTGGTTCACTGCGGGCACGCGAAGGAAGGGAAGTCGTCGTGCCGCATGAGGTGGATGGGTCGTTCGTGGCGTTGCCGTTGCGCGCGCTGGCCGATGCCGCGCTGGCCAGAGCGCGTGCGCTGGGGGCCGAGCACGCGGACTTCCGGCTGGAGCGGGTGCGCAGCGCGGCGTGGCGGCTGCGGGACGCCCGCCCGGCCGGCTCCTCGGACGTCACGGACCTGGGGTACGCCGTCCGCGTGGTGCACGGCGGGGCGTGGGGCTTCGCCGCCGGCGTCGACCTGACGATGGACGGCGCGGCGAAGGTCGCCGCGCAGGCCGTCGCGATGGCGAAGCTGTCGGCGAGGGTGATCGCGGCCGCCGGCTCGCCCGAGCGGGTCGAACTGGCCGCCGAGCCGGTGCACGCGGACCGCACCTGGGTGTCGTCCTATGAGGTCAACCCCTTCGACGTGCCCGACGAGGAGAAGACCGGGCTGCTCGCACAGTGGAGTGCGGGGCTGCTGGCCGCGGACGGCGTCTCCCATGTGGACGCGTCGCTGATGACCGTCCAGGAGAACAAGTTCTACGCCGACACCGCCGGCACCAGCACGATCCAGCAGCGGGTCCGGCTGCATCCGACGCTGACGGCGGTCTCCGTCGACCCGGGCGGCGACTTCGACTCGATGCGCACCCTGGCCCCGCCGGCCGGCCGCGGCTGGGAGTACCTGACCGGCGGCACCTGGGACTGGTCCGGCGAACTGGCGGCGCTGCCGGAGCTGCTGGCCGAGAAGATGCGCGCCCCCTCGGTGCGCGCCGGCCGCTACGACCTGGTGGTCGACCCGTCGAACCTGTGGCTGACCATCCACGAGTCGGTCGGCCACGCCACCGAACTGGACCGCGCGCTCGGCTACGAAGCGGCGTACGCGGGCACCTCCTTCGCCACCTTCGACCAGCTCGGCACCCTGAAGTACGGCTCCGCGCACATGAACGTCACCGGGGACCGCACCGCCGAACACGGCCTGGCCACCGTCGGGTTCGACGACGAGGGCGTGGCCGCCCAGTCCTGGGACCTGGTACGCGACGGCGTCCTGGTCGGCTACCAGCTCGACCGCCGGATCGCGAAGCTCACCGGCTTCGAGCGGTCCAACGGCTGCGCCTTCGCCGACTCCCCCGGCCATGTGCCGGTGCAGCGCATGGCGAACGTGTCGCTCCAACCGGCGCCCGGCGGCCCGTCCACCGAGGAGCTGATCGGCTCCGTCGACCGCGGGATCTACGTGGTCGGCGACCGCTCCTGGTCCATCGACATGCAGCGCTACAACTTCCAGTTCACCGGGCAGCGCTTCTTCCTGATCGAGCACGGCAGGCTCGCCGGGCAGCTCAAGGACGTCGCCTACCAGGCCACCACCACCGACTTCTGGGGCTCCATGGCCGCGGTCGGCGGCCCGCAGACCTATGTGCTCGGCGGCGCCTTCAACTGCGGCAAGGCCCAGCCGGGCCAGGTCGCGGCGGTCAGCCACGGCTGCCCGTCGGCCCTCTTCGAGGGCGTCAGCATTCTCAACACCACGCAGGAGGCCGGCCGATGAGCGGCACTGTCAGCAGCGCGGCGACCACGCCGCACGAGATCGTGGAGCGCGCCCTGGAGCTGTCCCGGGCCGACGGCTGCGTGGTGATCGCCGACGAGCAGTCCAGCGCCAACCTGCGCTGGGCGGCCAACTCCCTGACCACCAACGGCGTGACCCGCGGCCGCACCCTCACGGTGATCGCCACGGTCGACGGCGCCGAGGGCACCGCCTCCGGCACGGTCTCGCGCAGCGCGGTGACCGCCGACGAGCTGGAGCCGCTGGTACGGGCCGCGGAGGCGGCGGCGCGGGCGGCGGGGCCCGCGGAGGACGCCCGGCCGCTGGTGCCCGGCCGCGCCCCGTCGGCGGACTTCACCGCGCCGCCCGCGGAGACCTCCTCCGAGGTGTTCGCGGCGTTCGCGCCCGCGCTCGGCGAGGCGTTCGGCGCCGCCGCGGCCGGCGGCCGGGAGCTGTACGGCTTCGCCCACCACTATGTGACGTCCACCTACCTGGGCAGCTCCACCGGGCTGCGGCTGCGCCACGACCAGCCCTCCGGCACCCTCGAGGTGAACGCGAAGTCCCCGGACCGGACCCGTTCGGCGTGGGCCGGCCGCGCCACCCGCGACTTCGGGGATGTCGACCCGCTGGCGCTGGACGCCGAGCTGGCCCGGCGGCTGGCCTGGGCGGAGCGCAGGGTCGAACTGCCCGCGGGGCGCTACGAGACGCTGCTGCCGCCCACCGCGGTCGCGGACCTGCTGATCTACCAGCTCTGGTCGTCCGGGGCCCGCGACGCGGCCGAGGGCCGTACGGTCTTCTCCCGCCCCGGCGGCGGCACCCGGATCGGCGACAAGGTCGCCGCGCTGCCGCTGACGCTGCGCAGCGACCCGGCCGAACCGGGCCTGGAGGCGGCGCCGTTCGTCATCGCGCACGCCTCGGACGACGACTCGTCGGTCTTCGACAACGGGCTGCCGCTCGGCCCGGTGGACTGGGTGCGCGAGGGCACCCTCAACCAGCTGCTCACCAGCCGGCACACCGCGGAGCTGACCGGGGTGCCGCTGGCGCCGATGGTGGACAACCTGGTGCTGGACGGCGGCGGCACCCGCTCCCTGGAGGAGATGGTGGCCGGCACCGAACGCGGTCTGCTGCTGACCTGCCTGTGGTACATCCGCGAGGTGGACCCGGCGACGCTGCTGCTGACCGGCCTGACCCGGGACGGGGTGTACCTGGTGGAGGGCGGCGAGGTGACCGGCGAGGTGAACAACTTCCGGTTCAACGAGTCGCCGGTCGACCTGCTGGGCCGCGCCACCGAGGCTGGCCGCACCGAGCGCACCCTGCCCCGCGAGTGGGGCGACTACTTCACCCGTGCCGCCACCCCGGCGCTGCGGATTCCCGACTTCAACATGAGTTCGGTCAGCCAGGGCGTCTGAGCGGCCGGGCGGCGGAACACGCGCGGGCCGAGGCGACGGCCGGAACAGGGGCGGGAACGTGCTCGACGAGAAGCAGACGGTCAAGGTGTCGAAGTTCCTGTCGCTGGTGCTGCGGCACAACCCGCAGGCCGTGGGCGTCACCCTCGACGAGGCCGGCTGGGTGGGGGTCGACGAACTGCTCGCCGCGTGCGCCGCCCACGGCCGCCGCATCTCCCGCGCGGACCTGGACCACGTGGTCGCCACGAACAACAAGCGCCGGTTCGCCTACTCCCTAGACGGCCGCCGGATACGCGCCAGCCAGGGCCACTCGGTCCCGGTGGAGCTGGGCCTGCCCGCCACCGCTCCCCCGGACGTGCTCTACCACGGCACCGCGGCCGCGGCGTGGCCGCTGATCCGGCAGGAGGGCCTGCGGCCGATGTCCCGGCAGGACGTGCACCTGTCCGCGGCCCCCGGGACAGCGCTACGGGTGGGCGCCCGGCACGGCCGCCCGGTGGTGCTGGTGGTGGACGCGGCGGGGATGGCGGCCGCCGGGCACGCGTTCCGGGTCAGCGACAACGGGGTGTGGCTCACCGACGCGGTGCCGCCGCGGTGGCTGCGGCAGGCGCCGCAGGGCGGGCCGGGCCGCCGCTGAGCCGGCGGTCACCTCCGCGCCGCGTCGCGGCGGCGCCTGCGCCCGGCCCACAGGGCGTCGCCGATCGCCACCAGCACGATGGCGCCGACGAGTTGCAGCAGGTGCCGGGTCCAGTCGAAGCCGCTGGTGTGGCGGACGCCGAGCCACCGGGACACGCCGTTGCCTAGCGCGCTGCCGCCGATACCGCAGATCACGGTGAGCCACAGCGGCAGGCTCTGCTTGCCGGGGATGATCGCTTTGGCGATCAGACCGAGCACCAGGCCGACGATGATCGCCCACAACCAACCCATGCCGCTCGCCTCCTCCGGCCGGGCCGCGTGCGCCCGGCAGATGTCCCGCCAGTCTCCGCCCGGACGGCCTACGCCGCATGTCGGGCAGCGCCCTACCGCGTGCGGCGCAGCAGCGGCACGGCGCGCGGCAGGCCGCCCCGCTCTGCTGTGCGGCGCCCCGGCGGCGTACCGTGGTGCCACCGGTGAGCAGGTGTCGTGACCCGTGATCGGCACGGCCCGGTGCGTGGAGCAGGCGGTGGAGCGGGATGGGGAAGCAGGGCGGTCCTGAGGTCTTCCGGATCACCGGGGCACGGGCCGGGCTCACCGACGACGTACGCGGGCGCCAGCGGCGCTACATCATCTCGATGTCGATCCGCACCGTCTCGGTGGTCCTGACGGTGGTGCTGTGGAACGTCGAACGGCCGCTGGCGTGGGCGACGCTCGTCGTGGGCCTGCTGCTGCCGTACGTGGCCGTGGTCTTCGCCAACGGCGGGCGGGAGAACGCGCCGGACCTGCCGTCGTCCTATGTGCCGCCGCTGTCCCGGCCGGCCCTGGAGCCGTCGGAGGTGGTGCCGGGCGCGGAGGCCGCCCCGGCCCGGCCCGGGGACGCGGGCGGGGACACGGGCGGAGACGCGTTCGGAAAGCAGCCGGACGCGGACTGACCGCGCCCTTTCGAACAGCGACCGGTCCAGACCAATGGCGGTGGGCCGGGAAAGCTCAAGAAAAGCTCAGATCAATCGTCCTGTTCCCCCTCCACGAGCGGCGGAGCGCGTGCCATACTGCGGTACGCGCTCCGTATCCCCCGTCGGAGCGATGGACCGACGCCGGGCGGCTCCCCCCGTGGCTGCCCGGCGTCGCCATGTGCGCGGCCGCCGTGTTCGAAACCGCCGCGTCCGATGCCGCCCGAAGCCGCGTCCGAGGCGGCCGGGTCCGGTGCTCCGCGGCCGCCCTGTTTACTGGGTGCCATGAGCGACGAGATGCCGCCGACCTGCTCGGCGAAGGGCTGCCGGGCGGCTGCCGTGTGGGTGCTGGCCTGGAACAACCCGAAACTGCACACCCCGGAGCGGCGCAAGACCTGGCTGGCGTGCGAGGAGCACCGCGAGCACCTGTCCCAGTTCCTCGGGGTGCGGGGCTTCCTCAAGGACGTGGTGGCGCTGACGGAGTGGGAGGCCCGGTCAGCCGCCGATGGCTGACATCGGCCGGTCCGGCTGGAGGAACGCCGGGTCGTCCAGGCCCGAGCCCGCCTTCTTGCCCCACGTCGCCGTCCGCCACCGCTCGGCGATCTCGGCGTCCCCGGCGCCCGAGCGCAGCGCCCCGCGCAGGTCGGACTCCTCGCGGGCGAACAGGCAGGTGCGCACCTGGCCGTCGGCGGTCAGCCGGGTACGGTCGCAGGCACGGCAGAACGGCCGCGTCACCGAGGCGATCACCCCGACCCGGGCCGGGCCGCCGTCCACCAGCCAGCGTTCGGCCGGCGCGTGGCCGCGGGCCGGCTCGCCCTCGGCGGTGAGCGCGAAGCGGGTGCGCAGCGCGGTCAGGATCTCCTCGGCGGTGACCATGCCGGAGCGCTGCCAGCCGTGCTGCGCGTCCAGCGGCATCTGCTCGATGAACCGCAGTTCGTAGCCCTCGGCCAGGGCCCATGCGAGCAGATCGGGCGCCTCGTCGTCATTGACCCCGCGCATCAGGACGGCGTTAACCTTGACCGGGGTGAGCCCGGCGGCGCGGGCGGCGGCCAGCCCGTCGAGCACGTCGCGGTGCCGGTCCCGGCGGGTCAGGGCGCGGAAGGTGTCGGGCCGCAGGGTGTCCAGCGACACGTTGACCCGGTCCAGGCCCGCGGCGCGCAGTGCGCCGGCGGTGCGGCCCAGCCCGATCCCGTTGGTGGTCAGCGACAGCCGGGGGCGCGGCTCCAGTGCGGCGCAGCGGGCCACGATGCCGGCCAGGCCCGGGCGCAGCAGCGGCTCGCCGCCGGTGAACCGCACGTCGGTGACGCCGAGTTCGGTGACGGCGACCCGGACCAGCCGGACCACCTCGTCGTCGGTGAGCAGGTCGGGACGGGCCAGCCAGCGCAGGCCCTCCTCGGGCATGCAGTAGGTGCAGCGCAGGTTGCAGCGGTCGGTGAGTGAGACCCGGAGGTCCGTGGCGACCCGACCGTAGGTGTCGACGAGCACGGCCCCTCCTTCCGTTCCCGCACCGGCGCGGCGGTCCGCCGGTGCTCGCGGCCGGCGCGTACGGCACCGGCCCGCTGCTCACCTCCCACCCTAGGTCCTCCCGGCCCGCGCCTGCCGCGACGGACTGGTGGAACGGCGGCTCGGGGGCCCGCGCGGCACCGTCATCACCCGCGGTCCGGCCATGGGGTGGGAAACGCTGTCGGCGACGGCCCTTATCCTCAATGACCATGCTGGACAACCGGACCGAGCCGCCCACCGCTCCCGGCGGGCCGACCCCGACGCCGACCACCGCCCCGGCGGCGGTCCGCGCCGCGATCCCCGCCCCGGCCCCGCCGCCCTGGCTGCCCGCACCGGCGTCGTGGCCCGCCGGCTACCCCGAGGGCTACGCCGTGGTCGACGTGGAGACCACCGGGCTCAGCCGGAACGACCGGATCGTGTCCGCGGCCGTCTACCGGCTGGACGCCTACGGCACGGTGCAGGACCACTGGTACTCGCCGGTGAACCCGCAGCGCGACCCCGGCCCGGTCTGGATTCACGGTCTGACCGCGGCGGCCCTGGCGAAGGCACCGCTCTTCGCGGAGATCGCCGACGCCCTCGCGGAGCAGCTGGCCGGGCGGGTCCTGGTGGCGCACAACGCGGTCTTCGACTGGTCCATGCTGGCGCGGGAGTTCGCCCGCGCGCAGACCACCGCACCGGTCGAGCACCGGCTGTGCACCATCGTGCTGGCCAAGGAGCTGGGGCTGCCGCTTGCCAACCACAAGCTGGAGACGCTCGCCGCGCACTACGGGGTCGAGCAGCGCCGGGCGCACCACGCGCTCGACGACGCCCGGGTGCTCGCCGAGACGTTCCGGCCGAGCCTGCACCTGGCGGCCGCCGCCGACCTGCCGCTGCCGCTGCACGCCTGCCGCCCGCTGACGGAGTGGAAGGACGCCGCGGGCGCACCGGCGCGCCCCGGCCAGGAGGAGCGGACCGCGGCGCCGCGCGCCGGCCGCCTGTACGGCTCGGGGTACGGCAACTCCGGCTGGCGCCCGGCCCGCAAGCGGCCGGTCTGCCCGTATCCGAACCCCGGGCGGCTGGCGCCGGACGGGCCGCTGGTCCAGGGCATGCGGGTGGCGTTCTCCGGCGACACCGGCATCGACCGCGAGCTGCTGGAGGACCGGGCCACCGACGCGGGGCTGCACGTCGCGTCGTCCGTGAGCCGCCTGACCAGCCTGCTGGTCACCAACGACCCCGACTCCCCCACCACCAAGGCGGTCCGCGCCCGGCAGGTCGGCACCCCGATCATCGACGAGGCGCGCTTCGCCGAACTGCTCAAGGCCGTCCGGCCCGCCGACGGTGTACACGGTTGACGCCTGGGTGCCGTACACCGCCGTACGGGTGAAAGGGGCGGCCCGACCCGCCGCCGCGCCGCGCGGAGCGTTGCCCACCCGGCGGCCGGTCCGCACCCTGAACGGCATGGCCCGTTGCGAGGTTTGCGGAAACGACTACGCGTTGAGCTTCGAGGTGCACGCCCAGGGCGCGGTGCACGTCTTCGACAGCTTCGAGTGCGCGATCCACCGGCTGGCACCGATCTGCGAGCACTGCCGCGTGCAGATCGTCGGCCACGGGGTGGAGGTCGACGGCCGGTTCTACTGCTGCGCGCACTGCGCCAACGCGGAGGGCGCGGTCGGCATCGTCGACCGGGTCGGCACGCCCTCCCCCGCCTGACCGCCGCGCCGCCCGACCGCCCGCCCCACCGCGCCCGCACCTTCCCGGACCCGCGCTCCCCACCCCCGCCGCCGAGTTGTACGGTCAGGGGATTGCACGGCGGACAGCACGGGGGCGGCCGGCGACGGCCCCAAGAAGGCGGCGAGGCGGACACGTGGCAGCACCCATCGAGGACTACGCGATCATCGGCGACCTCCAGACCGCCGCGCTCGTCGGCCGGGACGGCTCGATCGACTGGCTGTGCCTGCCCCGCTTCGACTCCGGTGCCTGCTTCGCCGCCCTGCTCGGCGACCGCGACAACGGCCGCTGGCGGATCGCCCCGGTCAACTCCGGGCACTGTGCGAGCCGCTCCTACCGCGGCGACACCCTGGTGCTCGACACCGTGTGGGAGACGCCCAGCGGCACCGTGCGGGTCACCGACTTCATGCCGCAGCGCGACAAGGCGCCGGACGTGATCCGCGTCGTGGAGGGCATATCCGGTGAGGTCGCCATGCACACCGAGCTGGTGCTGCGCTTCGACTACGGCAACGTGGTGCCCTGGATGCGCCGCGTCGACGGCCACCACGTGGCCACCGCCGGGCCCGACTCCGCATGGCTGCGCAGCACCCCGAACGTGCCGATGTACGGCAAGGACATGCGCACCCACGCCGACTTCACCGTCAGCGCGGGCGAACGCGTCGGCTTCGTGCTGACCTGGAACGTCTCGCACGCCCGGCACCTGCGCAAGGTCGACCCGTTCGCGGCCCTCGACACCTGCCTGAAGGACTGGGAGTCCTGGTCCGCGCAGTGCCGCTACGAGGGCCCCTGGCGCGACGCGGTCCTGCGCTCCCTGATCACCCTCAAGGCGCTGACCTACGCGCCCAGCGGCGGCATAGCGGCCGCGGCGACCACCTCGCTGCCCGAGGAGATCGGCGGCGTCCGCAACTGGGACTACCGCTACTGCTGGCTGCGCGACGCGGCCCTGACCCTCAACGCCCTCATCGCCGGCGGCTACCTCGACGAGGCCCGCGCCTGGCGCGACTGGCTGCTGCGCGCGGTCGCCGGCGACCCGGCCGACCTCCAGATCATGTACGGCATCGCGGGCGAGCGCCGACTGCCGGAGTACGAAGTGCCGTGGCTGGCCGGCTACCAGGGCTCGGCCCCGGTCCGGATCGGCAACGCCGCCGCCGGACAGCTCCAACTCGACGTCTACGGCGAGGTGATGGACTCCCTCTTCCTCGCCGGCGAGCAGGGCCTTGCCACCGAGTCGCACGCCTGGAACCTCCAGCGCTCCCTGATGGACTTCCTGGAGTCCAAGTGGCGCGAACCCGACGAGGGCCTGTGGGAGGTCCGCGGCCCGCGCCGGCACTTCGTGCACTCCAAGGTGATGGCCTGGGTCGCGGCCGACCGCGCGGTGCGCACCATGGAGTCCCGCCCCAAGCTGCGCGGCGACGTCGACAAGTGGCGCGCGATGCGCGACCAGGTGCACGCCGAGGTGTGCGCGAAGGGCTATGACGCGGACCGCAACACCTTCACCCAGTCCTACGGCTCCCGCGAACTGGACGCCGCCACGCTGCTGATCCCGCAGGTCGGGTTCCTGCCGCCGGACGACCCGCGGGTGGCCGGCACCGTGGAGGCGGTCCGCGCCGAACTCGACCTCGGCGGCTTCGTCCGCCGCTACAGCCCGGAGGCGGCCGGGGTGGACGGCCTGCCCGGCACCGAAGGCGCCTTCCTGGCCTGCTCGTTCTGGATGGTGGACGCCCTGCACACCACCGGGCGGCCGGACGAGGCGAAGGAGCTGTTCGAGAAGCTGCTGTCGCTGCGCAACGACGTCGGGCTGCTCGCCGAGGAGTGGGACCCGGTCGCGGGCCGCCAGCTGGGCAACTTCCCCCAGGCCTTCAGCCACATCGGCCTGGTCAACAGCGCGCTGACGCTCACCGGCCGGACCGGCGACACCGCCTGACCGCGGGCGGGCGCCGTCAGCTGACCCGCCGGGCCCGGTGGCGCACCGCGCGCAGCCGCGCCTCGGCGGGCAGCTCGTCCAGCCCGGCCGAGCCGCGGGCCCGGGTCAGCACCGAGGTGTCCAGGCCCGCCACGACCTCCCGCGGGTTGGCGTCCGGCTCCAGGCCCAGCACCAGCCGCGCCGAGGGCCGCCCGCGCCGGCCCACCAGCCGCGCCCCGGACCACGCCACCCCGTCGTACGCCTCCGACTCCGCGCGCAGCACGTCCTCCACCGCCCGGCCGCGCAGCTGCGCGCCCTGACCGTCGCCACTGTCCACCCGGATCTGCCGGACCCGGCGGCTGCGCGCCTGGGCGAACAGCCACCACAGACCGATCAGCAGCAGCACCGCCAGCACCGCGATCACCACCGGCCACCACCAGCCGTCGGAGCGGTAGCGGGTCCGGTCGTGGTCGCTCAGCAGCACGTCCTTCGGGCCGCTCCACGGCCACCAGTGCGGCATCGTGAAGTTCCAGTGCCGCTCCAGGTCCAGGCTGCCGACCAGCACCGACAGCCCCACCACCAGCAGCAGCAGGCCGAGCAGCCCGAGCATGACCCGGTTGAGTGTGGTGCGCATGCGCCCTCTCCTCACGCCTTCTTGTCGGCCCGCCGGACGTGTACGCGCATCGCGAGCTCCCTGGCCAGCCCGAGCTGCGCGACCGCCGTGTCCAGCGCGCCGGCCAGGTCGCGCCGTACGTCGTCCAGTTCGCGGAAGTGCGAGGTGGCGCGGGCGGTGACCTTGCGGCGGCCCACCTTCACCCGCGACCAGCGCACCCCGGCGACCTCCATCGCCCGGTCGCGCAGCACCAGTTCGGCCGCGTGCCGGTCCAGCCCGGCCCGTACGCCCTGCGGGCCGCGGCGGGCCATCGGCAGCACCTTGCGCTCGCCGGGGGTCGCCGCGAGCAGCAGCAGCCACAGCCCGAGCACCGCGGCCACCGCGGCGCCGACGATGATCCAGACGTTGTCCAGGTGGCGGGTGGCCAGCTCGTCCGCCAGCGTCTTGCGCCAGGCCATCGCCTTGCGGTCGGTGCGCACCGCGGCGATGTCGTAGAGGAACAGGCCGGTCAGCGCGGTGCAGACGGCCGCGGTCAGGGCCGCGGGGACGCGGCGCCCGGACCAGAAGCGCTTGACGCGCACCGCGCCGGGCTCACCGGCGGCCGGGGCGTACTGGAGCGCGCCGGAGCCCGGGCCCGCCTCGTCCGGGTCGAGGGTGGGCAGCCTGACGGTGGGTTCGGGGCGGTCGTCCGCGCGCTCGCCGTACCCGGCGCCCGGGTCGGCGCCGCTGCCGCCGCCGGCGTCCGCGGAACGCCTCGGGTCCGGGCCGTCGTCGCTCACTGCACCCTCCCGTCGTCCTTGCGGCGGGCGGCGGCCGAGTGCAGGCGCTCGACCTCGACCGCCACCTCCGGTACCGCCATCCCGGTCAGTTCCTCGACCCGGCCGGTGACATGGCGCCGTACGCTCCCGCATACGGCGCCGATGTCGGTGGGGTAGCCGAGTTCGAGGGCCAGCCGCAGCCGGGCGGTGTCCTTGCGCACCGACACCGTGGCATGCGGGCGCGCGTCGCCGGGCACCAACTCGGCACCCGGCGCGTCGCTCAGCGCCTCACCGGCGGCCTGCGCGGCGATCTTCGCGACCACCCGGTCCGCGATCCGCAGCGCCCCGCGCTCCGCGGGCGGCATCCTGGCGGGTTGGGCTCCCGCCATCAGCGCCGCCGGTCGCGGTCGCGGTCACGGTCACGCGTCCGGAAGAACTCGCCCGGTTCGAGGTCGCCGTCCAGGAACTTGCCTGCCACGAACCCGACCACGCCGAGCGCCGCCACCAGCAGGAAGGCCCCGAACCCGCCGAACCATCCGGCGAACCCGAGCGCCATTCCCACCGCCAGGCCGATCACCGCCATACTCATTCCGCGCTCTCCGTCCCCTCAGCCATGACCGCCTCCGCCTGCGTCCGTTCCGGAGCCGGCCCGCTACTGGACCCGCTGCTCGCGTTCGTCGTCATCGTCCTCGTCGGGCAGCTTCACGTCGCCGACCGCGACATTGACCTCGACGACCTCGAGGCCGGTCATCCGCTCCACCGCCGTGATCACGTTCTCCCGCACAGCGCGGGCGACCTCGACGATCGACACGCCGTACTCCACGACGATGTCCAGGTCGAGCGCCGTCTGCACCTCGCCGACCTCGGCCTTGACCCCGCGGGCCACCGACCGGCCGCCGCCGGGCACGCGGTCGCGTACGGCGCCGAACGTGCGGGACAGGCCGGTGCCCATCGCGTGCACGCCCACCACATCGCGGGCGGCGAGCCCGGCGATCTTCTCGACCACGCCGTCGGCGATCGTCGTACGGCCGCGGGTGGCCGGGTCACCGAGCGCCTTGCGGCCGCCCGACGCGCCCTTGTCCAGCGTCCTTCCCTCGGCCGAGGACGTGCTGTTCGGCTCCGGGCTGCCATGCTGTGCGCTGTCGCTCATCGCGAGTCGTCCCTCCGTCTCGGCTGCTCCGTGCACCACACTAAGTGCGCATGCCCCCGCACGCGTGGGGGATGCGGCGAGTGGGTTGCCACCGGCCTTCCCCCGATCGGGTGGCCGGCCCGTCGAAGCGAGGGGTGGAGGTCATGGACCGGCTGAGCCGAACGGTACGGGAACAGGTCGCGCTGGGGCGGTTGTTGCCGCTCGGCGCGCCCGAGGACGGCGCCTGGATCACCGAGCGGACGGCCGTGGCGGCACTCCGGGCCGTCTGCGCGGCGCTGCCCGGGGTACGGCTCGGCCGGGTGAACATCCTGCCGGTGCCGGACGGCCCGGTCGGCCCCGAGGTGTCCCCGGCCGCCCCGGTGGGCGCGGTGCCGCACCGGCCGCTGCGGATCGAGGCGCGGTTCGAGGCGGCGCTCGGCGAGCCGCTGCCGGTCCTGGCGGAGCGGCTGCGCACCGCGCTGTTCGCTGCCGCGGGCGACAGCGGGCTGGGGCTGCCCGTCCAGGTGGTCGACCTCGCGGTCACCGGGCTGGTCGACGACGCCACCGCCCTGGCCGGTGCCCCCGCGCCCCCCGCGCGGCCCGAACTCGCCGACGACTACGGACCCACGTCCGCGTCCGACGCCCCCGCCCGGCCCGGCACCGCCGCCGCCGTCCAGGCCGCGGTCCTCTCCGTACCGGGCGTCGCCCGGGTGACCCGGCGGCTCGCCGGACACGCCGGTGTCCACGTCCACGACTCCGACGCGGCCCAGGGCTCCGCCCGCTACGTACGGCTCCAACTCGCCGCCGCCCCCTCCTACCGACCCCTCACCGTCGCCCGCGCCGCCTCAGCCGCCGCCACCCAAGCCGCCACCCCGGGCGCCCCCGGCTCCGTCTCCACCGCGGTCCTCATCACCGACCTCGCGTAGCGGGGTCGGCCCGCACCCCCCGGGTGCCCCCGTCCCGCCCGTCCCGGGACCTTGCGGCCGGTGGGTGGCTTGTCGCGCCGTTCCCCGCGCCCCTGAGCACGCCCGGGTACCCCGTGGTGCGGGCCCGCCCGGGGGTGCCCCTGTCCGACGGTTCCCGGACCTGGCAGCCGGTGGTGGGCTGGTCGCGCAGTTCCCCGCGCCCCTGGGTAGCTTTCTGGTCCTGCCGGAGTGCCCTGACCCGGTGCAGGAGGGATGTCGACTGCTGGCAGCACCACATCGGCTTGCTCCGGAAGGAGCAGAAGCTTTCCCAGGGGCGCGGGGAACTGCGCGACCAGCCACTTCCCGGCCGTCAGGTCCGGGAACCGCCGGACAGGGCAGACGGTGCGGGGCCCCGCCACGGAAGACCAGAAGCATTTCCAGGGGCGCGGGGAACGGCGCGACAAGCCACCCACCGGCCGCAAGGTCCCGGGACGGGCGGGACGGGGGCGCCCGGGGGGTCCGGTCAGTCGGAGACGGTCATGAGGTCACGAAGCCTGCGGCCTTGGGCCGCACGCTCGGCGGCGCGCTGGGCACCCTCGTCCTCGACCAGCGCGGAGCGCAGCAACCCCTTTGTCTCGATGACGGCGTCGCGGGGCGCCGAGAGTACTGCGGCGACGAGGTCGGAGACGGTGTCGTCGAGTTCGGGGGCGGGCACGACAACGTTGGCGAGGCCGCTGCGGAGGGCCTCGTCCGCGTGGACGAAGCGTCCGGTCACGCAGATCTCGAGGGCGCGGCCGTAGCCGACGAGTTCGACCAGCGGCTTGGTCCCGGTGAGGTCGGGCACGAGCCCGAGCGAGGTCTCCCGCATGGCGAACTGGACGTCGTCCGCACAGACCCGCAGGTCGCAGGCGAGGGCGAGCTGGAAGCCGGCCCCGATCGCGTGCCCCTGGACAGCGGCGACCGTGATGAGGTCGGTGCGCCGCCACCAGGTGAACGCCTCCTGGTACCCCTCGATGGCCGCGTCGAGCTGCTGCTCGGTGCCGCGCGCGAGGTCGAGGAAGGACGGTTCGCCCTCGAAGCCCTCAGGAGTGAACGCACGCCGGTCGAGCCCGGCGGAGAAGGACACGCCCTCGCCGCGCAGGACCGCGACCCGTACGCTCCCCGGCAGCAGCCGCCCCGCCTCGGCCAGGGCCCGCCACAGGGCGGGTGACTGGACGTTGCGCTTGGCCGGGTTGCAGAGGGTGATGTGTGCGACGGCACCGTCCAGGGTGAGCCGGACTCCGTCGCGTTCGAGCAGGACGTGGGCATCGGGCATCGGGCACCTCCGAGCGGACCGCGAACATGATTACCGAAGAGTAACCACTCGCTCGGCGCGCCGGTCGTACGGGTGCCCGTACACACCCCGGGGCGGACCGTGAACGCCGTCCGGCGCCCGCTCCGCCCCCGCCCGCGGGAATTCCCCGCGGTGATCAGGCCGCGTCGGCCTTCTTGCCGCGTGTCGCACCGCCGCGGCCGCGCAGGACCACGCCCGACTCGCTGAGCATCCGGTGGACGAACCCGTAGGAACGCCCGGTCTCCTCGGCGAGGGCACGAATGCTCGCACCGGAGTCGTACTTCTTCTTCAGGTCTGCCGCGAGCTTCTCGCGCGCGGCGCCGGTCACCCGGCTGCCCTTCTTCAGAGTCTCGGCCACCCGTGCCTCCTCCAGGGAAGTGCGCTATGGACTCTCATGATCACCCCTAACCCGGTTCCTGGCCACCCATTCGACAAGGTCGATCGCCGTACATTCGGCGACCGAATGTGCCGATAGCCCCCGCAGAACCCGGTGTGCGGGCAATTTCCCGGCCGTAATTCCCGTGCCGAGATCTTCCCCCGGGGAATACCGGCAGGTCAGCCCGGTGGGTAAGGAGTTCACCGACGTCATGGCACTGATCGGCGGGCCGGGCGGGCGGCTGGCCGGGGCAGGGCGGCGGTACGAGGCCGACTCATACAGATGAAGGATCAACGATGGGCCGAATGATCGATTCAGCATGATCATCCGGCCCAACGGCGCAGTACGGGCCCCGCTCCCCCGCCCTGCGGCACCGCGTCGGAGCGGCGCCGCAGGGCCCCGGGCTCAGGCCAGCGCGACCAGGTCGGCGTACGCCTGGCTCCACAGGTCCTCGACCCCGTCGGGCAGCATGATGATCCGCTCGGGTTCGAGCGCGTGGACCGCGCCCTCGTCGTGGGTGACCAGCACGACCGCGCCGGTGAAGGTGTGCAGCGCGCCGAGGATCTCCTCGCGGCTGGCCGGGTCGAGGTTGTTGGTGGGCTCGTCGAGCAGCAGCACGTTGGCGCTGGAGACGACGAGCGCGGCCAGCGCCAGCCGGGTCTTCTCACCGCCGGACAGCACCCGGGCGGGCTTGTCGACGTCGTCGCCGGAGAAGAGGAAGGAACCGAGGATCTTGCGGATCTCGACCAGGTCGGTGTCGGGCGCGGCGGAGCGCATGTTCTCCAGCACGGTGCGGTCCGGGTCGAGGGTCTCGTGCTCCTGCGCGTAGTAGCCGAGCTTGAGGCCGTGGCCGGGGGTGACGGCGCCGGTGTCGGGCTGCTCCACCCCGGCCAGCAACCGCAGCAGCGTGGTCTTGCCGGCGCCGTTCAGCCCGAGGATGACCACGCGTGAGCCGCGGTCGATGGCCAGGTCGACGTCGGTGAAGATCTCCAGCGAGCCGTAGGACTTCGAGAGCCCTTCGGCCATCAGGGGGGTCTTGCCGCACGGCGCCGGGTCGGGGAAGCGCAGTTTCGCGACCTTGTCGGCCTGCCGGACCTCTTCCAGCCCGGACAGCAGCTTCTCCGCCCGGCGCGCCATGTTCTGCGCGGCAACGGTCTTGGTGGCCTTCGCGCGCATCTTGTCGGCCTGCGAATTCAGCGCGGCGGCCTTCTTCTCGGCATTCGCGCGCTCGCGGTGGCGCCGCTTCTCGTCGGCTTCCCGCTGCTGCTGGTAGAGCTTCCAGCCCATGTTGTAGACGTCGATACGGGAGCGGTTGGCGTCGAGATAGAAGACCTTGTTGACGACCGTCTCGATCAGGTCGGTGTCGTGGGAGATGACGATGAATCCGCCGCGGTAGGACTTGAGGTAGTCCCGCAGCCAGGTGATGGAGTCGGCGTCGAGGTGGTTGGTGGGCTCGTCGAGCAGCAGCGTGTCGGCGTCGGAGAACAGGATGCGGGCCAGTTCGACCCGGCGCCGCTGCCCGCCGGACAGGGTGCGCAGCGGCTGGCCGAGCACCCGGTCGGGCAGGCCGAGCGCGGCGGCGATGGTGGCGGCCTCGGCCTCGGCGGCGTATCCGCCCTTGGTGAGGAATTCCGTTTCCAGCCGCGAGTATTTCTTCATCGCGTTCTCGCGGGTGGCGCCCTTGCCGTTGGCCATCCGCTCCTCGTTCTCGCGCATTTTGCGCAGCACCACGTCCAGGCCGCGGGCGGACAGCACCCGGTCGCTGGCGATGGTCTCGAGGTCGCCGGCGCGCGGGTCCTGCGGGAGGTAGCCGACCTCGCCGGAGTTGGTGACGCTTCCGGCGGCGGGCTGGCCCTCGCCGGCCAGCACCTTGGTGAGGGTGGTCTTGCCGGCGCCGTTCCGGCCGACCAGGCCGATCCGGTCGCCCTTGGCGACGCGGAAGGAGGCGGATTCGATGAGGATGCGGGCGCCGGCGCGCAACTCGATGCCGGTGGCAGTGATCACGGGTGAAGCTCCAGGGCGATGGGCGCCGCGCCAGGCGGCAGCGGAGGACGAGAGGTCCGGGGGCGCGGCGGCGCGAAGGCGTCGGAAGCCGGCCCGCGGACTGCGGTCGGGGCGGGCGCCGTGACCGGTGGGTCGGCGCCGCGGCTGGTCGACTCGGCTAATCGAGGAGCAGAACTGCCATAGGTGCATTCTACGACCGACCCGCAACCGCTTTTCCCGGCTCCGCCGCCACGGCTGCGCGCACCCGCCGGGCACATCGCCCATACTCGGACATGTGCCAGTGACGGGCACTGGCCGCCCTCGGGAAGGGAGACCACCCATGACCGGCCGGCTCAGCGTCTGCCCCGCCCTGCGGTACCAGGACGCGAAGGGCGCCATCGCGCTGCTGAAGGACACGTTCGGCTTCACCGAGGTCGCCGTGTACGAGAACGACGACGGCACCGTCGCCCACGCCGAACTCGCCCACGGCAACGGCATCGTGATGCTCGGCACCGCCACGGACGAAGGCGCGTACGGGCAGGCCGCCCAGCACCTGGGGCCCACCTCGGTCTACGTGGCGGTCGACGACGTCGACGCGCACTACGCCCGTACGGCGGCCGCCGGCGCGAAGATCGTGGCGCCGCTCACCGACAAGGACTACGGTTCGCGCGACTACGTGGTCCGGGACGCGGAGGGGAACCTGTGGTGCTTCGGCACCTACGCGCCCGAACTCCCATCGTCGTAGGGCCTGTTCACGCCTCGCCGGTGTGCACCTGGAACGCCGCCTTGCGCATCGCCTTCGCCAGCGCGGGGTCGGGGTGCGCGGCGGCGAGGGCGACCAGGACCTGCACGGTGCGGGGGTGGCCGGCCCGCCGCACCTCCTGGAGCAGCCCGGGCACCGAGCCCTGGACGGCCGTCTCCAGGTGGCTGACGAGCAGGTGCTCGTCGCCGTGGTCGGCGACCGCGGCGGCGGTGTCCACCCACAGCCAGGTGGCCTCCTCGCGGCTCAGCAGCCCGGTCGCGGTGTCCGGGTCGCCGCCGTCCAACTCCGCCAGCCACAGCACCGCGTAGGGGCGCAGTGTCGGTTCGTTGACGACCGCGCGCACCGCCGCCTCCGCCGGGTCGCCGACCACGCGCAGCGCCTCGAAGGCCAGCCCGCGCAGCAGCGCGTCCTCGCCGCGGGCGGTCTCCAGCAGCTCGGCGACGGCCGGCGCGACCGGGCGGGCGGCCAGCCACGCGCGGTACTCGGCGCGGGCCGGCCCCGGGGACAGGCGGGCGCAGGCGCGCAGCATCGTCTCGGCGGACTGCTCCATGTTCCCCGCCGGGCCCTGGGCGGCCACGCAGATCTGCTCCAGCTTGACCCACACCGCCCAGCTGCCCAGCGCGGTCAGCGCGGCCTCGTCCGGGCGCTTCGGGTCGCGCGGGCGCAGCGCGCCCACGTCGGTGGCGGCTTCCAGCACCCAGTCCAGCAGGGCGGGCAGCGGGTCGCCCGCGGCGGGCGGTTCGTGCCGCTCGGTGCGCAGTTCGGCGACGCGCTGCCGCAGCAGGTCCAGCAGCGTGTCCAGCGGCACCGGGCCCTGCGAGAGGTGCAGGAAGGAGAGCAACTGCGGTGCGGCCTCGATGACTTCGGCGACCAGGGCGGGGTCGGCGCCCAGCGCGCCGCCGGTGTCGGCACCGGCGGCACCATCGGCACCGTCGACACCGTCGACACCGTCTCCCCGCGTGTCGGGCGCGAGGAACGGGTGGGCGAGGGACCAGGCGTCGAACAGGGCCACCCAGCCGCGCAGCACCGCGGTGTCGTCGGTGTCCCAGGCGCGCAGCCGCCAGCCGGGGCGGGCGGTGCCGCGGTGCAGCTCGATCAGGCCGGACAGCCGGGCCCGGTCCCAGGCGGTGCGGACCTGGCCGGGGGTCAGCCCGAGGTCGGCCGCGGCCTGGGCGACGGTGCCGTCCGGCAGTATCCCGGTCGGCCCCGCGGTGCCGGGGCCGGTGCCGGCCCACCGCGCGAGCCGTACCGCGGCGGCGAGTTCGGCCCTGGCGACGTGGGCGAGTTCGGGGATCGAGGGGGTGCCCTCGGGGGGGCGCGCCGGTCGCGACCTGCGCGTCGTGGCGGTCCTGCGGGCCGCGGTGAGCGGCCGGCGGGGGACGAGGCGGAGCGGAGTGTCTCGCGGGATACGGGACGTCACCTGATCAGTCTCGCCGCTCAGCACCCAGAATCCCAAACCCGACTGTGAACGCGCTCACATGAGCGGGGTCAGAAAGCGGCGCAGCGTCTCCTCGTACGCGGCCGGGTCGGCGTTCCACATCGCGGTGTGGGCGGCGCCGGGCACCGTGTGCAGGGATGCCTTGCCGGGGTAGCGGGCGGCGAGCGCGCGCGAGGCGGACCAGGGGGCGAAGGTGTCGTCGGGGCCGTGCACGATCAGCGTCGGTACGTCCAGGCCGGCCGGCCCGCCCGCTTCCGTTTCTGCGGTTTCCTCCGCGGAGCGGGGGCCCTGCGCGCCGGTACGGCCCTGCGCGGCGCGGACGGCGAGCGGCGTGACGGCGGCGGGCAGGCCGCGGGCGCGGACCGCCGCGGTGACCGTGGCGCGCCAGTCCAGCACCGGCGAGTCCAGGACGAGGCCGGCGACCTTGTCGGCCGACGGGGAGCGGCGCAGGGCCCGCAGCGCCATCGCCGCGCCGGTGGACCAGCCGTACAGCACCAGGGCCGTCGCGCCGTGCGCCACCGCGTGGCGCATCGCCGCGTCCAGGTCGCGCCACTCGGTGGCGCCGAGGTGGCCGATACGGTCCGGGGAGGCGGGGGCGCCCGCGTCGTTGCGGTACGTCGGGACCAGGACCGGCAGCCGGAAGCGGTGCAGGGCGGGCAGGACCGCGAGGGCCTGCTCGCGGGTGGCGCCCACGCCGTGCACCGCGATCACCCAGATCGAGCGGGCGCCGGGTACGTACCAGGCGGGCATCGGGCCCAGTTCGCCCTCGACCTCCACGTCGTGGAACTCCAGGCCGCACGCGGTCCGCGGGTCGCCCGCGTACGCCTGCGGGGTCAGCCGGACGAACGCGCCCGCGTCCACGGTGCCCTTCCCCGTGCCGAGCAGTTCCCTGGTCACGGAGCGGCCGTCGGTCCTGAGCACCCGGCCCACCGTCGCGTGCACGCCCGGGCCGCTCAGGCCGTACACCCCCGGGCGGCCCGACTCCGTGGTGCGGGTCAGCACGACCTCGTGCGGCGTCACGCTGTGCACCGTCACCGCCCCGCCCGGTGGCGGGCCCGCCACCCCCGGGTTCAGGGCGAACCTCGATCCGTACCGGCCCGCCGCCAATGCGGCCGCGCCGGCACTCACCACTGTCGTGGCCGCCACGGCCACCGCGTGTCGAAAGCGCATCACCCTCACTCTGCTACCCCCTCCGGGCGGGCGCCACCGCACCCGACGTGTGCCCCCTCCCACGGGGGTGCCGGGACCTTCCGGCCCGTGGGTGGCTGGTCGCGCAGTTCCCCGCGCCCCTGGAAACGCTTCTGGTCTTCCGCGGCGGGGCTCCGCACGGGGTGCCCCTGCTGTCCGGTTCCCGGACCTTGCGGCCGGTGGTGGGCTGGTCGCGCAGTTCCCCGCGCCCCTGGAATGCTTCTGGTCCTTCCGGAGCAAGCCGACGTCCCTCCTGCACCGGGTCAGGTCACTCCGGTAGGACCAGGTAGCTACCCAGGGGCGCGGGGAACGGCGCGACAAGCCACCCACTCACCGCAAGGTCCGGGAGCCGTCGGACAGGGGCACCCCCGGGCGGGCCCGCACCACGGGGTACCCGGGCGTGCTCAGGGGCGCGGGGAACGGCGCGACAAGCCACCCACGGGCCGGAAGGTCCCGGCACGGGGAGACGGGGGCACCCGGGGGGTCAGGGTTGGCCGTAACCACGGAACTTGATTGCCGCGGCTTCGAGTTCCGCGGGGGTGAGGGTCGTGGGAGTGGAGCCCGTGGAGGTCGCGGTGAGCCAGACGCGGCACATCCATTCGAGCTGGGCGCCGCGGTCGTAGGCGCGGTCGAGGGTGTCGCCGAGACTGATCATCCCGTGGTTGCGCATGAGGCAGGCGGTGCGGTCGCCGCGGAGGGCGTGGAGGACGGCGTCGGCGAGTTCGGGGGTGCCGTAGAGGGCGTAGTCGGCGACGCGGACGGGTCCGCCGAGCTCCGCGGCCATGTAGTGGACGGCGGGCAGCTCGGCGACGAGCGTGGAGACGGCGGTGGCGTGCGGTGCGTGGGTGTGGACGACCGCCCGCGCGGGGGTGCCGCGGTAGACGGCGAGGTGGAGCGGGAGTTCGCTGGTCGGTCTGAGCTCGCCGCGCACCTGGCGCCCGCTGGCGAGGTCGACGCCGACGAGGTCGCCGGGCCCGAGCCGGTGGTAGGGCACGCCGGTGGGGGTGACCAGGACGAGGTCGTCGCCGACGAGGGCGGAGACGTTGCCGGAGGTGCCGACCACGAGGCCGTCCGCGACGGTGCGGCGGGCCGCGTCGACCACGTCGGACCAGGTCTGCTGTGCTGCGTCGTGCACGGGAACCCCTTGCTGCCGTTGGTGCCGCTGATACCGGTTCGAGGGTGCCACGGGCGGACCGACCACCAAAGAGCACGGATTACAGCTCGCTTCACCGGTCCGCGGGATCACGCAGGAGTGCGCCAGGGCGTCGTGCCGACCGCTCCCGATCGCTCCGCACCCCTTCCCGATCCCCTCGCGTTCACCGATGATTCATGTCAGCACTCCGAGTCTGCCGTGAGTTCACCTTCCGTTCATCAATGCTCCGTACGTTCACCTCGCCACTGCCCGACCGAACGATTGCTGGGCCCATGGAACACATCACGCTCCTGATCGGACTCGTGATCGCCACCGCTCTCGTCTTCGACTTCACCAACGGCTTCCACGACACCGCCAACGCCATGGCGACCACCATCTCGACGGGGGCCCTCGGACCCCGCGTCGCGGTGGGCATGTCAGCCGTACTCAACCTGGTCGGCGCCTTCCTGTCGGTGGAGGTCGCCAAGACGATCTCCGGCGGGATCATCGACGAGTCGGCCGGCATCAGACCCGCGATGATCTTCGCCGCACTGGTCGGCGCGATCGTGTGGAACCTGGTGACCTGGCTGGCCGGGCTCCCCTCCAGCTCCTCGCACGCGCTCTTCGGCGGACTGATCGGCGCCACCCTCGTCTCGGTCGGCGCGCACGGCGTGCACGGGGACGCGGTCGTCATGAAAGTGATCATTCCGGCAGTGGCCGCGCCCGTCGTGGCCGGCCTCGCCTCGATGCTCGCCACCCGGCTCACCTACCGGCTCGGCCGCGCCGCCGATCCGGCGGCCACCTCGCGCGGCTACCGGGTCGGGCAGATCGCCTCCGCCGGGCTCGTGTCCCTCGCGCACGGCACCAATGACGCGCAGAAGACGATGGGCGTCATCACCCTCACGCTCATCGCCGGCGGTTCGCTCGCGCCCGGGTCCGACCCGCCGCTGTGGGTCATCTGCGCGGCCGGCACCGCGATCGCGCTGGGCACGTACATCGGCGGCTGGCGGATCATCAGGACCGTCGGCCGCGGCATCACCGACATCCAGCCGCAGCAGGGGTTCGCGGCGCAGACCGGCGCCGCGGCGACGATCCTGGCGTCCTCACACCTGGGGTTCGCGCTGTCGACGACGCAGGTCTGCTCCGGGTCGGTACTCGGGGCCGGGCTCGGGCGGCGCGGGGCGGTGGTTCACTGGGGCACCGCCGGGCGCATGGTCGCCGCGTGGGCGCTCACCCTTCCCGCGGCCGGGCTGGTCGCCGGCGCCGCGGCCTACCTCGCCGACCGCGGGACCTGGGGGGTCACCACGGTCGGCGTGATCGGCCTCGCGGTGTGCGCGGTGGTCCGTACGGCGGCCCGCCGCAAGCCGGTCACGCACGCGAACGTCAACGACGCCGCGGCCGCCGAGGCCCCCGTCCCGGCCACGGTCCCGGTCCCGGCCGCACCGGCCGTCCACCTCGCCCCCACCACCCCCGCCGTCCGTCTCGTCCCGGTCACCGTGGTCGACAGCGCCTCCGAGCCCGCGGCCGAGCCGCAACCCGCCCCCGGGCCCGCCGTTCCGGCGGCCTCCCCCGTCCCGCCTCCCGCCTCCGCTCCCACCACGGTCTGAAAGGGCACGCCATGAGCATCGACTGGCACGCGCTCGGCACGGTCCTCGCGGTCACACTGCTGTCCACCGTCGGCCTCGTCGGGGTCTTCACGCTCGGCATCGTCGGGCTCTCCCGCCCCTCGTCCGCCCAGGGCACCGCGCTCCTGACGCGCACCGGCGCCTACCTGTGCTTCGCGGCCTGCGCCGCCGCCGTCGCCTACGGCATCCACCTCATAGCCGGCTGAGCGCACCCTCCCTCCGCCGTCACCCCGGCCCGCCGCCGGGACCCGCCACCTGGGTCCCGGCGGCGGGCTGTTCGCATGCCGGCGCCCGCGGGCCCCTCTCCTGTTTTCGCCGATAACACTCTGACCGAATCATCGATCCCCATCTGTGTTATCGTTGATCTCGTCAGATCGTATCGACGAAAACAAGGAGGACGCCATGTCCACCAGCGCCACCCCTGTCCGCGTCGCCCTGGTCACCGGTGGGTCCGGTGGCATCGGCCGGGCCGTCGTCCGGCGGCTCGCCCGCGACGGGTACGCCCTGGGCATCCACTACGCCGGCAACAAGGCCGCCGCCGAGGCGCTCGCCGAGGAGATCACGGGCGCCGGGGGCCGGGCCGTCACCGTCGGCGGCGACGTCGCCGACGAGCACGCCATGGCCGCCGCCTTCGACACCGTGGAGGCCGCCTTCGGCGGGCTGGACGCCGTCGTGCACACCGCCGGCGTGATGCGGCTGAAGCCGATCGTCGACCTGGACCTCGCGGAGCTGGACGCGGTGCACCGCACCAACATCCGCGGCAGCTTCGTGGTCGACCAGCAGGCCGCCCGCCGGCTGCGCGCGGGCGGGGCCATCGTGAACCTCTCGACCTCCGTCGTGGGGCTCCAGTTCCCCGGCTACGGGGCCTACACCGCCAGCAAGGGCGCCGTCGAGGCGCTGACCCTGATCCTCGCCCGCGAGCTGCGCGGCCGGGACATCACCGTCAACGCGATCGCCCCCGGGCCCACCGCCACACCGCTGTTCATGGCCGGCAAGGACCAGGAGACCGTCGACCGCCTCGCGGCCCAGCCCCCGCTGGAGCGCCTGGGCACCCCCGAGGACATCGCCGAGGTGGCCGCCTTCCTGGCCGGCCCCGCCGGCCACTGGATCAACGGCCAGACCGTCCGCGCCAACGGCGGAATCATCTAGGAGGCAGGAACAGCCATGACACCAGCCACGACACACCGCACCGGTCCGAAGGTCATCGTCGTCACCGGCGCCTCCAGCGGCATCGGCAACCTCGCCGCCCGCTTCCTGGCCGGGGCCGGGCACACCGTCTACGCGGGCATGCGCGCCACCGCCGACCGCAACGCCCCCCGCGTGGCCGAACTCGCCGCGTACGCAGAGGCGGAGGGCGTGGACGTGCGCGGCATCGAGATGGACGTGCAGGACCAGGCGTCCGTCGACGCGGCGATCGAGCAGGTCACCGCCGAGCAGGGCCGGCTGGACGTGGTCGTCCACAACGCCGGCCACATGGCGCTGGGCCCGGCCGAGGCGTTCACCCCCGAACAGCTCGCCGCGCTCTACGACGCCAACGTCCTGTCCACCCAGCGCGTCAACCGCGCCGCGCTGCCGCACCTGCGCCGCCAGGGCGAGGGGCTGCTGGTGTGGGTGGGGTCGTCCTCCACCCGCGGCGGCCACCCGCCGTTCCTCGCCCCGTACTTCGCGGCGAAGGCGGGCATGGACGCACTGGCCGAGAGCTACGCCGCCGAGCTGGTCCGGTTCGGCATCGACACCGTCATCGTGGTGCCGGGAGCCTACCCGTCGGGCACCAACCACTTCGCCCACGCGGCCCGGCCGGCCGACACCGTACGGGACACCGCGTACGACGAGGCGTACGGCGCGGTGCGCGACTCCATGGCGCAGGCGCTCACCGACCTCTTCCCCGCGGGGCGGACCGTGGACGAGGTCGCGGACGAGATCGTCCGGGTGGTCGGACTGCCGCAGGGCGAGCGGCCGTTCCGCACCCACATCGACCCCAGCCGCGACGGCAGCGAGGTCGTGTCCGCGGTCAGCGACCGCATCCGCGCGGAGTTCTACCACCGCATCGGCATCCAGGAGCTGCTTCCCGAGCACGCCTCCCTCTGAGCCGGCCGCGCGCCCACCCGTCGGCGCGGGGCCGCAAAGCCGCAGGCAGGCCCGGTTGACGGGGTTTCTCCGGGCGTGGTGAACTGCCGGGAGCAATGCGGCGGCAGGAGAGGAAGTCGGTGCGAATCCGACGCGGTCCCGCCACTGTCACCGGGGAGTGCACTCCCGAAGCTGGAGGCCACGGCCGGCGCACGCCGGCGGGAAGGCCCGGGAGTGCGTTGATCCGGGAGCCAGGAGACTCTCACCGCCGGTCACGTCGAGCCAGGGCGCGGACCCTGAGTGAGGACTTCGCCATGCCCTGCACGCAGGCGGCACCCGCCCTGGCGGCCGCCGGTACCCGGATATCCGCGGCATGAGCGGCCGCCACCGTGCCTACGCGTACGGCGCCGCACTCGGCTTCCTCGGCGACCTCCTGATCGGCGACCCGCGCCGCGGCCACCCGGTGGCCGGGTTCGGGCGGGCCGCCGGCGCCCTGGAACAGCGCATGTGGCGCGACGACCGGGGCGCCGGCAGCGCGTACGCGGCGCTGTGCGTGGGCGGCGCGGTGGCCGCGGCCGCCGTCGCCGATCGGGCGGCCCGGCGCCGCCCGCTGCTGGGCGCGGCGCTGGCCGCGGCGGCCACCTGGTCGGTGCTGGGCGGCACTTCGCTCGCCCGGGAGGCCCGCACGATCGGCGCGGCGCTTCAGGCGGGCGACCTGGCCGCCGCCCGGGACCGGCTGCCGCACCTGTGCGGGCGGGACCCGGCCGCGCTGGACGCCGACGCGCTGGCGCGGGCGGTGGTGGAGTCGGTCGCGGAGAACACCTCGGACGCGGTGGTCGGCGCCCTGGTGTGGGGCGGGCTCGCGGGGGTGCCCGGGCTGGTCGGCTTCCGTGCCGCCAACACGCTGGACGCGATGGTCGGCCACCGCTCCCCGCGGCACCTGCGCTTCGGGTGGGCGGCCGCCCGGCTGGACGACGCGGCCGGCTACCCCGGCGCGCGGCTGACCGCCCTGCTCGCCGCGCTGGCCGGGCCGTATCCGCGCAGCGCGCTGGCCACCGCGCGCCGGGACGGGCCGCGGCACCCCTCGCCCAACGCCGGGCCGGTCGAGGCCGCGTTCGCGGGGGCGCTGCGGGTGCGGCTGGGCGGCACCCTGGCGTACGGGGGGCGGGTCGAGCACCGGCCGGTGCTGGGCGCGGGGTTCCGGCCGCCGCGGCCGGCCGACATCGGGCGCGCGGTGCGGCTGTCCCGCCGGGTCGGCGCGCTCGCGCTGGGCGCGTCGGTGCTGCTGTCGGCGGCCCGCGGCCGGACCGGCAGGAGGGGTGCGCGGTGAAGGGGCTGATGGTCGCCGGGACCGGTTCGGACACCGGCAAGAGCGTGGTGACCGCGGGGATCTGCCGGTGGCTGACCCGGCAGGGCCTGCGGGTGGCGCCGTTCAAGGGCCAGAACATGTCGCTCAACTCGTACGTGACCCGGGAGGGCGCCGAGATCGGCCGGGCGCAGGCGATGCAGGCGCAGGCGGCCGGGGTGGAGCCGTCGGCGCTGATGAACCCGGTGCTGCTCAAGCCGGGCGGCGAGCAGCGCAGCCAGGTGGTGGTGCTGGGCAGGCCGGTCGGCGAGCTGAGCGCGCGCGGCTACCACGGCGGCAAGCAGGCGGAGTTGCTCGGCACCGTGGTGGACTGCCTCCAGGAGCTGGGCCGTACGCACGACGCGGTGGTCTGCGAGGGCGCGGGCAGCCCCGCGGAGATCAACCTGCGCCGTACCGACATCGTCAACATGGCGGTGGCCAGGAGCGCGCGGCTGCCGGTGGTCGTGGTGGGCGACATCGACCGCGGCGGCGTCTTCGCGTCCTTCTACGGCACGACGGCGCTGCTCGCGAAGGAGGACCAGCGGCTCGTCGCGGGCTACCTGGTGAACAAGTTCCGCGGTGACGTCTCGCTGCTCCGGCCGGGCCTGGACATGCTGCGCGGCCTCACCGGCCGCCCCACCCTCGGGGTGCTGCCCTTCGCGCACGGCCTGGGCATCGACGAGGAGGACGGGCTGCGGGTGTCGCTGCGCGGCGCGGTGCGCGAGTCCGCGGTCGAGGCGCCCCACGGCGAGGAGGTGCTGCGGGTCGCGGTGGCCGCGGTGCCGCTGATGTCGAACTTCACCGACCTCGACGCGCTGGCCGCCGAACCCGGTGTGGTGGTGCGGTTCGTGGACCGCCCGGACGAACTGGCCGACGCCGACCTGGTGGTGCTGCCCGGCACCCGCGGCACCGTCCGCGCGCTGGAGTGGCTGCACGCGCGCGGCCTGGCCGACGCGGTACGGCAGCGTGCGGCGCAGGGCCGCCCGGTGCTGGGCATCTGCGGCGGCTTCCAGTTGCTGGCCGAGCGCATCGACGACGAGGTCGAGTCGAAGGCGGGCACGGTCCGGGCGCTGGGCCTGCTGCCGGTGCGGGTCCGCTTCGCCCGGGAGAAGACCCTCGCCCGCCCGGAGGGCACGCAGTACGGCGAGCCGGTGCGCGGCTACGAGATCCACCACGGGGTGGCCGAACTGCGCGGCGGCGACGAGCCGTTCCTCGACGGCTGCCGGGTCGGCGCGGTGTGGGGCACCCACTGGCACGGGTCGCTGGAGAGCGACGGCTTCCGGCGGGCGTTCCTGCGGCAGGTGGCCGCGGCGGCCGGGCGGCGCTTCGTGCCCGCGCCGGGCACCCGCTTCGAGGCGCTGCGGGAGGAGCAGTTGGAGCGGCTGGCGGACCTGGTCGAGGAGCACGCCGACACCGGGGCGCTGCTGCGGCTGGTGGAGCAGGGCCCGCCGGAGGGCCTGCCGTTCCTGCCGCCGGGGGCGCCGTGAGACCGCCGCCGCCCCGCGCGCAGCAGGCACCGCCGCAGGCGCCGCGCATGGCCCTGAACCCACGACTTCCGCTCGAAGGAGCGATCCTGGCATGAGCATCACCTATCCGTTCACCGCTGTCGTCGGGCAGGACGACCTGCGGCTGGCCCTGCTGCTCAACGCGGTCTCGCCCGCGGTGGGGGGTGTGCTGGTGCGCGGGGAGAAGGGGACGGCGAAGACGACGACGGTGCGCGCGGTCGCCGCGCTGCTGCCGGACGTGGCGGTGGTGCCCGGCTGCCGGTTCAGCTGCGACCCGGCCGCGCCGGACCCGGGCTGCCCGGACGGGCCGCACGACCCGGACCCGGCCGGCGCCCGGCGCGCCACGAAGCTCGTCGAGCTGCCGGTGGGCGCCTCCGAGGACCGGCTCGTCGGCGCGCTGGACTTCGAACGGGCGCTGGCCGAGGGCGTGAAGGCGTTCGAGCCGGGGCTGCTGGCCGAGGCGCACCGGGGTGTGCTCTACGTCGACGAGGTCAACCTCCTCAACGACCACCTGGTGGATGTGCTGCTGGACGCCGCCGCGACGGGGGCGAGCTACGTGGAGCGCGAGGGCGTGTCGGTACGGCACGCGGCGCGTTTCCTGCTGGTGGGCACGATGAACCCCGAAGAGGGCGAGCTGCGGCCGCAGTTGCTCGACCGGTTCGGGCTGACCGTGGAGGTCACCGCCTCGCGCGAGACCGACGAGCGGGTGGAGGTGGTGCGCCGCCGGCTGGCCTACGACGCGGACCCGGCGGCCTTCGCCGCGCGGTGGGCGGAGGAGGAGCGGCGGACCCGGGAGCGGATCGCGGCCGCACGGGCGCTGCTGCCGTCGGTGGTGCTCGGCGACACGGTGCTGCGGCAGATCGCGGCGACCTGCGCGGCCTTCGAGGTGGACGGGATGCGCGCGGACATCGTGATGGCGCGTACCGCAACCGCGCTGGCGGCGTGGGCGGGCCGCACCGAGGTGACGGCCGACGACGTCCGGCAGGCCGCGCTGCTGGCGCTGCCGCACCGGCGCCGCCGCAACCCGTTCGACGCGCCCGGGCTGGACGAGCAGAAGCTGGACGAGGCGCTGGAGCAGGCCCGGCAGGAGGCCGAGCAGGCGGCGGCCGAGCAGGCGGCGAACGACGTGGACGAGCGCCCGGGCCCGGACGACGACCCGGAGCCCGACCCCGATCCTGACGGCGGCCCCGGCCCGGACGGCGGCCCCGAGGGCGGCCCGGACGGCGACGGCCCCGGCGGGGGCGGCGGGGTGCCGCCGCAGCGCGAGGACACCGCAGCCCCCGAGGCCGGCGAGTCGGCCCCCGACGCCGGCGCCGAACCCGCATCCCCGCAGCCCGGCGCGGGCGCGGCGGCAGGTGCCGAGCAGCCGCCGTCCGCCGCCGGTGAGCCGTACCGGACCCGGGCGCTGACCGTGCCCGGGCTCGGAGAGGGCGCGGCCGGGCGGCGCTCTCGGGCCCGCACCGCGCAGGGGCGGACGACGGGCGCGGAGCTGCCGCACGGCCGGCTCGCGGCGCTGCACCTGACGGCGACGCTGCGTGCGGCGGCGCCGCACCAGCGGGCGCGGGGGCGGGCGGGCGCCGGGCTGGTGGTGCGCCGGGCGGACCTGCGGCAGGCGGTGCGGGAGGGCCGGGAGGGCAACCTCGTGCTGTTCGTGGTCGACGCGTCGGGCTCGATGGCCGCGCGGAAGCGGATGGTGGCGGTGAAGGGCGCGGTGCTGTCGCTGCTGCTCGACGCCTACCAGCGGCGGGACAAGGTCGGCCTGGTCACGTTCCGGGGCGCCGGCGCGGAGTTGGCGCTGCCGCCGACGTCGTCGGTGGACGCGGGCGCGGCGCGGCTGGAGAAGCTGCCGACCGGGGGCCGCACCCCGCTGGCGGCGGGGCTGCTGCGGGCGCACGAGGTGCTGCGGGTGGAGCGGCTGCGGGACGCCTCGCGGCGGCCGCTGCTGGTGGTGGTGACCGACGGGCGCGCCACCGGCGGGCCCGAGCCGCTGCCGCGGGCGGCGCGGGCGGCCCGGCTGCTGGCCGCGTCCGGGGTCGCGTCGGTGGTGGTGGACTGCGAGACGGGCCCGGTCCGGCTGGGCCTGGCCGGGACGCTCGCCCGGGATCTGGGCGCCGCCGCGGTGACATTGGAGGAGCTGCGGGCCGACACGGTGTCCGCGCTGGTCAAGGACGTACGGAGGGCCGCGTAATGCCGCAGGGACAGCCGAGTGTGGTGCCGGACGACGGGCTGACCACGCGCCAGCGCCGCAACCGGCCGCTGACGATCGTGCACACCGGGCCGGGCAAGGGGAAGTCCACGGCCGCCTTCGGGATGGCGCTGCGGGCCTGGAACCAGGGCTGGCCGGTGGGGGTGTTCCAGTTCGTGAAGTCGGCGAAGTGGAAGGTCGGCGAGGAGCGGGCGCTGAAGGTGCTGGGCGCCTCCGGCGAGGGCGGCGAGGTCGTCTGGCACAAGATGGGCGAGGGCTGGTCCTGGGTGCAGCGCGACCCCGCCTCCAGTGAGGACGCCGCCCGGGAGGGCTGGGAGCAGGTCAAGCGGGACCTGGCGGCCCAGACCTACCGGCTCTACGTGCTGGACGAGTTCGCGTACCCGATGCACTGGGGATGGGTGCCGGTGGCGGAGGTCGTCGAGGTGCTGCGGGACCGCCCGGGCAGCCAGCACGTGGTGGTCACCGGGCGCAACGCGCCGGCCGAACTCCTGGACTTCGCGGACCTGGTGACGGAGATGGCGAAGGTCAAGCACCCGATGGACACCGGGCAGAAGGGGCAGCGGGGGATCGAGTGGTGAGTCCGGCCACCGGTACGGGCGCGGTGCCCGAGCCGCGGGAGACGGTGCCGCAGGGCGCGGTGCCGCGGCTCGCGGTGCCGCGGTTCGTGGTCGCCGCGCCGTCCTCGCGCAGCGGCAAGACGACGGTCGCCACCGGGCTGATGGCCGCGTTCGCCGCGCGCGGCCTGGCCGTCTCCCCGCACAAGGTCGGCCCGGACTACATCGACCCGGGCTACCACGCGCTGGCCACCGGCCGGCCCGGCCGCAACCTCGACCCGTACCTGTGCGGGGTGGAGCGGATGGTGCCGCTATTCCTGCACGGTGCGGCCGGGGCCGGGCTGGCCGTCGTGGAGGGGGTGATGGGCCTGTTCGACGGCGCCACCGGGCACGGCGAACTGGCCTCGACCGCGCAGGTCGCCAAGGTGCTGGCCGCGCCCGTGGTGCTGGTGGTGGACGCGTCCGCGCAGGCCCGGTCGGTGGCCGCGCTGGTGCACGGCTTCGCGTCCTTCGACCCGGGGGTGCGGCTGGGCGGCGTGGTGCTCAACAAGGTCGGGTCGGCCCGGCACGAGGAGATCCTGCGCACGGCCCTGGAGGAGGTCGGTATGCCGGTGCTGGGCGCGCTGGGCCGCTCCGACGTGCTGGCGGTGCCGGCCCGCCACCTCGGGCTGGTGCCGGCGGCCGAGCGGCGCGCGGAGGCGCTGGCGTGGGTGCGGGCGGTGGCCGGAAAGGTCGCCGCGGGCTGCGACATGGACGCGCTGTTCGCGCTGGCGCGCACCGCTCCCCCGCTGGCCGGCCCGGCGTGGGACCCCGCCGCCGAAGTCGCCGCCGAAGTGACCGCCGGCGCCCCCGCCGAACGCGCCGGACGTATGGCCGCCCGACCTGTGGTCGCGGTGGCCCGCGGCGCCGCCTTCACCTTCGCCTACCCCGAGCACGAAGAGCTGCTGGCCGCCGCGGGCGCCGACGTCGTCGGCTTCGACCCGCTGACCGACGAGGCGCTGCCGCCCGGCACCCGGGGGGTCGTGATCGGCGGCGGCTTCCCCGAGATGTACGGGCCCGAGCTGTCCGCCAACGGCGCGCTGCGCCGCGAGGTCGCGCGCTTCTCCGGCCCGGTGGCCGCCGAGTGCGCCGGACTGCTGTACCTGGTACGGGAGTTGGACGGGCATCCGATGTGCGGGGTGCTCGACGCGAAGGCGTGGATGGGCGAGCGGCTGACCCTCGGCTACCGCGAGGCGGTGGCCGTCGGCGACAGCGTGCTGGCCGCCGCCGGCACCCGGGTACGCGGCCACGAGTTCCACCGCACCCGGGTCGAGCCGGGCGCCGGGCCGGCCCCGGCGTGGGGCTTCGTCCGCCCCGAGCGCCGCGTCGAGGGCTTCGCCCACGGCCGGCTGCACGCCTCCTACCTGCACACGCACTGGGCCGCGGCGCCCGCCCTGGCCCGGCGGCTGGTCACCTCCTGCGCGGCCGGGCCGCCCCGGTGACCGGACGGCCGTACCACGTCGGGGTGGGCGCGAGCCGCGCCGCGGACCCGGCCGAGGTGCTGGCGCTGGTCCGCGCGGCACTGGCGGAGGCGGCCGCACTGGCGGAGTCCCCCGGGCCGGTCGCGGCAGCGGGGCCCGCCGCCGCACCAGGGTTGGCGCGCATCGCCACCGTGGCCGGGAAGGAGGGCGCGCCCGCGATCGCCGGTGCGGCGGCCGAACTCGGCGTGGCGGTGGCCGGGTTCGGCCCGGCGGAGCTGGCGCGGGTGGCGGTCCCGACGCCGTCGCCGGTGGCGCTCGGCGCGCTCGGCACCCCGTCGGTGGCCGAGGCCGCGGCGCTCCTGTCGGCCGGTCCCGGCGCCGAACTCGCCCTGCCCAAACGGAAGTCGGCGCACGCCACGGTGGCGGTCGCCCGTGTCCCCCCTGGAGCCGACGACGTGTATCCCGACGGCCACGACCTGCGGCACCACGGCGACGCGGAGGTGGGTGAGGGGCTGGTCGACCTGGCGGTGAACGTCCGCGCGGGCACGCCCCCGGACTGGCTGGTCGAGGTGGTCGGTGCCACGCTGACCGGGCTGGCGGCCTATCCGGACGGGCGGGCGGCACGGCACGCGGTGGCGGTGCGGCACGGGCGGGCGGACGCGGAGGTGCTGCTGACCGCGGGCGCGGCCGAGGCGTTCGTCCTGCTGGCGCGGGTGCTGCGGCCGCGGCGCGCGGTGGTGGTGCACCCGCAGTTCACGGAGCCGGAGGCGGCGCTGCGGGCGGCTGGGCACCTGGTCGAGCGGGTACTGCTGGACGCCTCCGACGGCTTCCGGCTCGACCCGGGCAAGGTGCCCGCCGACGCGGACCTGGTGGTGGTCGGCAACCCGACGAACCCCACCTCGGTGCTCCATCCGGCGGCGCTGCTGCGGGAGTTGGCCCGGCCGGGGCGCACCCTGGTGGTGGACGAGGCGTTCATGGACGCGGTGCCGGGCGAGCGGGAGTCCCTGGCGGACGGCGGCGGCGCGGTGCCTGGCCTGGTGGTGCTGCGCAGCCTGACCAAGACCTGGGGCCTGGCCGGCCTGCGGATCGGATACGTGCTGGGCGGTCCGGAGTTGGTGGCCGCGCTGGCCGCCGCGCAGCCGCTGTGGGCGGTGTCGTCGCCCGCGCTGGCGGCCGCCGAGGCGTGCGTGTCGCCGGCCGCGGTCGCCGAGGCCGCCGAGGCCGCCCGGCAGGTCGCGGCCGACCGGGCCCACCTGCTGGCGCGGCTGGGCGAGTTGCCGCGGGTCGAGGTCGCCGGGCCGGCCCCCGCGGCGCCGTTCGTCCTGCTGTCCACGCCGGGGGCGGCGGACGTGCGCGCGGCGCTGCGGGAGTCCGGTTACGCGGTGCGCCGCGGCGACACGTTCCCCGGTCTCGGCCCGGACTGGCTGCGGGTGGCGGTACGCGACCGCCGTACCACCGACCGCTTCGCCGACGCGCTGGCCGAGGTGCTCATTTCACGCCCGGGCCGTGTCTGACAAATACCGTCGTCCCGCCCAAAGGGCGGGGGCCGACGGGGTCTGGTGCTCCCCCATGGCCTCCGGCATGGGAGGTGCCCCCCGATCGCAAGGCGGAGGGTGGGGGTCCCCCCAGGCGAAGCTCTGGGGGAGAGAGCGCAGCGGGCTGCGCCGACGACCGACAACGCTGGGGGCACCTCCCGCCGAAGGCAGGGGGAGAGCGTGCGTGCCAGACCCCGTCGGCCAGGAGGGATTTGTCAGACACGGCCCAGCGCGCTGAGGTCGATCTGGCCGAGCACCTGCTGCTGGTAGACGTTGGTCAGCCGCGGGCCGCGGTAGACCAGGTGGCGGTCGTAGACGACCGGCACCGTGGCGGCGTCGGAGAGCACCTGGGCGTCGATCTTCGTCCACGCCTTCTGCGCGGCCGAGGCGCTGGTGAGCGCGTCGGCCTGGTCGACCATGCTGTTCAGGGTGCTGTCGTCGAGGCCCGCGTAGTTGGTCTCCGAGCCGGGGGCGACGAGTTGGCGCAGGAAGCCGCCGCCGGTCGGGTAGTCGGCGACCCAACCGGTGTACACCATGCCCCACTTGGCCGCCTTGAGCTTCGCCGAGGAGAAGAGGGTGTCGTAGAAGTCGGTGCTGTCCACGACCTTGACGGTGACCTTGATGTCGACCTTCGCCAGGGCCGCCTGCATCGCCTCCATCGCCTGCTGGCCCCGGGAGGCGCCGGACAGGCCCACCAGGGTGGTGCTGAAGCCGCCGGGTTTGCCGCACTGGCTCAGTTCGGTCTTGGCGTAGCTGTCCACCGCTCCCCCGGTGGTGGAGGCGTACATGTTCGCCTTGGGGTCGTAGCTGATGTTGGTGGGCGGCAGCATCGTGGTGGCGACGTCGCCGCCTTCGTACTGCCCGCCGAGCGCGGCCCGCACCTGCTCGCGGTCGATCGCGTAGGCGACGGCCCGGCGGCAGGCGACGTTGTCGAACGGCGCCACGTCGGTGCGCAGGCTCAGGTAGCGGGTGGCGCCGGTGTAGGCGAGGTCGGCGTTGGCCTTGTTGGACGGGTCGTTGATGACCTTCGTCTCGGTGTCGTCGTCGAGCAGCGACTCGGTGAAGTCCAGGTCGGCGCTGCCGTCGAGGAGTGCCTGCTCGACGGCCTGCTGGGTGTCGTAGGACTTCAGCTCGTAGCCGGCGGGCAGTTGGGAGCGCACCGGGTCGGTGCTCGCCTGCCACTCGGTGTTGCGCACCAGGTGGAGCGACTTGCCGGGGGTGTAGTCGGCCACCTTGTACGGGCCGCTGGCCACCGGGTGCGCTTCGTAGTCCTTGCCGCCGCCGGTGTCGGCGCTCGGCGGGACCACGGCGCCGTCGGCCATCGCGAGGATGTACGGGAAGTCGGTGTAGGGCTTGGCGAGGGAGAAGACCACGGTGCTGTCGTCGGGGGTGGTGACCGACTTCAGGCCCATCTTGTCCGGGTCGCTGTCGTCGTACGGGCCCGGGTAGTGCTGGCCCTGGTCGAGCAGGTCGGACAGGTAGGTGGAGCCGTTGGGGTGCACCGTCAGGTCGAAGGTGCGCTCGACGCCGTACTTGACGTCCTTGGAGGTGATCGCCGAGCCGTCCTGGAAGCGCAGCCCCTTCTTCAGGTGGAAGGTCCAGGTCCGGCCGTTGTCGCTGACGTCGCCGGTGGTGGTGGCGAGGTCGGGCAGGAGCCGGCGGCCCTTGTCGCCGGGCGCGGGCGCGTAGCTGACCAGGCTGCGGTAGAGCAGCCGCTGGATGTTCCAGGCGCCGGGGTCGTAGGTGTTGGCCGGGTCCAGCAGCGCGTCGGGGAAGTTGGAGGTGGCCAGTTGCACGGTGCCGCCGGTCTGGGTGGAGGGGCGGACGACGCCGTCGTTGCCGCCGTTGAACCCGCTGCCCTCCTTGCCGCCGTGCCGTTTGAGGGCGGCCTGCGTGCCGACGACCGGTCCCGAGGTCGTCGGGTGCGGGTCGGGCGAGGGGTCCGGCTTGCCGCCGCCGCTGAGGGCCCCGGTGGCCAGCACGACCGAGACGGTGATGCCGGCGACGGCGAGTCCGGCCACGCCGGTGAGGACCTTGCGGCGGGTGTTCCAGCGCGGCCCGGGGACCTGCGCCAGGCCGGGGGCGGACGGCGGCGGGGTGCCGTTGTTCGCGGGCGGCGGGGTGCCCGGTTGATACGGCGGGGGCAGCGGGACCTGCGGGCTGCGGGAGTAGGCGGGGTGCTCCGGCGGCGGGGTCGGGGACGGCTGCGGGCCGGCCGCGGCGGGCTGGTAGGGGCCGGGTATCTGCGGCGGGGGCGTGCCCTGGCCGGGCGGCGCGGGAAGGACGGGCAGGGCGCCGCCGACGCCGAAGGTGGCGCGCGGGTCGGCGCCGGCCGGCGGCTGGGCGGGCGCGGCCGGGTTCGGGGTGGAGGCGGGGCCCGGGGTGGAGGCGGGGGTGGGGGCCGGGTTCGGGGTGGACGCCGGGCCGCTTCTCGGAGCGGGCTTCGCCAGGCCGAAGTCGGCGGTCGGCATCGTGGCCGGGCCGTTCACGGCCGCGGAGCGGGCGGCGGTCAGCCAGGCCCACAGCCGGGCCCGGTAGATCCCGGCGTCGGCCGGGCGGTCCGCGGGCGCCTTCGCGAGCGCGGTCATCACCAGTTCGTCGAGCTCCGGTGTCACCCGCGGGTTGCGGGTGGAGGGCGCGGGCGGCTCGGCGTGGACGTGCCAGTACATCAGGCTCAGCGGGTTGCCGTCGTGGAACGGCGGCTTGCCGGTGAGCAGTTCGGTGAGCACGCAGCCGACCGCGTAGATGTCGCTGCGGGCGTCCACGTCGCCGCCGTTGATCTGCTCGGGCGACATGTAGCTGGGGGTGCCGACGGAGGAGCCGGCGGTGGTCAGCCGCGTGTCGGTGTCCAGCACGCGGGCGATGCCGAAGTCGGCGACCTTGACCGCGCCTTCCTCGGTGACCATGACGTTGGCGGGCTTCACGTCGCGGTGCACGGTGCCGTGGCTGTGCGCGTGGGCGAGCGCGTCGAGGATGTCGCAGACGATCCGCACCGCCCGCTCCGGCTCGAACGGGGCCTGCTCGCGGACGAGTTGGGACAGGGTGCCGCCGCGGACGTACTCCATGACGAGGTACGGCACCACGGTGTCGCCGTCCCGGTACTCGTCCTGGTCGTGCACGGTGACGATGCCGGGGTGGTTCAGCCCGCCCGCGGCGTGCGCCTCGCGGGCGAACCGGCGGCGGGCGTCGGGGTCGAGCGCCAGTTCCGGCATGAGGGTCTTGATCGCCACGATCCGGCCCATCCGGGTGTCACGGGCGCGGTGCACCCGTGCCATGCCGCCGGAGCCGAGCAGCTCCGCGAGTTCGTATCTGCCCGCGAAAAGCCCGTCGCTCATACCTGCCCGCCCTGTCGCCCCACCGTGTCAGTGCCCATGCGGCGATCGTCAGCCGTCCCCGGGCGTGGGGACAGCCTACGGGGGCGGCGCCGGTGCCGGTGCCGCCCCCCGGGCTTGTTACCGCCTTGTGCCGGTCACGCGCCGCCGGTGGACGAACCGGCCGCCTTGCGGCGGCGGTTGGTGACCACGAAGGTGAGCGCGCCCGCGGCCACCAGCGCCGCGGCGCCGCCGGCGAGGTACGGGGTGCTGGAACTGGCGCCGGTCTCGGCGAGGTTGCCGGTGGACGCGGTGTCGGCGACGGTCTGGGTGCGGACCCCGGAGCCGGACGAGCCCGCCGAACCCGACGCGCCGGACGAACCCGCGGAGCCGGAGGAGCCCGACGAACCGGAGGAGCCCGCCGCACCGGCGGACCCGCCGCTGCTGCTCGAACCGCCGTTCGCGGCGCCGCCGTTGCCGGAGCCGCCCGAGGAGTGGCCGCCGGACGTACCGCCGTTGTCCGCGCCGGTGGAGGAGCCGCCCGTCGACGAACCGCCGTTGGACGAACCGCCGGTGGAGGAGGTGCTGCCGCCCTTGGGAGTGCGGCAGGTGGCCCGGGCGAGGGTGATGTCCCCGGTGACGTGGGCGACGCCGAGGTTCAGCGGGTCGATGTCGACCCTGAGGTGCAGCGCGGTGGCCGCCGCGGTGCTGGAGGTGGTGACGGCGTCGGTCAGTTGGAGGTCGACCTCGCCGACGCCGGGGACGGCGACCTTGGTGGTGCCGACCGCCGACAGCTCGGTCCGCCGGCCGAGCACGGTCAGGCCGACCAGGTGCGAGGAGGCGGTCGGGCGGTGCCCGACCTGGCAGGTCGCGGTGGACGTCACCGCGTCCAGCTTGACCGCGGACAGCAGCGGCAGGCCGGGCACGTGCAGGTCGGCGCCCGCGATCCGGGCCACGCCCTCGGCCTTGTCCGGGCCGGTGGTGGCGTTCGCGGTGGCGGCGGTGGCGCGCAGCAGGTCTACGGCGCGGCCGAACTCGACGCCGTGGCCGACGGTGACGGTCAGCGCGGTCTTCCTGGCGTCGGCCGGGGCCTGCACGTCGTTGAGCGAGACGTTCAGCGGGACGTCCACGGCGCGGCCCAGCAGGGCCACGTCCAGGCTCGCGCGCAGGTCGGCGGCCGTGGCGGCGCCGGGGTCGTGCGCGGTCGCGGGCGCCGCCTGCACGGTCGGTGCGACGGCGAGCACGGCCACGGCCGCCACCGCCGTCGCGGCGCCCAGGGCGGCGGCCGAACGGCGTGCGGGCAGGCGGAAATTGATGGTGCGGTACACGGTTGGGAAACCCCCACGTACGGGATGGCGCCCCCGGCGCGCGCTGATTGGGGACAGCCGCCGGGGACATCGACCCGGCAATATTTACGCACTGAGCGTCAACACACGGCTACACGGAGCCAGTTCACTCAGAAGGGTGGTTTCCGCGCGTTTCTTCGATTTCCGGCGTACGGCCGTTCCGTACGGTTCACCGCCGCGGGCGAGCGCGCGCCCTTCCGGGAGCGCGCCGGCGCGCTCCCGGCCTCAGGCGACGGTGCGCCCGCGCAGCACCACCCGGCGCGGCGCGGCCAGGACGCGGACGTCCGCGCGCGGGTCCGCCTCGTAGACGACCAGGTCGGCCGGCGCGCCCTCGGTCAGGCCGTCGCGGCCCAGCCAGCGCCGGGCGCCCCAGGTCGCGGCGGACAGCGCGGCCGTGGCCGGCAGCCCGGCGGCCACCAGCTCGGCCACCTCCGCGGCGACCAGCCCGTGCGGGAGGCTGCCGCCCGCGTCCGTGCCCGCGTAGACGGGGACGCCGGCGTCGTACGCGTCCCGTACGGTCTGGTAGCGGCGTGCGTGCAGCCGTTCCAGGTGGGCGGACCAGCGGGGGAACTTGGCGGCGCCGCCGGCCGCGAGCCGCGGGAAGGTGGCGATGTTGACCAGGGTGGGCACGATGGCCACGCCCCGCTCGGCGAAGAGCGGGACCGTCTCGGCGGTCAGGCCGGTGGCGTGCTCGACGCAGTCGATCCCGGCGGCCACCAGGTCCGTCAGGGAGTCCTCGGCGAAGCAGTGCGCGGTGACCCGGGCGCCCTCCTCGTGAGCGGCCGCGATCGCCTCGCGCAGCGCGTCCCGCGGCCAGCACGGCGCAAGGTCGCCGATGCCGCGGTCGATCCAGTCGCCGACCAGCTTCACCCAGCCGTCGCCCCGGCGCGCCTCGCGGCGCACGTAGGCGGTGAGGTCGCCGGGCTCGATCTCGTGGGCGTAGTTGCGGATGTAGCGGCGGGTGCGGGCGATGTGGCGGCCGGCGCGGATGATCCGGGGCAGGTCCGCGCGGTCGTCGATCCAGCGGGTGTCGGCGGGGGTGCCGGCGTCGCGCAGCAGCAGGGCGCCCGCCTCGCGCTCGGTCAGCGCCTGCTTCTCGGTGGTGGCCTCGTCCACGGCGCCGTGCGCGTCGAGGCCGACGTGGCAGTGCGCGTCCACCAGCCCGGGCAGCACCCAGCCGGTGGCGGTCGCGGTGACCTCGGCGGCGGGCCGCCGGTAGGTGATCCGGCCGCCGACCACCCAGAGTTCGTCCCTGACCTCCGCGTCGTCCGGGCCGGCCAGCACCCGGCCCCGCACGTGCAGCACCTCGTTCGCTCCGGCTCCCATACGGGCACTGTACGGCCCCGGGCGGCCCCGGCGTCAGGGCGTCACGACGTGAGACGCCAGGGCATCAGGAGACCGCGTCAGGAGACCAGGGAGGACAGGTCGACGGCGTCGGCCATCGCCAGCATCCCCGCGTCATTGGGGTGCAGGTGGTCGCCGGAGTCGTACGCGGGGGCGAGGGCGCCGGGGTTCGACGGGTCGCGGACGGCCTGGTCGAAGTCGGCCACCGCGTCGAACGCGCCGCTGGTCCTGATCCACCGGTTGACCTGCTCGCGGATCGCGTTCATCGCGGGGCTGAGCTTGCTGTAGGGCAGGATCGTCGCGCCGATCATCCGGACCCCGGCGGCGTGGCCGCTCGCGATGAGGGTGCGGTAGCCGTCGATGAGGTCGCGCGCGGTCAGCGGGCCGCCGGTGCTGTTGATGTCGTTGCTCAGGTCGTTGACGCCCTCGAGCACGATGACGTCCTTGACGCCGGGCACGCCGAGCGCGTCGTGGTCGAAGCGCTGGACGCCGCTGGGGCCGCGGTAGATCTGCGGGGCGACGCTCAGCAGGCGGTTGCCCGCGATGCCCGCGTCGGTGACGCCGAGCCGCTGCCCGCCGGGGGCGCTGGACAGCCGCCGGGCGAGCTGGTCGGGCCAGCGGCGGTTGGCGCCTGCGGTCGAGTGGTAGCCGTCGGTGATCGAGTCGCCGAAGGCGACCACGGTCGCGTGCGCGGTCGGCGAGACCACGTCGAGGCCGGACAGGTAGTACCAGGAGCCGCGGGTACGGGCGTAGCCCGCGGCGGAGTCGTCGGCGGCGTGGTCGACACCGTCGGTGGAGACGTACGTCGTCTCGTACGCCTCGCGGTGGAAGGTGGAGGGGCCGGTCGGGCCCGGCAGGTAGAGGCTGACCAGCAGGTTCTGGTCGGCGTTCACCCGCATCGGGATGACGTCGCTGTAGCGCTCGCCGCCCGCGGCCACCGTGGTGGAGCGCGAGCCGCCGAACGTGACCCGGTGGTGGCTGCCCGCCACGGCGCGGCCGCCGTCGTACTGCTCGGCGACGTCGGCGGCGCCCACCGTCAGCGGGCGGCCGCTGCGCAGGTCGGAGACCTTGATCCGCAGCCCGGAGCCGCCGACGCTGGTGTGCACCACCATCCGGACCGTCTGGCGGCGGAAGGACGGCCCGCCGGCGCTCATGGCGCTCTCCCAGGCGCCGACCCGGCCGGGGTAGGTCGCGGCGCTCTGCCGGCTGCTGGTGGCGGTCGCGGTGGCGGTGGCCTGGCCGCGGCCGTCGTCATGGCGGCCGCCGTGCGCGTTGGAGACCAGCAGCGCGCCGACCGTGGCGGCGGCGACCACGCCGGCCGCGGGGGCCAGCACCGAACGGCGCAGCGACCGGCCGCGGGTGCGGAGGCGGGGGGCGCGGCTGGCGCGGGACATGCGGGTTACTCCCAAGGTGGTCGCGTGCGGCCTGCGGTCTGGCGGGTCGGACGCCCCGTGCCGGGCGGCGGAGATCCGTCGCATGTCTACAGCCCTTCCGAAAGCATATGCGGAGAACTGGTCACGACCACATCAGCGTCCCATGTGCTCAGGCCCTTCACAGCCCCGCACACCCGCACCCGGGGTGCGGCCGTCTCCGTCACCCGTACGGGGACGCGCCGGAGGTCTGTTCCGGTTCCGCCGGCAGTTCCGGCGCGGGCAGCCGCGTGAAGGTGGCGCGGTAGTCGGAGGGGGTGAGCCCCACCCGGCGGACCAGGTGCTGGCGCAGGGAGTCGGCGGTGCCCAGGCCGCTGGCGCGGGCGACCTGGTCGACCGGCAGGGTGGTGGTCTCCAGCAACTCCCGGGCGCGCTCCAGCCGTTGGTGCAGCAGCCACTGCAACGGGCTGAGGCCGGTCTCGGCGTGGAAGCGGCGGCTGAGGGTGCGCACGCTCACGGCGGCGTGCCGCGCGAGGTCGGTGAGGGTCAGCGGGCGGTCGAGCCGGGTCATCGCCCAGGCGCGGGTCCCGGCGAGCGAGGTGCCGGTCTCGGCGGGCAGCGGGGTGTCGGTGAACTGCGCCTGGCCGCCCGGCCGTACGGGGGCGACCAGCGCGAGACGGGAGACGGTGTTGGCGACCGCGGCGCCGTAGTCGGTGCGCACCAGGTGCAGGCACAGGTCGATGCCGGCCGCGTAGCCGGAGGAGGTGAGGATGTGCTCGTCCTGCACGTAGAGCACGTCGGGCTGGATGACCACGTCGGGGTACTTCTCGGCGAACTGCCGGGTGTAGGCCCAGTACGTGGTGGCGTTGCGGCCGTCGAGCAGCCCGGCCTCGGCGAGCAGGAAGGCGCCGGTGCAGATGGAGGCGATCCGCTTGCCGTCCCGCCCGGCCGCCCGCAGGGCGCTCAGCACGCGCGGGTCGGGGTGCTCGGCCGCGCCGGTGCCGGCCACGATCACGGTGTCGGCGCGGTCGACCGCGTCAAGGCCGCTGCGGATCACCAGGTCGGCGCCGCCGCTGGTGGTGACGGTGCCGGGGTCGGGCGTGCACATCTCGACCTCGTAGCCGGGCCGGCCGTCCAACTGGACCTTCAGCAGGAGCAGTTCGGGCACGGCGAGGTTGAACAGCGAGACGGGCTCGGAGGCGATGACGGCGACGCGGTGCGGGCGGTGGGAGGTGAAGGGTCCGGCGGCGGGCCGGCGCGCCGCGCCCGCAGGGCCGGGCGCCTCCGGGTCGGCGGGCTCGGGGTGGTCGGCGGTCTCGGGGCGGTCGACGGTCTCGGGCCGGTCCGCCGTCTCGGGGCGGTCCGCGGTCTTCGGGTGGTCGGCCGTCTTCGGCCCCGCGATCGTCATGGCCAGAACCTCCGGGAGTATGGCATTCAGGCCACTACTGTAGGCGGGCCGCGCTCGGCACGCTGAACGCATGCCACAGGAACGCGTCACCCCCGAGCCGCACCTCCCGTCCTGCCGGGAGCAACCGCTCCCGTCCCCCGCGGCGGCACCCGCCGGCGCGGACCCGTCGCCGGCCGGCTCCTCCCCCCGCCTGACCCTGGTCGCGGCGGTGATCGGGTTCTTCCTGGTCACCCTCGACACGTCCGTGGTCAATGTCGCCCTGCCGGCCATGGGCCGCGAACTGCACGGCGGCCTGTCCGCCCTGCAATGGGTCGTGGACGGCTACACGCTCGCGTTCGCGTCGCTGATGCTGTCCACCGGTGCCCTGTCGGACCGGGTCGGCGCGAGCCGCGCGTTCGCGGTCGGGGCCGCGGTGTTCACCGCCGCGTCCGTGGCGTGCGGCCTGGCGCCGGACCTGGCGCTGCTGGTGGCGGCGCGGGTGGTGCAGGGGAGCGCGGCGGCCGTGGTACTGCCCTCGTCGCTGGCGCTGGTGCGCCAGGCGTTCCCCGACGCGCGCCGGCGGGCGCGGGCGATCGCGGTGTGGGCGGCGGGCGGGTCGATCGCGGTGGCGCTCGGCCCGGTGGCCGGCGGCGCACTGACCACGGCGTGGAGCTGGCGGGCGGTCTTCTTCGTCAACCTGCCGGTGGGCGCGGCCGCGCTGGCGCTGTCCACGCGGGTGGCCCGCTCCCCGCGGCGCCCGGCGCCGCTGGACCTGCCGGGGCAGGCCACGGCGGTGGTGGCGCTGGCCGCGCTGACCTACGCGGTGATCGAGGGCGGCGCGGCGGGCGCGGTGGCGGGCGCCGCCGGGGTGCTGGCGCTGGCCGTGTTCCTGCGGGTCGAGGCCCGGCACCCGCACCCGGTGGTGCCGCTCGGGCTGTTCCGGAACGGCGCCGCGGCGACGGCGATCGCCTCGGGCGCGGCGGTGACGTTCGGGTTCTTCGGCGGGGTCTTCGTGCTCAGCCTGTTCTTCCAGCAGGTGCGCGGCGAGTCGGCGCTGACCGCGGGGCTGATGTTCCTGCCGATGACGCTGGTGATCTCGGTGATGAACGTGCTCTCGGGCCGGATCACCGACCGCCACGGGCCCGGGGTGCCGATGCTGGTCGGGCAGGGCGGGGCGGTCGTCGGGCTGCTGGTGCTGCTGCCGGTGGGCGCGGGCACGCCCGCGGTGCTGACCGCGGTCGCGATGGTGCCGCTCAGCCTCGGCGCCGCGCTGGCGGTGCCTGCGCTGACGGCCGCGGCGATGGGGGCGGTGCCGGGTGAGCGGGCCGGGATGGCGGCGGGCGTGCTCAACGCCGGGCGCCAGGTGGCGGGCGCGTTCAGCGTGGCGGTCTTCGGCGCGCTGGTCGGCGACGGCACGCACTTCGTGGCCGGGATGCGCCGGGGGCTGCTGATCGCGGCGGTGCTGCTGGCGGCCGCCGCCCTGGCCACCGCGTACGGGCTGCGCGGCGCGCGGGGCGAGACGTCCGCGGCGGGAGGACGCAAGCTGGGAGGGGGGAGTCAATGAGGCCGGCCGGGAAGCAAGCCCCCGGCCGGGGGTATCCACCGAGGCCGAGGAGGTCCGCCATGGCGTCCGGCAAGGGGTTCAAGGTGCGCCGGGTCTACGACCCGCCCGAGAAGGACGACGGGGTGCGGGTCCTGGTCGACCGGCTGTGGCCGCGCGGGGTGTCCAAGGACGCGGCCGGCATCGACGAGTGGCCGAAGTCGGTGACCCCCTCCGCCGACCTGCGCAAGTGGTACCACGCGCACGAGGACCGGTACGGCGAGTTCACCGACCGCTACCGCGCGGAACTGAGCGCTCCGGACCTGGCGGACGACCTCGCCCACCTGCGCGACCTGGCCGCCTCCCAGCCGGTGACCCTGCTGACGGCGGTCAAGCACCCCGACCACAGCCACGTCCCCGTCCTCCTGGACTCCCTGCGCGACGGCGACGCGTCGTAGCGGCAGGGAGCGGGATCGTACGGGGGCGCGGCTGCCGCGGCGGTCAGGGGCGGCCGGTGACGCGCTGCGGGACGCGGTGGGGGTTGTCGTCGCGCAGTTCGGGCGGGAGCAGCGCGGGCGGGGTGTCCTGGTAGGCGACCGGGCGCAGCCAGCGCTCGATGGCGGTGGCGCCGACGGAGGTGGACGTGGAGGTGGTGGCCGGGTAGGGGCCGCCGTGGTGCTGGGCGCCGGTGACGGCGACGCCGGTGGGCCAGCCGTTGACCAGGACCCGGCCGGCCAGTGCGGTCAGCCGGTGGAGCAGTGCGGCGGCCGGGCCGTCGGGGTCGGCCGCCTCGTCGGCGCCGAGGTGCGCGGTGGCCGTGAGGTTGCCCGGCAGGCGGTCGAGCACCGCGTCGAGCTGGCCGGCGCCGTCGTAGCGGACGACCACGGTGAGCGGGCCGAAGCACTCCTCCAGCAGCAGGTCGTACGCGCCGGGGGCGGCGAGTTCCGCGGCGTCGGCCACGACGTAGCCGGGGCGGACGGCGAGCGGGTCGGCGGCGCCGCCCGCGGTGACCGGTGCGGTGACGGCGGGCAGCGCGGCGCGGGCGGCGGTGCCCTTGAGGAAGTTCTCCCGCATCCGCCCGTCGAGCAGGACCCCGGCGGGGGCGCTGTCCGCGGCGGCGGTGAGCGCGGCGACCAGCCGGTCCCCGTCGGCGCCGGCGGGGGTGAGCACCAGGCCGGGCTTGGTGCAGAACTGCCCGCTGCCGAGGGTGAAGGAGCCGGCCAGGCCCGTGCCGATCTGCTCGGCCCGCTCGGCCGCGGCGGCGGGGGTGACCACCACCGGGTTGAGGCTGCCCAGTTCGCCGTGGAAGGGGATCGGGCGGGGGCGGGCGGCGGCCGCGTCGAACAGCGCCCGGCCGCCGCCGACCGAACCGGTGAAGCCGGCCGCGGCCACCAGCGGGTGCTGGACCAGTTCGACGCCGGCGGTGAAACCGTGCAGCAGCACGACGGTGTCGGCGGGCAGCCCGACCGCGACCGCGGCCTCGCGCAGCAGCCCCGCGGTCAGCTCGGAGGTGGCCGGGTGGTCCGGGTGGGCCTTGACCACGACCGGGCAGCCCGCGGCGAGCGCGCTCGCGGTGTCGCCGCCGGGGACGGAGAAGGCGAGCGGGAAGTTGCTGGCCGCGTAGACCGCCACCACGCCGAGCGGGATCTTGTAGCGGCGCAGGTCCGGCCGCGGGATGGGCTTGGCGTCCGCGTCCGGGTGGTCGATGATCACGTCGAGGAACGCGCCTTCGTCCACGACGTCGGCGAAGGTGCGCAACTGGAAGGCGGTGCGGGCCAGTTCGCCGGTGAGGCGGGGTGTGCCGAGGGCGGTCTCGGCGTCGGCGGCGGCGATCACCCGCTCCGCGTCGCGCTCCAGCAGGCCGGCGGCCGTCCGCAGCAGCCGGGCCCGTGCGCTACGGTCGGCGAGGCCGGGGAGCGCGGTGGCGGCGGCGCGTACGGCGGCGTCGACGTCGTCGGCCGTGGCCTCGACGGCGACCTGCTCGCGCTGCTTCCCGGTTCGGGGGTCCACGCTCCAGACTGGTACTGCTGCCACCGGATCTCCACCTCCGTGTGTGCGGGCCGGCCGGCTGCCGGGCGAGCCGATCGCCCGCCGGTGCGCCCGGGTTGTTCCCCGGCGCCCGTTGTCCCGACCCGCTCGTTCTCTATACTGAACAACGTCTTCACATGTGAATCTACGCCCGGAGCCTACGTCCACGCGGCCCGGCCGAACAAGAGGGGTCAGACGCGATGGCTGCTGCCGAGGGGGCCGGTTCCCAGGTCAAGTCCGCGGTCCGCACGGTCGAACTGCTGGAGTTCTTCGCGGGCCGCCCCGGCATGCACAGCCTGGCCGCCGTCCAGGAGTCCGTCGGCTACCCCAAGTCGAGCCTGTACATGCTGCTGCGCACCCTGGTCGAGCTGGGGTGGATCGAGACCGACGCGACCGGCACGCGGTACGGCATCGGGGTGCGCGCGCTGCTGGTCGGCACGTCGTACATCGACGGCGACGAGGTGGTGGCCGCCGCCCGGCCCACCCTGGACCGGCTCTCCGACGAGACCAGCGAGACCATCCACATGGCCCGGCTCGACGGCACCAACGTGGTCTACCTCGCCACCCGCCAGTCCCAGCACTACCTGCGGCCCTTCACCCGCGTCGGCCGCCGCCTGCCCGCGCACTCCACCTCGCTGGGCAAGGCGCTGCTGGCCACCTACACCGACGAGCAGGTGCGGGGGCTGCTCCCGGAGACGCTGGAGCCGCTCACCGAACACACGCACACCGACCGCGAGAAGCTGATCGAGGAGCTGGCGGCCATCCGCGAGCAGGGGTACGCGGTGGACCGCGAGGAGAACACCCTCGGGCTGCGCTGCTTCGGCATCGCCATCCCCTACCGCACCCCCGCGCGGGACGCGGTCAGCTGCTCGGTGCCGGTGGCCCGGCTCACCCCCGGGCACGAGCAGATGATCAAGGACACCCTCTTCGACGCCCGCGACCGCCTCCTGCTGGCCACCCGCCGCCTCTGAGGGCCCCGTTCCGGCCCGCAGTCCCCGCAGCGAGGGCGCATCGCCACAGAACTTGCCCCGGCGCACGCGCGATTGCCCGGCGGGGCACGTACGCTACCCGCACGAACGTCCGGCGCGCTCCCGCGTTTCTTGCCGTACCGCGCGCCGGCGGCCGTCCGTGTGACGCACCGAAGGAGTGAGTACGTGCAGGAGCGAAAGCAGGCTGCGAGCGCCGAGCGACACCAGGGAGCCGTACCGCGCAAGCCCACTGCCCTGCCGTCCGCCGAGGGACTGGCGAGGGCCGCCGCCGCTGCCGCCGGGCAGCTGCCGGGCGGGCACTCACCGGCGTCCGTCATCGCCTTGCAGCGCTCGGTCGGCAACGCCGGCGTCGCCCACCTGCTGGAGACCCAGCGCCACACGCACGGCCCGTCCTGCGCGCACCAGCAGGCCGCGCCGGAACCCGAAGGCGGCCCGGTACAGCGGCGGACGGCCGCGCACGACGTGCTGGGCCGTGCCGGGCAGCCGCTGCCGGAGCCTGAACTGCACGACATGCAGGCACGGTTCGGCGGCGCGGACTTCAGCGACGTACGCATACACGACGACGCGGTGGCCAAGCGGTCGGCGCAGGAGATCGGCGCCCTCGCCTACACCTCCGGCAGCCACATCGTCATCGGCGAGGGCGGCGGGGACCGCCACACGCTCGCCCACGAACTCACGCACGTCCTCCAGCAGCGGCAGGGCCCCGTCGCGGGGACGGACCACGGCAACGGGATGAAGATCTCCGACCCGTCCGACCGCTTCGAGGTCGCCGCCGAGGAGAACGCCCGGCGCGTCATGTCCGGCAGCGCCCCCGCCGCCGAACCGGCCGCCCAGGACGCGACGGCCGGCGACGGGGCCGCTCCCGCCCTGCAACGCCGCAAGCCCTCCGCCGCCGCGCCCACGGAGCACTTCGCGGACCGGGCCCAGGAACACCCCGAATGGGCGGTGTTCCAGAAGATGATGAAGGCCGGCGGCTTCCCCGCGGACGTGATCGAGAGCGCCTGGCAGCTGCTGCTGGGCGGCATCGCCGAGCAGGAGGTGCTGAACCGCAAGTCCGCCGACCCGTCGATCGACTCCGCGGAGCGCCGCAAGATCCGGGCCTCGAACACCTGGTTCCGCGAGCTGGTCAACCTCGTCGGCGACCACCTGCGGATCACCACCCCGACGCTGGCGCTGTGGTCGGGCGGCTTCGACGTGAGCGTCTACGCCCACGGCAAGGGCCACACCTCGCTGGAGTTCACCCGGCTCGGCAAGGTCGTCGACCAACTGGAGCTGCACGCCAACTGGAAGCTCCAGGCGCCCTTGTGGAACGTGCTGTCCACCGCGTTCGTCGAGCGCGCCACGGGCCCGGTGCACGTCTTCCTGCGGGCCTACAACCCCGACAGCGTCCTGATCGCGCAGGAGATCCCCCAACTGCGGATGATCCAGCGGCTCAACCCGGCGGTCACCCTGATGTGGCACCCGCTCTACACCACGCCCGACGGGAAGATCAGGGAGATCTCCGAGCGCCTGGAACTCACCGACAACGCGGAGTACCGCAGCCGCGACAAGTGCGTCGCCGTGATGTACCACTACCTGCTGCGTTTCCACGACGAGAGCAACAGCAAGGCGTCCGTGGCCCATGCGGAGATGACCGAACTCCTCGCGAAGAACGTCAACCCGAAGGCACCCGCCGTCTAGGACGGGAGCGGTCAGTCGCCCGCCCGGGGAGCCGGACTCCGGGCGGGGCGCCGTAGATTCGGGGGATGGCTGACGTGAACGCGGGCGGGACCCGCACGGAAGACACCGGCGGCATCGACAAGTTCTCCCCGGAGACGATCGGCAGATTCGCCTCGTCCTTCGGCGCGGCGGCGGCCGCGTACTCCCGGCACCGGCCCGACTACCCGGCCAACGGCGTGCGCTGGGCGCTCCAGCCCGCGCTGGACGCCGGGCTCGGGGCGGCCGACCGCACCCTGGACGTCCTCGACCTCGGCGCGGGCACCGGCAAGCTGAGCGCGGTGCTCGCCGGACTCGGCCACCGGGTGACCGCGGTGGAGCCCGACGGACAGATGCTCGCCGAACTGCGCGGCTATGCACCCGGGGTGAGGGCGCTCCAGGGCGGCGCGGAGGAGATCCCGCTGCCGGACGCCTCGGTGGACGCGGTGCTCGCCGGGCAGGCCCTGCACTGGTTCGACCAGACCAGGGCGCTGCCGGAGATCGCCCGGGTGCTGCGGCCCGGCGGCGTGCTGGGCGCGCTGTGGAACACCGACGACGAACGGGTCGACTGGGTCGCGGGCCTGGGCACGGTCCTGGCGAGCCGGCTGGGCTTTCGCACCTGGTCCCGGGACCGCTCGATCGGGTCCCACCCCGAGCTGTTCCCGGTCGAGGAGGCGTACTTCCCGCACACCCAGCGGCGTACCGCCGACTCGCTGGCGGCGACGATCGGCACCCACTCGCACGCGCTGACCCGCGAACCGGCCGAGCGGGAGGCGCTGGTCGAGCGGGTGCGCTCGTATCTGGCCGCGCGCCCGGAGACCGCGGAGGGCGAGTTCGAACTGGCCCTGATCACCGTCGTGCAGCGCTCGGTACGGCGGTAAGTCGGCGCTCCCGGCCTCTGCCGCCGGCCCGGACCCCGCTGCTACGCTCGCGCCGCGCCGTAGCGCGGAGGTCCGGGCAGGAAGAGGTGACCGTGGGCATGTCCGTCGAGCACGGCGCCGAGGCCGACGACGCGGCCGCCTTCCACGCGTTCTTCGAACAGCACTACGCCGAACTCGCCCGCCTCGCCCACCTGTTGACGGGTGAGGCGGACACCGCGGACGACCTCGCGGCGGACGCGCTGGTGGCGCTGTGGCGGCACTGGGACCGGGTGCGGGCGGCCGAGCACCCGGTGGCGTACGCGCGGGGGGTGGTGGCCAACCTGGCCCGCTCGCGCATCCGCAGCGCGGTCCGGGAGCGGCGCAGGGTCGCCCTGTTCTGGTCGCAGCGGGCCGAACGGGTCACGGAGCAGCCGGACGTGCCCGCGGTGCTGGACCTGCGGGAGGCGTTGCAGCGGCTGCCGTTCCGCAAGCGGGCGTGCGTGGTGCTGCGGCACGCGTTCGACCTGTCGGAGAAGGACACCGCGGAGGCGCTGGGCATCTCCGTGGGCACCGTGAAGAGCCAGACCTCGCGCGGGGTGGCGGAGTTGGAGCGGCTGCTCGCCCAGCCGGCCGAGCCGCCCCGCCCGGCACCGGCACAGGCACCGGTCGCGACGGTGGCCACCGTCCGGGCGCCCGCCCTGGCCAAGGCTCCCGCGCCCGCCCCGGCGCGTCCCCAGGAGGGCGCGAACGCCGTGGACACCGTTGCGCGCGCTACCCTCCTTGCGGCGCAACGCCCCACGCAGACCGCCGAGTTGGCGGCTCCCTGCACCGGCGACCGGGGCGGGGAGCCCGAGCCGGAAGGCGACGGCGAGGGCGCCGAGACAGGGCGGCAGGCACGGACGGGGGACAGTACGCCGGTCCGCGGGAGCGCTCCCGCGGCGGGGACCGGCGCAGAACCAGGCGCGGCGGCACCGTTACCGGGATCGGCGCATCCCACGGCACGCCCGCGTACGCACACCGGACGGGAACTGCGATGACCGAACTGCCGCATCTGCCACGACAACTGCGCGAGGCGGCCGACGCGCACCGCCCGGACCGGGAGCGGATGCTCGCCCGGGTGGAACGTGCGATCGCCGCCCCGGAGTGCGGGCCGGCGCACGCTGCCGCCCCGGACGCGGCGCCCCGGGAGCACTCCCCCGCCCCCTGGATGCGGGTCAGCGCGGCAGCCGCGGCCGTGGCCGCCGCGATCGCCATCGGCGGCCTCGCGGTCGGCGAGGTCGGCGGCGACGGCAGTGCGCCCGGACACGGCGCGGTGACGTCCGGCGCCGCCAGCGCCACAGCGCCGCGGCCCGCGCCGTCGGACGCCTCCGGGGGCGCGGCCCGGTCCGACCCGGTCGAGCAGCACAGCGCCCCGCACCCGGGCCGTACGACGCCGAGCGCGCACCGCACCACCCGCGGCCAGGGGAAGGCGCCGACCCGCACACCGTCCGCGGGCGGGGTGGCCGCGGCACCCGACGGCACCGGGCCGTCCACGCCCGCCACCGGGACCGGGACCGGGACCGAGACCGGCCACGCGAACGGCGGGGTCACCTCCGGCGGCAGCGTCGACCCGAACAGCAACGCCTACTGGACCGAGGACGACGTCAAGGTGACCAGTACGGTGGCGCTGACCTCGCTCACCGTGGAACTGCGCGTGTCCGGGCGGTCGGGCGAGGTCGACAGCAACAGCAGCTACACCTCGGCGAGCGGGGTCACCACCTCGGTCTCGACCAGCGGCGGCGACCTGCTCTACCGCTGGACGCTCAACCCGGGCCAGACGCTGCCGCCGGGCACGTACACCTTCGCCGGCCAGTTCGACCACGCCGCCCGCGACCGCGCCACCTCCGCCGACCGCTACACCGTCACCGCCGACGGGCCGGCCGGACCGGCCACCTGCACCGGCGGGTTCTGACCGCGGACGGGACAGCCGGCCGGGCAGCCGACCGGGGTGCCCTCAGCTGCTGGGCGCCGAACCGTCGCCGGTGCCCTCGTCGATGCCGTGGGCGCGCCGCAGCTCCGCGGCTTCCCGTGTGCGGCCGAGCCCGTCCAGCACCCGCGCGGCGGCGCGGACGGCGTTGCGCAGCCGGTCGTCGAACGCGCCCGGTGTCTCCTCGGTCAGCCGCCGGTAGCGGGCGACCGCCTCCTCGGCGGCCCGCAGCGCGTCGTCCTGCTCCCGGCCCGCGCCCGCCCGTACCTGGGCGAAGAGGGTGAGGGCCGCGCCGAGTTCGGGCTCGACGGCGGCCGGGCTCCTGGCACCGGCCGCCCGGTACCACTCCACCGCCTCCCTGGTCACCGCCAGGGCCTGCGCCTCCTGGTCGGTGTCCGCCAGCGCGAGGCCGTGGTTGTGCAGGGCCCGCGCGAGGCCGTCCTCGAAGGCGTGCGGGTTGCTCGCGGCCAGCCGCCGGTACAGCGCGACGGCCTCCTCGGACGGGCCCAGCGCCTCCCGTGCCCGGTCGGCATAGATGAGGTGCAGGGCGAAGTTGCTGAGGAAGGACGCGAAGTTGGGTTCGTACGCCTGCGGGTCGCGCGCGGCCAGCCGCCGGTAGACGTCCACCGCCTCCTGGGCCGGCCCCAGCGCCTCTTCGCCCCGGCCCACCCCGGACAGGTAGATGCCGAGGTTGGCGAGGGAGTCGGCCAGGTCCTCGTCGGCGGCCGCGGGGTCGAACGCGGCCAGCCGGCGGCGCACCGCCACCGCTTCCTCGGTGACCGTCAGGGCCTCCTCCTCACGGCCCACCTCGGCCAGCCGGCTGCCCAGGCTGAGCAGGCAGGTGGCGAGGTCGGCGTCGTAGGGGCCCGGGCGCCGCGAGCGCAGCAGCCGGGCCAGCGCACCGCGGGCGGTGCGGCGCCGGTAGACCGCCACCGCCTGCTCCGTCGCGGCCAGGCCCTCCCGGAGCTGTCCCATCCGCCCGAGGACGTGGCCGTGGTTGTGCAGGGCCCGGGCGAGAGCGATCTCGTAGCCGGCCGGGTCCGTGCCGGCCAGGCGCTCGTAGAGGCGCACCGCCTCCTGCGACGCCGCCAGCGCCTCCTGGTGCAGACCGGCGTCGTTGAGCCGGTAGACCAGGGTGAAGTGGGCGTCCGCGCGGGCGTGCGGGTGGGTCGTCGCCGGGTAGCGCCGGGCCAGGGCCGCCGCGACGGAGGCGATGCCGGTGTCGAGGTCGACATGGCGGTCGGGGAAGCGCGCGGCCAGCGCTTCGAGCAGTCCGGTGTCCAGGTCGAGGCCGGCGAGGGCGGTCAGCGCCGGGCCGCCCGCCTCCAGCGCCAGTCCGGGGTCCGCTGCCAGGATCTGGGACAGGTGGGCCGTCACATGGGGCCAGCGCCCGGCTGCCGCCGTCAGGAAGGTGATGGTGCGGCCGATGTGGCCGGGCGGCGAGCCGTCGGGGGCGGCCCGGCCGAGGGCCTGGGCGACGGGGAACGCCCAGGACCGGGCGGGGTGGCCGGTCGTGGTGTGGCCGGGCAGGGTGAGGGCGATGAAGTCCTCGGCGAGCCGGTCCGGGTACAGCGGCTCCAGGGCCGCGCCGGGTTCGGCGGGCGGGTAGCAGGCGGCGTGGTCGTCGAGCACCCGGCCCGGGGGGAGTTCCAGGTCGAGGCCGCGCACGATGTCCTTGGCCCGCGGCCGGGCGGTGGGACCGGTGAGCGCCGCGGCGAACACCACCCGCGCCATGTCCTCGGGCGGGGTGCGGAAGTCCAGGCCCTCGACCTGGTTCTCGAAGAGCTGGGTCCAGCGGCGCAGTTCGCGGTCCAGGAGGTAGGCGGACAGGCCCGCTGGGTCGGTCGGGGGCCGGCCGCCCCGGACGTGGGAGTCGACGGCGGCCAGCGCGGCCATGTGCAGCGTGAGGACGAGGCCGAAGTCGGCGTGCCGCAGCGGGCCGGGCGGTTCGACGGCCGTCGGGTCGCGGACGCCGTAGCGGTGGGCGAAGCAGTCGCGCGCCACCGTGAACATCCGGCGCCGGGCGGCGTCCGCGGCGGCGTCGGTGCCGCTGCCGCCGGGGCCGCCGCCGTAGCCACTGTCGCTGTTGCCACCGCCGCCGTCGCCACTGTCGCCGATGGGCCGGAGCAGGCAGGCGTCGGTGCGGGCCTGGAGCTCGGTCAGCGCGGCGCGGATCGGCGGCCACGGGTGGAGCGAGCGGGCGAGGAGCAGCAACCGGGTCGGGAGGTCGCGGTGCAGCAGTTTGTTGCTGAACAGCCAGGTCAGGTGGGTCAGCGGCCAACGGTCGGCGTAGTCGACGACCAGCAGGATGCCGGGGGCAGCGCCGGGTTCCAGGGCGTGGCTGCCCGGGGGTGGCGCGGCCGTGCCGGGGCCGTGCGTCACACTGACGACCTTCCACCCGGCGGCCGCGCTCTGCTCGGCGAACTCGGCGGCCAGCCGCGTCTTGCCCTGGCCGCCGGGCCCGTGCAGCCACCGGGCCGCCAGCCGCGGCCCGTCCGCGTCGCGCCAGGCCGCCAACTCGGCCTGCTCCCGCGCCCGTCCGGTGAACTCCACCAGCCGGAAGCGGGCGTTGAGCAGCCGGCTGGGCTGGGCCAGCAGCCAGTGCGGGTCCGGCTGCGCGGTGGCGCGGTGCTCACCGAGCAGGTAGACCGGGCCCCGGTCCGGTAAGACGTGCAGGTCGGCACCGACCACGCCGTAGCCGAAGCCGCTTTCGACCTGGACGACCTGGCGGTCGCCCCCGGTGTCAGGGGGCGGGGTCGCCGGCGGTGCCACCGCCGGTCACCGTCGATCCGCTGCGGGGCCGGCGCCGGGCCCGGGTGCGCCCGGCGGGTTCTCCGGCGCCTGGTGCACGATGACGTCGCCGCCCTGGGCGGCGAACACCCGGCCGTTGTCGCGGGCGACGTTCATCTGGACCTGGGCCCGCCGGTCCTCGGGCAGCGCGGAGCGGATCTCGCTCAGCAGGACGCGCAACTCGTCCGCGGCCTCGGGGTGTTCGCGCAGGAAGCCCTCCAAGTGCAGCTGCCACACCGGGACCAGGGCCGCCCGCACGCGCTCGGCGTCCTCGGCCTGCGCCACAAGGGCCGCGTTTCCCTCCAACTGGGCGTCCAGGGATGCCTGCTGGGCGCCGCCGGAGCGTCCGAACAGCCGGGCCAGCCGGTCACGGGCGCCCGCCCACGCGTCGGTCGCCATCGCCGCCACCACGGTCGTCGCGCCCGACAGGGCCAGGTCCGCGGCTGCTTCCAGCATGCATCCTCCTCGATGTCCGGGGCTGCGGCGCTCCTTTCGCGTGTGTCCATCATGCCGCGCCGGCCGGCCCGCGTCAGCGGAAGCGCGGAGGCCGGCCGGCGTGCCGGGCGCCGGCGCCGCAGGGCCATCGGCACCCTCTTCCGGCGGCTTCGGGAAATATTTGCGCCGCCACGGCAACCCCTCGCGCCCCGGTGGCGACATGGATACGCACCGACCCTCCCGCCCCGGCGGGGGCGGAGGAGCCGGGGCGCGGCGGTACCCCCATGATCGCCGCGCCCCGGGGTGCTCCGGCAGGAGAGGGCCTGCGGCGCCTGGGGGAAGCTTTCGCTCGCTGCGCCCGCCGCCGCTTGCCGAGGACCACGCCGCGGTCGGCCGGCGGGCGGGGAACCGGCGGGCAGGGGTTCAGTGGCGGGCGGCCCGGGCCCGGGGGGCGAGGAAGGAGTCGAGATGGGTGAAGACCGTCTCGGGCTTCTCACGGATGGGCAGGTGTCCTGCGCCGGGGATGAGTGCGAATCGCGCGTCGGGGAACGCCGCGGCGTAGGCGCGGCCGAAGTCGGGGGTGACGACCGCGTCGTCGGCGCCCCAGAGCACCAGGACCGGGCAGGTGACGGTGGAAAGGCGGGGCAGCATGCCGGCGTCCGCCATGGCCGGCCCCGCGTAGGCGCGCATGGCGGCCGTCGACGGGGCGGACGGTCCGCCCTGCGGCGCCGGTCCTGCGGCCGTCGGAGCCGGTGGCCCGGCGGGCAGAGTGATCTGCCGACCGGGGAGGGCGGGGCCGATGGCGTCCATGAGGACGAGCTTGGAGATCCGGCCCTCGCGGTCGTCCAGGACGGTCTGGGTGGCGACCCAGCCGCCGAAGGACGTGCCGATCACCGTGACGTCGTCCAGCCCGAGGTGGCCGAGCAGGTCCAGGTAGACAGCGGCGAGTGCGGGCACGGAGTCCAGATCGTCGGGCCGCGGGGTGGCGTCCCAGCCCGGGTGGGTGGGCGCCAGCACCCTGTGATCCGATGCGAGGTGGTCGGCCAGGGGCGCGATGCTGGACGGGCCGGGGCCGCCGTGCAGGACGAGGACCGGGTTGCCGCTGGTGCCGGCCGCGCGCACGTCGAGGTCCAGGCCGGGCCGCACCGGAACGGTGCGCTGCTCAGGTGCGGTCATGAGGTGCTTCCAGTTGCGGGGGGTTCGGTGGCTGAGGGCGGGGTGGCCGAAGGGGCCGGCGTCACCGGGCTGCCGGGCCGGAGGTGAAGAACGCGACCATGTGCTCCAGGCCCCGCTCGCCGAACATGCTGTCCAGGCTGGCGGCGGACTCGGCGGCGGACGCCTCGCTGCGCGGGAACAGCGCCTCCTCGTACGCGGCCAGAGCGGCATCGGTGTCGCCGGGATGCGCGGCGACGGCCAGGGCGAGTTCGGCGCCGTCGAACATGGCCAGGTTGGCGCCCTCCCCGGCGAAGGGGGACATCAGGTGGGCGGCGTCACCGAGCAGCGTCACACCCGGGGTGCGGTCCCAGCGGTGCCCGACGGGCAGGGCGTGGATACGGCGCGGGGTGATCGTGTCCGCGTCGGCGACCAGGGCGCGCAGGCCCTCGTCCCAGCCCTCGAAGCGGGCGAGGACCGCGGCCTTGGCGGCGGCGTGGTCGGTGAAGTCGACCGTGTCCAGCCAGTCTTCGCCGGCCTTGAGCGCCGTGTAGACGTGGAGGCTGCCGTCGCTCTCCCGGTGCGCGAGGACACCTCGCTCGCCTCCCAGCGCGATGAAGAACCCGCCGCCGACGACCTCGGCGCTGCGTGGGTGGCGGGTGGCGGCGTCGAACAGGTCGGTCTCGACGAACGAGATGCCGGTGTAGGCGGGACGGGCGCTGGAGACCAGCGGCCGGATGCGGGACCAGGCGCCGTCCGCGCCGATCAGGAGATCGGTGGTGATGGCCGAGCCGTCGGCGAACGCCACCTCGTGGCGCCCGTCGTCCAGCGCCCGGGCCCCGGTGGCCTTCCGTCCCCAGTGGATGGTGCCGTCGGGCAGGGAGCCCAGCAGCAGGTCCCGCAGGTCACCGCGGTCCACCTCCGGCCGGCCGCCGGTGCCGTCGTCCTCCTCGGCCACGCGCACCGCGCCGTCGGGGCCGAGCAGGCGCATGGCCTGACCGCCCTCGTGGACGATCTTGAGGAAGCCGTCGTGGAGGCCGGCGGCGCGCAGGGCCTTCTGCCCGTCGCCCTCGTGGATGTCGAGCATCCCGCCCTGCGTACGGGCCGCCGCCGACGCCTCCCGTTCGAAGATCGCCGAACCGATGCCGTTGACGTGCAGGACACGGGCGGCGGTCAGGCCGCCGAGGCCCGCGCCGATGATCGCGATCGGGACGTGGCTGGTGCTCATGGGGGCCTCCGAAAGCAGTAAGGGAACACCTCGGTGCGCGGGTCCGTCAGCGCACGGCTGCTCGCACGGGCGGTTGCGCGGCGAGGAGGAGGGATGCCGCGTTCACTCCGTCCACGGTAACGAACATGTTCGTTGCGAACAAGTTCGACTCGCCGCGGCAAGAGACGGCGGGGAGGCTGCCGCTTCCCGGCGACCTCGTCGCCGGAGCCGGTCACCCCGCCCGGGATCAGTCCCCTGCTTCCGGCAGCGGTGTGCGCGTGATGCCGTTGACGAGGACGTCGAAGCTCCAACGCATCCTGGCCGGCACCGAGCCGCCGATCAGCGCGGGCATGTGCGCGGCGATCGCCGGATGCGTCGCGCCGTCCACGGCGTGCAGCGCACGCGCCGTGGCGTTCCACTCGTCCGCGGAGGAAGGGTCGTGCTCACGCGTCGCGTGCTCGGCAGCGGTGGCCGTCGCGTCCTGGAGCAGCTTGTCCACCCCCCAGGCGACCTGCTCGCGACCGGCGCCGCTGTGCGAGAGGAGATCGAGGACGCGCTCCAACAGCCGCAGGTAGTGCTCGCCGCTCGGACGGGCGACGAGCGCGGCCCGCGCCAACTGCGGGTACGCGAACAGCACCCGGGTGTAGGACGCCATGACGGCACGAAGCTGCTCGCGCCAGTCCTCACCGCCGTCCCGCCCGGTCAGGTCGACCTCGCCGAGCAGGGAGTCCAGCACGGCCGCGTGCAGTTCGGCGGTGTTGGCGATGTAGACGTACAGCGACGCCGGGCCGGTATCCAGCTCCTGCGCCAGGCGGCGCATCGTGACCTTTCCCAGGCCCTCCGCCCGCATGATCCGCACGGCGGTGTCCACGATCCAGCGCCGGGACAGGGCGGGCTTCGCCGGACGCTCCCGGCGGCTGATCGGCTCTCTTCTCGCGGTCATCACCCGATCGTAACGAACATGTTCGGGCCGCACCGGCCGGCTGTCCGGTCCCCTCTCGTCCCGCCGCGAACGACGGTTGCCGCGAACGATCCGTTGCCGGAGCGGGATCGGCGAGGGGCCGCCGGACCCGCGTTGGTCTCGTTTCGGCCGCAGGCACCGTGGCCGGTCCCCGGCGGAGGCCCGCCCCCACGCCGAAGAGCGGGCCCGCGCCGTCGGCGGGGACGTCCTCCGGGCCGCATGGCGGGAGAGGGGCTGTGCGGAGGCGGCTACGGGTGCAGGGCGGTGCGGACGGCGGCGAGGTCGGCGTCGCTCGCCAGGCCCGCGTGGTAGAGGCGCAGTTCGGTGGCGCCGAGGGCGGCGGCGTGGGCCGCGTCGGCGGCGAGGGTGCCGGGGCTGCCGCCCATGCCGGACACGACCGTGAAGTTCGCGGCGAGCACGGTGCCGTCGCGGCGGTGCGCGGCGAACGGCGCGAGGACCGCCTCGCGGGCGGCCGGTCCGCCGGTGCAGGGCAGCACCAGGCCGTCGGCGTGGCCGAGGATGTGCGCGGGGTCCACCCCGGCGTTCGCGCCGCAGCGGTAGGGCAGCGGGTCGGCGTGCATAAGCACCTGGAAGCCGGGTGCGGCCGCGGCCCGGACCGCGGCGATCGCCTCGACCTGGAGCGAACCGGCGGTGCGGGTGCGCCAGTCGAAGGTCAGGGCGGTCGCTTCCGCGCCGAGCAGCCGCTCGATGCCGTCGCGGCCCGCCGCCCGCTCCCCGCCGTCGGCGGCGCCGTCCGCGGCGCCGGACCAGACGGGTCCGAGGGCGGCGCGCACGTCGGCGGCGAGGCGGTCGGGGTCGGCGCCGAGCCCGGCGTAGCCCGCGCGGCAGTGCGGGCAGAAGCAGAGCGACATCAGGTAGGTGGCGGCGTCGCCGAGCGGCACCCCGCCGATCTTGTCGTGGGCGTGCAGGTGGGCCAGGCCGTACCAGCCGAGGGACTCCAACTCGGTGCCGAGGGCGCCGGGTCGGGGGGCGGCTTCGGCGGCCAGCTCCACCAGGTGGGCGCGGACGGCGGGTTGGGCGATGCACGGCGCCCACGGGTAGCGGTCGCCGTAGGCGTTGACCACGCTGGTGTCCGGATGCTCGGCGCCCATCCGGGAGTTGTGGGCGAGCACCACCCAGCTGTGCACGTCCAGGCCCGCGGCGGCCAGCGCTGCCGCGGCCGTACCGTAGGCGTCGGGGTCGCCGCCGGTCCAGGCGCCCGCGGGGTACGGGCGCAGGGCGTGCGGCTGCCAGCGGGCGGGGTCGGGCGGGTAGAGGACGGCGGCGTACTCGGCGGTGACCACGCGGCGCGCGGGGTGGCGCGGGGTCAGCGCGCGGGTGGAGTGGTAGGCGGCGGCGAGGGTGACCTGCTGGACGCCGAGGGCGGCGACGCGGTCGGCGGCCGCGGGGTCGCCGAGGACGTCCCAGGGGTAGAGGAAGGCGGAGGTCCGCAGGGGGGCGGGTGCGCCGGAGACGTCTGCGCCGGAAGGCCGGCCGGTGGCCATGTCAGCGCCCGCCGGCCAGCGCGAGGCCGCGCTCGATGAGTTCGCCCAGCTCCTTGACGTGGGCCGCGGTGGGCTCCGACAGCGGCGGCCGCACCTCGCCGACGTCCAGCCCGCGCAGCCGCACCCCGGCCTTGACCAGCGAGACGGCGTAACCGCGGCCCTGGTTGCGGAGGTTGACCAGCGGGAGGTAGAAGCCGTCGAGCAGTGCGCGCACGGTGTCGTCGTCGCCGGCGGTGAGCGCGCGGTGGAAGGCGAGCGCGATCTCGGGCGAGAAGGCGTACACCGCCGAGGAGTAGAGGGTGACGCCGATGCCGCGGTAGGCGAGGCCGGTGAGTTCGGCGGTGGGCAGGCCGTTGAAGTACAGGAAGGGGTGGCCGGGCAGTTCGGCGCGGACGGTGCTGATGATCCGCTGCATGAGGTCGAGGTCGCCGACGCCGTCCTTGAGGCCGATGATGTTCGGCACCTTCGCCAGGGCGACGACCGTCTCGGGGGTGAAGACGGCGTTGTCGCGCTGGTAGACGATGACGTCCAGGCCGGTGCCCGCGGCGAGCGCGGTGTAGTGGCGCAGCAGGCCCTGCTGGTCGGCGACCACGAGGTAGGGGGGCATGGCGAGCAGGCCGTCGGCGCCCGCCCGTTCGGCCACGGCGGCGTACTGGAGGGCGAGCGCGGTGCCGTATCCGGCGCCGGCCACCACCGGGACCCGGCCGGCCGCCTCCTCGACGGCCGTGGCCACGCACGCGCCGAACTCCTCGGGGGTCAACGCGTGGAACTCGCCGGTGCCACAGCAGACGAACGCGGCCGCGGCGCCGGCCTCGATGCCGCGCCGGACGTGCGTGCGGAAGGCGTCGAGGTCGAGCGCGCCGTCGGAGTCGAACGCCGTCACGGGAAAGAACAGCAGACCGTCAAGTCGCTCGGCGAGCGCGGGCGAGGTCATCGGGTGTCCCCCTCGGAGCTGTACGGCGCGTCGTGCGCCCTTGTGATTCACGTCCATATTTATGAACGCTGCCACGCTAGGCGAGGCCCCGGGCACGGGTCAAGCGGACGGACTTTCCCCGGCGCCCCCGGCGCCCCCTCCCCATTGTCCATGTATCTGAATACGCTGCGGGTCTGCATACGCTGCACGGGCCCACTCGGCCGTCGAACCCGTCGAACCCGTCGAACCAGTCGAACCAGGAGGCATCTCCATGACCGCTCCTCGCACCGTCCTGCTCACCGGCGCCGCCGGCGGGCTGGGCACCTTGATGCGCGGGCTGCTGCCGTCGTACGGATACGACCTGCGGCTGCTGGACGTACGGCCGGTCGAACCGCTGCCGGGCGAGGCGGACCGCGAGGCGGACCGCGACCCGGCCGGCGCGCCCGAGGCGATCACCGCCGACCTCGCCGACCGGGACGCGCTGCGCGAGGCGGTCCGCGGGGTGGACGCGGTGCTGCACCTGGCGGGCATCTCCGTGGAGTCCACCTTCGACAAGATCCTCGCGGCCAACATCCAGGGCACCTACCACCTTTACGAGGCGGTCCGCGAGGAGGGCGTCCGCACCGGGGGCGCGCCCCCGCGGGTGGTCTTCGCCTCCAGCAACCACGCGGTCGGCTTCACCCCGCGCCCGCAGGGCGACGACCCGCTGATCCCGATCGGCACCCCGCACCGCCCCGACACCTTCTACGGGCTGTCCAAGGGCTTCGGGGAGGACCTGGCGCAGTTCTACGCCGACAAGCACGGGGTCGACACCGTCTCGGTCCGGATCGGCTCCTGCTTCCCCGAGCCGTCGAACGTGCGGATGCTGTCGGTCTGGATGAGCCCCGCCGACGGCGCCCGGCTCTTCCACGCCGCGCTGAGCGCGGGCACCACCGGGCACACCGTCGTCTACGGCTCCTCCGCGAACACCCGGCTGTGGTGGGACCTTGCCTCAGCGCGGGCGCTGGGCTACGAACCGCAGGACGACTCCGAGGTGTTCGCCGCGCAACTGATCGCCGAACAGGGTGAGTTGGACCCGGACAACCCCGCCCACGCGAACCTCGGCGGCGCGTTCTGCACCGACCCGCCGATCTGGCCGTACTGACGGACAGCACGTGTCGGCAGCCGGACGGCAGTCGTACGGCGGGGGCGGGCGCACGGCGGGAAGGGCGGCGGGCGGGCCGGGGCGACGGCGGCGGAAAGCCCGCGGACAGGCTGCGGACAGGCTGTGTCGCCAGCCGGACAGGCCCGGGCGAAGGGACGGCGGTTTGGTTAGGCTCACCTAACTTACCGACGTCGAAGGAGCCCCGCCCGTGAACGCCCGCCCCCGCACCACCGCCAAGGCCCCTGTCCCCGCCTCGCGGCGCGGCGTCCTGTTCGCGGGGGCCGCGCTGGCCTCGGGCGCCGCCCTGACGCTGACGGGCTGCGGCTCCGACACGAAGAACGCCCCGAAGGACAGCGCCAAGAGCAGCACGGGAACGGCCGGCGGCTTCCCGGTGACGGTGCCGGGCCAACCCGGCCCGCTCACCGTGAAGTCGGCGCCGAAGCGCGTGGTGGCGTACGGCAACGGCCGCGACACCGACCTCGCGCTCGCACTCGGCGCGAGCCTGGTCCTCGCCAACCGCAACGGCAGCTTCGCCGACGGGCGTTCACCCTGGGCCCGCCCCGGCAGCGGCGTCACCCTCGTCGACAGCACCGCCGGGCTGCCACTGGAGAAGATCGCCGCCGCCCGCCCCGACCTGATCCTGGCCGCCGACGACTACGCCCTCCAGGACGACTTCGCGAAGCTCAAGGCGATCGCCCCCACGCTCGGCGTCAAGTCGGGCATCGGCAAGGACACCTGGGACGTGATGGCGCAACGCGCCGGGCAGGCGCTGGGGCAGAAGGCGAAGGCGGACCACCTGGTCGCCCAGGTCAAGGCGAAGATCGCCGGGGTCCGCACCGACCACCCCGAACTCGCCGGCAAGACCTTCACGTTCGGCCCGGTCACGGCCGGCCAGGTCTACACGATCAGCAGCCCCACCGACGCCTCGGCGGTCTTCTTCAGCCAGCTCGGCATGGAACTCGCCCCGCAGGTCACCAAGTTGCCCGCGAGCAGCACGCCGGGCCGCTCCCAGATCTCCGCCGAGCGGCTGGACCTGCTGGAGGCCGACGTACTGATCCTCACCTACCCCACCCCCAAGGACCAGGCCGCCTTCGAGAAGGGCGCGCTCTTCCGCAACCTCAAGGCGGTCAAGCGCGGCTCGTACATCGCCCTGGACTTCAAGACCGCGATCGCCGTCGCCTTCCCGTCCGTGCTGAGCATCCCCTACGGGCTGGACAGCACGGTGCCGCAGCTGGTCAAGGCCGTGGCGGCCGCCTGATGCGCCGGACACGGCAGCAGGGCGGGACGCAGGACGCGGCGAAGGCGGCGCGGGAGACGCGGGAGGCCGAGGCGCGGGCCGACCTCGCGGACATCCAGCGGCCGGTACGGGGCCGGGTGACGGCCGCCGCCGTCATGGAGGCGCTGGCGGCCGCACTCGCGGTGGCGCCGATGGTGGCCGTCGTCGAGCTGGCCCGGCGGCTGCTCGCCGGGGTGGACGCGCACGGCCGGTGGAGCGGCGACGCCGGCGGGCTGTGGACGGTCACCTGGTGGGCGGCCGGGCTGCTCGCCGCGCGGCTGGTGCTGTCGCTGCTGGCCGCGCTGGTCAGCCACCTCGCCGACGCGGACCTGGCGATCGCGCTGCGCCGCGCGCTCGCCGACCACCTCGCGGTGCTGCCGCTGCGCTGGTTCGCCGGCGGGGTCTCGGCACAGGTCAAGACCGTGGTGCAGGACGACGTGGCCGCGCTGCACCACGCCGTGGCCCACGCCAGGGGCGACCTCGCGGCCGCCGTCGCGGGCCCGGCCGTCATCGTCGGCTACCTGCTGTGGGCGGACTGGCGGCTGGCGCTGCTCACCGTGGCGCTGGTCGGCGGCGCGCAGACGATCCGGATGCGGCTGGCCGCGAAGACCGCGGAGCCGCTGCGGCGGATCGGCGCCGCCCGGCTCGAACTGTCCGCCGCCACCATCGAGTTGGTGCGCGGCATAGCGGTCGCGAAGGCGTTCGGCGGGCAGGGCGCGCCGCGCCGCTTCACCGCGGCCGCGGCGGAGTACGCCGACGCGGGCGAGGCGGCGCAGGCCGGGTTCGCCAAGCAGCGCGGCCTGACCCGGGCGACGGTCGCCCCGACCACGGTGCTGCTGCTCGTCACCGGGTGCGGCATCGCGCTGGTCGCCGCGGGCTGGACCGACCCGGTGCGGGTGATCGCGTTCGTCCTGCTGGGCCTGGGCCTGTTCGAGCAGCTCACCCCGATCTACGCCGCCCGCGACCAGGCCCGCCGGGCCCGCGCGGCCGCGCACCGCGTCGCGGGGCTGCTGCGCGAACCGGCCGAGGCGGTGCCCGAGCACCCCGCGGTGCTCGCGCCCGCCCCCGGTACGGCGCCCACGCTCACCTTCGACGCGGTGCGCTTCGGCTACACCGAGGACCGCGAGGTGCTGCACGGTGTGGACGCGGTGCTGCGGCCCGGCACCGTCACGGCCGTGGTCGGACCGTCGGGCGCGGGCAAGTCCACGCTGGGGATGCTGCCCGCCCGCTTCCATGACGTGACCGGCGGCGCGGTACGGCTGGACGGCGTCGACATCCGCGAACTGGACCGGGCCGAACTCCACCGCCACGTCGGGTTCGTCTTCCAGGACGTGGTGCTGCTGCGGCAGTCCGTCCGCGACAACATCGCGCTCGGCGACCCCGGGGCGAGCCGGGAACGGGTCGAGGCCGCCGCCCGCGCCGCCGCGATCCACGACCGCGTCTGCCGGCTGCCGCGCGGCTACGACTCGGTGGTGGGCGAGGACGCGCGGCTGTCCGGCGGCGAGGCGCAGCGGGTCTCCATCGCCCGCGCGCTGCTCGCCGACACCTCGATCGTGGTCCTGGACGAGGCGAGCGCCTTCGCCGACCCCGAGTCCGAGGCCGCCGTCCAGGACGCCGTGGCTCGCCTGGCCGCCGGCCGCACCCTCCTGGTCATCGCGCACCGGCTGCGCACCGTCGTGGACGCCGACCAGATCCTCGTCCTCGACGCCGGCGAGATCGTCGAACGCGGCACCCACGAAACGCTGTTGGCCGCCGACGGGCCCTACGCCCGCATGTGGCGCGCCCAGCACCCGCCCGCCCCGAAGGCCGAGGCCGCCGCCGACCCGGCGCCCTCCGACCGCCCTGACGCCTCCAACGCCCTTGCACCGGCGCCCGGTTCGCCCCTCGAAGCGAGGACCGCGACCGCCACCCCGGCCCCCGCCGCACCGACCGATAGCACCACCACCGACGCGCCACACACCAACCGCCCTGACCACGCCAACGCCTCCACACCGGCGAGCAGTTCGCCCCCCGAGGCGAAACCCGCGACCGTCACCCCGGCCACCGGCATCGCACCGCCCCGGCGCACCGTTGCCGCCGGCACGGCACCCTCTGACCGTCCGGCCGAAAAAGCCGCCCCGCAGGGGCTTCTGGGGATGTTGGGGCGGGTGCTGGGCGACGGGCGGCGGCGGCTGGTCGCGGGGCACCTGGCGGCCACCGCGGTGTACGCGGTGAGCGAGGGCGCCGCGTTCGGCCTGCTCGTACCGCTGCTGACCGCGCTGCTGTCCGGGGACGCGGGCCGGGCCGCGCTGTGGCTGCCGGCCGAGGCCGCGGCGGTGGTGGTCGGCTGGTTCGCGCACTACGCGATGGAGATGCGCGCGCTGCGGCTGTCGGCGGCCTGGCAGCGCGGCCTGTACGCGAAGCTCGGCGCGCACGTGGTGCGGCTGCCGCTGGGCTGGTTCGACGAGCGCAGGACCGGCGAGCTCCCCCGGCTGATCAGCCCCGGCGTGGAGACGGTGACGCTCGGCGTGCGGCTCGCGCAGGTGCTGGTCGGCGCACTGCTGACGCCGGCCGTGATCTTCGTGTTCCTGCTCTGCTACGACTGGCGGATCGCGCTGTCGGTGCTGGTCACCGTCCCGGTGGTGCTCGCGGTGTTCGCGGTCGCCCGGCGGGTGACGGACCGTACGGAGGCCGAGCACGACGCGGCGGCGGCCGAGGCGGGCGCGCGGCTGGTGGAGTTCGCGGGCGCGCAGCCGGTCCTGCGGGCGTACGGGCGCGGCGCGGCCGGCCGCGGGCTGCTGGGCGGGGCGCTGGAGGCGCAGCACCGGGCGGCGCGGCGCGAGGTGCTGGGCGCCCTGCCCGGCCAGAACCTCGGCCGGCTGGCGATCCAACTCGCCTTCACCGCCGTGCTGGTGGTGGGGATGCGGCTGGCGACCGGCGGGGACGTGGGGGCGGCGCGGCTGGTGGCGCTGCTGGTGCTGGGTGTGCACTTCCTCCAGCCGTTCTCGGTGGTGGCGGGCGCCGCGAGCGGGCTGCGCGCCTGCCGGGCGGCGGTCGCGCGGGTGGCCGCCGTCCTGGACACGGCGCCGCTGCCGGAACCGGCGCAGCCCGCGCCGCTGCGGGCGGCGGACCGCCCGGGCCCGCCCTCGGTCCGGCTGTCCGGTGTCCGCTTCGGCTACGGCGACGCCTCCGCGCCGGGGTACCGGCCGGTGCTCGACGGCGTGGACCTGGAGGTGCCGGCCGGCCGCACCGTGGCGCTGGTGGGGCCGTCGGGCGCGGGCAAGACCACCGTCACCAAGCTGGTCGCGCGCTTCTTCGACGTGGACGGCGGCCGGGTGGAGGTCGGCGGCCTCGACGTGCGGGACGTGGCGTCGGCGGAGCTGACCGGGGCGGTGTCGCTGGTCTTCCAGGACGTGTACCTCACCGACGGCACGATCGAGGAGAACATCCGGCTCGGGCGGCCCGACGCGACCGGCGAGGAGGTGCGGGCCGCTGCTCGGCGGGCCCGGGTGGAGCCGATCGCGGAGCGGCTGCCGGACGGCTGGGGGAGCCGGGTCGGCGAGGGCGGGCGGCTGCTGTCGGGCGGTGAGCGGCAGCGGGTGGCGATCGCGCGGGCGCTGCTGAAGGACGCGCCGATCGTGCTGGTGGACGAGGCGACCTCGGCGCTCGACGCGGAGAACGAGGCGGCGGTCCACGAGGCGCTGGCCGAACTCGGCGCCGGGCGCACCCTGTTGATGGTCGCGCACCGCCTGACCACGGTCGCGGGCGCCGATCTGATCGCGGTGCTGGACGGCGGCCGGGTGGTGGAGAGCGGTACGCACCCGGAACTGCTGGCGCGCGGGGGACGCTACGCGGAGCTGTGGGCGCAGTACGAGCGGGCGCGGGGGTGGCGGATCGCCGCGGTACCGGCGCCGGACCCGGAAGCGGGCTCGAACGCCACGCCGAACCCGAAAGCAGGCTCGAACGCCAAGCCGAACCCGAAGGCAGGCCCGGACGCCACGCCGAACCCGGAAGCAGGCCCGGACGCCACGCCGGCCCCGAAGGCAGGCTCGGGCTCCGACGTCGGCTCGGCCTCCGGCTCGGGTGCCGGCGCGGCCGGGGGTACCGCCGCCGATACCCCTGCGGCCGCTGGTGCGGGTGGTCCGGCGGCCCGGTCCGTGCCCCGCGGGGTGGAACCGTGACGCCCGATCTGTCGTTACCTACAGCATGACCGCAATGACGCCTGGCTCGAATGTGCCGCTCTCCGTACCCCGAGTGGTGGTCGACGTCACCGCCCCGGTGCGGCTCGACGTGTCGGGCCTGCTCCTCACCGCCGACGGCAAGGTGCGCTCCGACGACGACTTCGTCTTCTACAACCAGCCGCAGGGCCCCGGGGTGAGCCACCACTCCGGCGGCCGGTCGGCGCCGGACTCGATCGAGGTGGACACCGCGGCGGTGCCCGCCGAGATCGACAAGATCGTGGTGACCGCCAGCATCGACGGCGGCGGCGTCTTCGCCGGCACCACCCCGACCGCGACCCTCCGCGGCACCGACGGCTCGGTGGTCGCCACCTTCGCGCCCGCCGGGCTCGGGCCGGAGACGGCGCTGGTGGTCGTGGAGATCTACCGGCGGGGCGGCGCGTGGAAGGTCCGCGCGGTCGGGCAGGGGTACGCCAACGGGCTGGCCGGGATCGCCACCGACTTCGGGGTGAGCGTCGAGGAGCCCGCGGCCCCGGCCGCGCCGCCGGTGGCGCCGCCCGCGGCCACGCCTCCGCCGCCTCCGGCCCCGCCCGCCGCTCCCCCGGCGGCGCCGTTCTCGGCGCCCCCGTCCGGACCGCCGGCCACGCACCTGCCGCCGCCCCCGCAGGGCGCGCCCGCCGCGCAGTTCCCGCCGCCCCCGGCCGCGCCCGGCACCGGCACCGGCACCGGCAAGATCAGCCTCGACAAGGGCCGGGTGAACCTCCAGAAGAACCAGACGGTCTCGCTCGTCAAGGGCGGCCGCCCGGTGCTGACCCGGGTGAAGATGGGCCTGGGCTGGGAGCCCGCATGGGGCGGCCGCTCGATCGACCTGGACGCCTCGGTTCTGGTCTACGGGCCGCAGCGCGAGCACATCACCAGCTGCTACTTCGGCCGGCTCACCGTGCTCAACGGCGCGATCCAGCACTCCGGCGACAACCTGACCGGGGCCGGCTCGGGCGACGACGAGGTCATCACCATCGACCTCGGCGCCCTCCCGCCGAACGCCACCGGCCTGGTCTTCACCGTCAACTCCTACAGCGGCCAGAAGCTGAACAAGGTCGCCAAGGCGTACTGCCGACTCTTCGACGCGAGCACCAACGAGGAGATGGTCCGCTTCGACCTCACCAACGGCGAGGCCAAGCGCGGTGTCCTGATGGCGAAACTGATCCGCCAGAACTCCGGCGAGTGGGACATGACCGCCCTGGGTACCTTCGCCGACGGCCGCACCGCGCGCGACATGGTCAACCCGGGCGCCGCCGCCCTCTGACCCGCCCGCCACCCGCCGCCCGTTCGAACAAGCGGCCCGGTTCCCGTACGGGACCGGGCCGTTGGCATGCCGACACCGAACAAAATGTCATGGTCACCTAAAATTTACCGTTGACTGTCTACCCGCATAGACCTGAGGACGGGACGCTGGACGGGCAACCCCCCGACACCTTCCGACCCTCTAGTCACGGGAGCGCTCAGCCATGCCCAAAACCCGTCTCCTGCGCGGCCTCTGCGCGTCAGCCGGGGCAGCCCTGCTCACGGCCACCCTCCTGCTCACCAGCAGCGGTACGGCCCAGGCCGCGCTGCCCACACCCATCGCCGCCTCCACCGCGCGGACGTACCTCTCGGGGATGACCGCGACGCCCGAGACGCACGCGTCCACCTACGACCGGGACCTGTTCCCGACCTGGATCACGATCTCCGGGACCTGCGACACCCGCGAGTACGTCATCAAGCGGGACGGCTCGAACGTCGTCACCGACAGCTCCTGCAAGGCGACTTCGGGGAGCTGGACCAGCCCGTACGACGGCGTCACCACCACCGACCCGTCGACCTTCGACATCGACCACCTGGTGCCGCTCTCCGAGGCGTGGGACTCCGGCGCGTGGGCGTGGACCACCGCGCAGCGCCAGGCGTTCGCCAACGACACCACCCGGCCCCAGCTCCTCGCGGTCTCCGCGCACTCCAACCGCTCCAAGGGTGACGACGACCCGGCGGAGTGGCTGCCCCAGGCGTCCTACCAGTGCACCTACGCGCGTGCCTACGTGCAGGTCAAGCACTACTACGGTCTGACCGTGGACAGCGCCGAGAAGTCCGCGCTCAGCTCGGTGCTGAGCGGCTGCTAGCGGAAACGATCCCTCGCCGGGAACGCCGGGAAGCGGCGCCCCGGCCCCGGGTGGGCGGCCCCCTTCGCCGCCCACCCGCGCCGCGTCGCGCGGTCAGGGGCGGGAGCGGGCCTTGAAGGCGGCTTTGCGGGAGGCCTTGGCGGTGGGGCGGTCGGGGTGGAGGCGGCCGATGGCTTCGAGGACCGCGGCAGTGGCCGGGTGGTCGACGCGCCAGGCGTCGGCGAAGAACTCCTCGTGGCGCGCGACGAGTTCGGTGACGAGGGAGGCGAGTTCGTCGCTGTCGCCGTCGGCGGCGAGCTGGGCCGCGATGGTGTCGATGGTCAGCCAGTACACCATGTCGGTGGTGGGCGCGGGCACGTCGGACGCGCCGCGCTCGGTGAGCCAGACGCGGGCGAGCCCGCCGAGCCGGGGGTCGTCGAGGACGTCGCGCACCGCGGTCTCCGCCTGGGCGCCGATCAGCGCCAGCACCTGCTGGCAGACCAGCCGCCGGGTCGGCCCGTCGGCGCCGTCGTCCTGCGCGGCGGCGAGCAACTCCGCGGCCGCCTTGGCCGGTTCGCGCCGGTCGAGCCACAACTCCGCCTCGGCCCGCAGCCCGTGGTCGGGGTAGCCGCCGAGCGCGCCGAGCAGGTCGTCCGCGCTCACCCCGGCGAGGTCGCCGAGCACCGGCGCGTACGCCCCGGCGTCCGTCAGCCGCTCGCGGACGCCGTACGTACCCAGCGCGGTGAGCCGGACCGCGCCGTAGCGGGCGATCTCGTCGTCGTCCGGCTCGTCGGGGCCGCCGCCGAGCGCGGCCACCTCGTCGTCGGTCTCCTCGATCAGCGCGTCGTCCATCGGCGTGTACGCGACCAGGCCGGTGCCTTCCAGCAGCCGGAAGTGCCCGTCCAGCCGGAGCATCACGGCGGTGACCTCCTCGAGGACCTCCTCGCTCGGCTGCTCCGCCTCCTCCTCGGGCAGCACCAGGGAGGCGGCGAGCACCGGCAGCGGGACCGCGGGGCCGCCGCCGTCCGCTTCCTGCTCCGCTGCGCCGGCCGCCGCCTCGCCGTCCTCCATCGCGGACAGCGCGTACAGGTTGACCAGCGCCGCGTCGAGGAGCTCGGCCTCCGCCTCGGCCTCCCGGTCCGCCTCCTCGACGCTCACCGGAAGGCCGTCGCCGCCCAGGCCACCGGCCAAGTCGCCGTCCAGGTCGCCCGGCAGGTTGTCGAAGTCCGGCGCGGTGGACTCGGCGAGCGCGCACTCCAGCATGCCCAGCCACAGGTCGAGCACGTCGTGCGGATCGGCCCCCGCGGCGCCCTCGGCCCCTCCCGCGCCCTCCGCGGCGGAGACGCCGGCGCCGATCCGCGCGTACAGCTCGCCGGGGACCGCCCGCCCGGCCGCCTCGCCGGGCGGCGTGGACTCCTCGGCCTCCTCCTCGATCTCCAGCACGAGCAACCCGGTGTCCACCGCGATGCCCCACGCCTGCGCGGCGTCGGCCTGCCCCTCGCCACCGGTCAGGCCCAACTCCTCGGCCGCGGCCACGAGTTCGTCGTCCAGCAGCTCGCCCATGCCGTCGACGCGCCGTTCCTGTCCGGCCCATCGGGTCAGCCGCAGCGCGCGGTCGAGCAGCGGCGCGGCCAGCGCCCGCCCGGCGAGCACGTCCACGGACAGCAGCCGTACCGGCGGCAGGGCAAGGGGACTTGCGGACATGGTGCGGGCTCCCATTCGGCTTCAGGAGGCGAGGATACGGTCAAGGCGGCGGCTCCACGGACCGCCGCAGCCGCCCGCGGCGGCGGCCACCGGCGCCCGGTGGCAGCGACGGCGGCGCACAACGGCCGCTGCGGACCAGCCTATTGCCGTCGCGGCACATCCCCGGAGCCACCACCCGGCGGATCGGGTGCGGCCCGCAGTATTCATCCATCCGCAGGACGCCGTTCACTCCGCGCCGCGCGCCCCGGCGCGCACCCCGTCGCGTACGTTACGTGCCGCCCCGGGGTAGGAAGTCCGAACGGGCGGGCCCGGGAGAGGGCGGCCGGCGGCGGACGGGGCAGGTGACATGAGCGAGGACGGCGGCATGGACGGCGACGGCGTGCACGGGTCGACCGGACCGGACGGGCTGGACGGATCGACCGGGCTGGACGGGCCGAACGGGCCGGTAATGGCAGCCGGCACCGGGCTGGCGGTCGCGGCCCACGGCGTGGGTCGGCGGGTGCGGGGCGGCCGGGACATCCTCAGCGGCATCCATCTGGCCGTCGCTCCGGGCGAGTTGCTGGCGCTGGCCGGCGGCAGCGGCTCGGGCAAGACCACCCTGCTGGAGATCCTCGCCGGGGTCCGGCCGCCCTCGCGCGGCCGGGTGCTGCATGACGGCGCCGACCCGGCCGGGCTGCGGTCCGCGCTGGGCTACCTGCCGCACGGCAACCTGATGCACGAGGACCTCCCGCTGGTGCGGGCGCTGTCCTACGCGGCGCGGCTGCGGATGCCCGCGGGCACCGGCAGGGAGCGGCGGGCCGCCGCGGTGGACGGCGCGATGGCCGCGGTCGGGCTGTCCGCGCGGGCCACCCAGCGGGTGCGCACCCTCAGCGAGGGCGAGCGGCGCCGGGCGTGCATCGCGGTGGAGCTGCTGACCCGGCCGCGGGTGCTGTTCCTCGACGAGCCGACCACCGGGCTCGACCCGGCCACCGGCGCCGGGCTCATGCGGACCCTGCGGGACCTGGCCGGCGAGGGGGTGACGGTGGTGCTCACGACGCACGCGCCCGCCGACCTCGCCCGCTGCGACCGGGTGCTCTTCCTCACCCCGGACGGCCGCCCCGGCTACCTCGGCCGCCCGAAGGACCTGACCACGGCGTTCGCGGTGCCGAGCGTCGAGGAGGTGTACGCGGCGGTGGCCCGCCGGGGCGCCCGCGACCTCCCGGAACTGCCCGAGCCCGACCCGACGCCGGCCCCGGCGCCGCATGGTCCGGAGCGTCAAGGCAGCTCCCCGCAGCGGCCGTTGGGCGCGGTCGGCCAGTGGTGGCTGCTTACCCGCCGCAGCACCGAGCTGATGCTGCGCAGCCGGCTGACCGCGGCTGTCGTGGTCGGCTCGCCGGTGGTGATCGCCGCGATGTTCGCGCTGCTCTTCCGCCCGGGCGCCTTCGACCCGGCCGCGCCCAGCCCGGGTTCGGCGGCGATGATCCTGTTCTGGATCGCGTTCGGCGGCTTCTTCTTCGGGCTGACCTACGGCCTGCTCCAGGTCAGCGCCGAACTGCCGGTGGTGCGCCGGGAGCGGCTGACCGCGCTGCGGCTGGGCCCTTACCTGCTGTCGAAGGCGGCGCTGCTGCTGCCGGTGCTGGCCGGGGCGGACGCGCTGCTGCTCGCGGTGCTGCGCGGGCTGGACCGGCTGCCGGCCGCCGGGTGGGGCACGTACGGGTCGCTGTTCACCACGGTGCTGCTGGCGTCGGCGGCGGCGCTGGCCCTGGGGCTGCTGGCGTCCTCGTCGGTGGCCGAGCCGCAGCAGGCGACGCTGATGCTGCCGCTGCTGTGCTTCCCGCAGGTGCTCTTCTCCGGTGCGTTCGTGCCGGTGCCGCAGATGGCGTGGGCGGGGCGGGTGCTGAGCGCGGCGATGACCAACCGGTGGGCGTTCGAGGCGCTGGGCGGCGGGATCGGGCTGCCCCGGCTGTGGGCGCACGGCGCCTCGCCGCTGGGGCCGCCGCTGCTGGCGTCCTACGGCGACTCGTTCGGGCGGGCGGTGTGGGTGGACTGGCTGCTGCTGGCGGGGTTCGCCGCGCTGTTCCTCGCGGCGGCGTGGGCGGTGCTGGCCGGGCGGTGCCGTACGGTCGGCCGGCCCGCGCGGAGCACCGGGGCCGGGGCCGGGAAGGGCGCCCGGGCGGCAGCGGTCAGCACACCAGCCGCGGGCTGAGCCCGGCCGGGTCCGGGGTGCGGTCGCGGTAGGTGGCGGCCGCGAAGTCCAGGAAGGCGGTGACGTCGGCGCGGTTGGAGGGCAGGCCGAGGGAGACCCGGACCGCGCCGCCGGAGGGCAGGCCGAGGCGGCCCAGGTAGTCGTCGATGGTGCCGGTGGCGGTGCGCACCGCGCCGTCCAGGGTGCGCCGGTCGATCGCGAAGGCGGCCTCTCCGGTGCCCGGGTTGCAGAAGCAGCCGGTGCGCAGCGAGATGGTGCGGGCGGCGCTGTCGCGCGCGACGATCCGCTCGTCGATGACGGCGCCGGACGGGTCGAGCAGGTTGAGTGCCACGGTGCCGCCGCGGCCGTCGGTGCCGGGCGGGCCGTAGACGCGGGCCAGCGGCGCACCCGAGGAGTGCCGCAGCCCGGCCAGCCCGGTGAGCAACTGGTCGGTGAGCGCGGTGACATGGCGGTGTATCGCGTCGATGCCGACCGACTCGACCCAGTCCAGGCCGACTTCGACGTCGGGGATGCTCAGGTAGTTGACGGTGCCGTCCTCGAACGCGGCTTCCCCGTCGGCCATGTGGTGCCACTGGCCCTGGGCGCTGGCGACGTGGATGGTGCCGCCGGAGAACCAGGGGCGGCGCAGCCGGGCCAGTGCGTCCCGGCGGGCCAGCAGGCAGCCGACGCCGGTCGGGTAGCCGAACACCTTGTACCAGCTCACCGCCACGAAGTCCGGTCGCAGCTCGGACAGTTCGAGCCGGTTGGCCGGCACGTAGGCGGCCGCGTCCAGCAGCACGTCCCACCCGGCCGCCTTCGCCCGGGTGATCCACGCGAGCGAGTGGCGTACGCCGCTGAAGTTGCTCTGCGCGGGGTAGGCCAGCAGGCCGCCGCCCGGCGGCGGGTCGGCCAGCACCGCGTCCATCGCGTCCTCGTCCACGCCGAGCAGGGGCGCGCGCAGCGGTACGTACACGGTGTCGGCGCCGCGGCTCCTGGCGTACTCCCGCAGGCCGTTGACGGAGTTGTGGTTGTCCAGGGTGAGGACCAGCCGGGTGCCCGGCGCGAAGGGGTACGCCTCGCCGACGAGCCGGCAGGCGCCGGTGGCGTTGGCGGTGAACACCACCGCGTACTGCGCCGGGTCGGCGTCGAAGTGGGCGAGCACCCGGCGGCGGGCGCGCTCCACCAGCTCGCCCGAGGCCGCGGAGGCGGGGCTGACGGAGTGCGGGTTGCCGTAGCAGCCGGCGGTCACGCGCGCGGCGTGCGCCCGCAGTTGGGCCCTCGCGGGCAGTCCCGCGCCGGTGAAGTCGAGGTAGACGTGGCCGCCCTCGTCCAGGTATCGGTATCCGTCCGCCGCGGCGCGCAGTGCGTCGATGGTCCGCATCCCAGGCCCACCGCCCTTCGCTCCCCCGAGCAGTTCCTCCCCCAGCATGCCCCCGGTCCCGTGACGCGCGGAAGGGTGGCGCCTGTTCGGGGTCGTGTTCGTCCGGCCGGCCGTCCCCGCAGCGCGATTTCACGTCCGCGGATGTGGTTATCACGTGCGGATATCACCAGGGGGGCGCCGGCGACAAGAGGGCGTCAGGCGGGTGGTTCGGGTGTTCGAGGCCCCCGTGGGGGCGGCCGTACGCGGCTATTGACACCCGTCACAGGGGGATCATAGTCTCCACGCCACAGAATGGCCGTTAGTTTTCACATCCACGGTGATCGTCTTCACGCGTCAGATGGTGTGGAAGGAGGACGTGCCGGTGACCGCACTGCGGCCGTACGCCCTGCGGTGCGAGCACCGCACCACTCCCCTCGGCATCGACGACGGCGCCCCGCTGCTGTCCTGGCGCCTCGCGTCGGACCTGCGCGGCGACGCCCCGGCCGCCTACCGGGTGGTGGTCGCCGAACAGCCCCTGGACGACGAGCGGGACGGCGAGCAGCCGGGCCCGGCGGGCGCCCCGCAATGGGACAGCGGCCGGGTCGAGGACGCGGGCGCGGTCGGCGCGGTGTACGCGGGCGGGCCGCTGCGGGCGCGGACCCGCTACCACTGGCGCGTGCAGGTGTGGGCGGCGGCGGGCGGGCCGCCGGCGGCCGCGTCCTCCTGGTTCGAGACGGGCATGGCGATGCGCCCGCCCGGCGGCGCGCCCGGGTCGGGCCCGCCGCAGTGGCGCGCCTCCTGGATCACCCACGACCCGAACCCGGTCGACGTCATGGACGCGCCCACCGAGGGCGAACTCGCGCTGGACGACTACGGGTTGTCGCCCTGTCCGCTGCTGCGCCGCGCCTTCCCCGGCCCGGCCGGCACCCCGGGCACCTCCCCGCTCGCCCGCGCCCGCCTGTACGTCACCGCCCGCGGCCTGTACGAGGTGCACCTCAACGGCACGCGGGTCGGCGACGCCCAACTGGACCCCGGCTGGACCGACTACACCCGCCGCGTCCAGTACCGGACCTACGACGTCACGGAGCTGGTCGTCCCCGGCGAGAACGTCCTGGCCGCCACGCTCGCCGACGGCTGGTGGAGCGGCTTCGTCGGCTTCGAGCCGCGCCGGGCCGGCGCGCACTACGGCACCCGCCCGCAGTTCCTCGCCGAACTGCACCTCACCGCCGCCGACGGCACCGTGCGCACCGTGGTCACCGACCGCACATGGCGCACCCGCACCGGCGCGATCCGGTACGCCGACCTGCTCAAGGGCGAGTGCCACGACCTGCGGCGGGCCGCGGACGGCTGGGAGCTGCCGGGCTACGACGCGGGCCGCTGGGCGCCGGCCCTGGTGGTGGACGCCGACCACCGCACCCTGGTCGCCGCCGTCGACGAACCCGTGCGGGCCATGGCGGAGCTGCCGCCGGCCGCCATCACCCGGGTCGGACCGGCCACCCACATCGTGGACTTCGGGCAGAACCTCGCCGGGCGGGTCCGGCTGACCGTCAACCGCCTCGCCGAAGGCGCCCGGTTGGTCGTCCGGCACGCCGAAGTCCTCGACGGGCAGCGCCTGTACACCGCCAACCTGCGCACGGCCGCGGCCACCGACGTCCTGGTCGGCGACGGCCGCGACCGGGTCGAGTTCGAGCCGCGCTTCACCTACCACGGCTTCCGCTACGCCGAGATCAGCGGCATGCCGGAGTTGTCGGCGACCGACGTGGTGGCCGTCGCCCTGCACAGCGACACCGCCTGGTCGGGCTCCTTCGACTGCTCGGACCCGGAGGTGCGCCGGCTGCACTCCTGCGTCGAGTGGGGCCAGCGCTCCAACTTCGTGAGCGTGCCCACCGACTGCCCGCAGCGCGACGAGCGGCTGGGCTGGACCGCCGACGCGCAGGTCTTCCTGCCCACGGCGGCGCTCAACGCGGATGTCGCGGCCTTCTTCACCAAGTGGCTGGACGACGTCGCCGACGCCCGCACCCCCGACGGCGGGTTCCCCAACGTGGCGCCGCGGCTGGCCGGCGTCGCCGACGAGGGCGCGCCCGGCTGGGCCGACGCGGGCGTCATCGTGCCCTGGCACCTGTACCGGACGTACGGCGACCGGCGGTTCCTGAGCCGGGCGCTGGACGCGATGCGGGCCTGGGTCGCCCTCGTCCACCGGCACAACCCCGACCTGGTGTGGCGCAACCGGGTGGGCCCGCACTTCGCGGACTGGCTCGCGCCCGGCACGCCGACCCCGCGCGAGGTCGTCGCCACCGCGTACTTCGCGCACAGCGCCCACCTCACCGCGCTGGCCGCGCAGGAGCTGGGCCGGCACGACGTCGCCGCCGAGCACCACGGGCTGGCCGCCGCCGTACGGGCCGCGTTCACCGCCCGCTTCGTCACCACGGAACCGCACGGCGGCGGTGACGGCGGCATCGCCCACGACAGCGACGGCGGCGGCCCGCGGCAGGTGCGGATCGCGGGCGACACCCAGACCGGCTACCTGCTGGCACTCGCCTTCGGCCTGCTGCCCGCGCGCCTCGCGGCCCCCGCCGCCCGCCGGCTCGCCGAACTCGTCGAGGCGGCCGGGCCCGCCCTGCACACCGGCTTCCTCGGGGTGGCGCTCGCCGCGCCCGTCCTCGACGCGTACGGACGCGCCGACCTCGCCCACGCGCTGCTGCGCCGCACCGACGTCCCGTCCTGGCGCTACCCGCTGCGGCACGGCGCCACCACGATCTGGGAGCGCTGGGACGGCTGGACCCCCGAGGCGGGCTTCCGGGCACCGGCGATGAACTCCTTCAACCACTACGCGCTCGGCTCCGTCGGGGAGTGGCTCTACCGCGGTGTCGCGGGCCTGGACCAGCACCCGGACTCCGTGGCGTACCGGCGGCTGCTGGTCCGGCCCCGCCCGGGCGCCTTCGACCACGCCGGCGCCCGATACGAGTCCGCGCGCGGCACCGTCGACGTGCGGTGGCGGCGCGAGGGCGGCCGGATCAGCCTGCGCGTGCAGGTGCCGCCGGGCGCCACCGCCGACGTGTACGTGCCCACCACCGATCCGGACTCGGTCCGCGAGAGCGCCGAGCCGTCCCGCACGCCGGGCCGCCGCCCGGAACCCGTACCCGTACCCGCGGCCGGGCCCGGGTCCGCGCCGGCCCCGCCACCCGCACCCGGACTCAGCCCCGCACCCGACCCCTCCCCCGTCCCCGGTCACGTCCACCGCCACGTCGCCTCCGGCACCTACCACTTCACCGCCGTGTACCGCCCGGCGGCGGCACTCCCGCCCGCCGGCCACCCTGAGGAGGACACAGCATGAGCACGGGTTCCCGCAGCCTGCCCGGCCAGGGCGCAGTCAGCCGCCGAGGACTGCTGCGGACCGGTGGCGGTGTCGCGGCCGCGGCCGCGCTGTCCCCGGTCCTTGCGGCCTGCTCCGGGTCGGGCGGCTCGGGCGGCAAGGTGCGGGTCGTCGGGGTGGCCGACGAGCAGCAGCCGGTCACCGAGCTGATCGCCGCCTACCGCAAGAGCCGCCCGGGTGTCTCCTTCAGCACCTCCTTCGCGCCCACCGACCAGGTGCAGACGGTGGTCCGCACCCAGCTCGCCGGCGGCAACGCCCCCGACGTGCACGTGCTCTACCCCGGCAGCGGCAGCGCGATGTCCATGGTGGAGCTGGCCAAGGCGGGGCTGCTGGCGGACCTGGACGACCAGGCGTGGACGAAGACCATCCCGAAGAACTTCGACGCCGCCTACCGCAGGGACGGCCACACGTACCTGTACTCGGCGGGCAGCAGCGTCATCGGCGCCATCTACAACAAGCAGGCGTTCGCCGACGCCGGGGTGGAGCCGCCCGGCACCTGGTCCGAACTGCTGGATGTGTGCGGCAAGTTGAAGGCCAAGGGCACGATCCCGATCGCGCTCGGCGCGCAGACGCCCTGGGTCACCCAGCTCATCACCTACGCGCTGGTGCCCAACGCCGTGTACGCGAAGGACCCGCACTTCGACGACGAGATGGCCGCGGGGAAGGCGACGTTCGCCGGCTCGGGCTGGGCCGACGCGATGGGCCGCTACCTGGAGTTGCAGAAGCGCGGCTTCTTCAACGACCACCCGGACGGCACCACGTACGAGCAGCAGACCTCGATGGTGGCAACCGGCAAGGCGGCCATGGCCGTTCAGGTCACCTCGGTGCTCGCCAACTTCCGGCAGGCCGCGAAGTCCCCCGACGACCTGGGCATGTTCCCCTTCCCCGGCGGCGACGACGCGTCGAAGCTGTGGATACCGGCGGGCATCGTCGTCGGGCTCGGGGTCTCCGCGCGGGCGAGGAACGCCGCCAAGGCCAAGCAGTTCGTCGCGTTCCTCGGCGAGCAGAAGAACCTCAACGCCTGGGCGTCGGCGGTGTCCGCCATCCCCTTCTCGCGGGACGCGACCACCAAGCTCGACCCGGTGCTGTCGCCCTTCCTGCCGATCATCGACGCGGGCCGCGCCGTGCCGTTCATGGACCAGCGCTGGCCCAACGCCGAGGTGCAGCCCGCCCACTTCGCCGCCGTGCAGGACCTGCTCGCCGGCCGCACCGACGTCAAGGGCGCGCTGGCGCAGATGGACAAGGCGTACAGGAAGGCGTCGTGAAGCGGGCGGCTGCCGTGAAGCCCGCCGTCCGGGTGCGCCGGCGCGACCCCACGGTGCCGCCGTGGGTCTTCGTGCTGCCCGCGCTGGCGGTGTACGCGCTCGTGGTGCTCTACCCGAGCGTGGCGGGCGTGGTCTACGCGTTCACCGACTGGTCGGGCATCGGGTCGTTCTCCTTCGTCGGCCTGGCCAACTTCCACACTCTGCTGCACGACGACCGGGCCGTGCAGTCGATCGGCAACACGCTGCTGCTCACCGTGGCGATCGTGGTGGTGCAGAACCTCGTCGGGCTGCTGCTGGCGCTCGGTGTCAACGCCAACATCCGCTCCAGGACGCTGCTGCGGGTGGTCTTCTTCGCGCCCGCCGTGGTCAGCCCGGTGATGGTGGCGTTCCTGTGGAAGTACGTCTACAACCCCGACAGCGGCGCCGGGCTCAACGGCGTGCTCGGCGCGGTCGGGCTCGGCGGCCTGCGGCAGGACTGGCTGGGCGACCCGTCGCTGACGCTGTGGTCGGTGGCGGCGATGGTGGTCTGGCAGTACGCCGGCTACTCGATGGTGATCTTCCTGGCCGGGCTCCAGGACGTGCCGCCCGAGCTCCAGGAGGCGGCGCGGATCGACGGCGCCGGGACCTGGCAGCGGTTCCGCTACGTCACCTGGCCGCTGCTGGCGCCCGCGCTGACGGTGAACCTGATGCTGTCGACGATCGGCGGCCTCAAGCTCTTCGACCAGGTGTACGCCGCGACCGACGGCGGTCCCGGCACGTCGAGCGAGACGCTGTCCACGGTGCTGTACAAGGAGGCGTTCGTGTACGGGAAGTTCGGCTACAGCACGGCAGTGGCGCTGGTGCTCGCGCTGTTCGTGGCGGCGGTCTCCCTGGTCCAGCTGCACTACCTGCGGGCCCGGGAGGTCGCCGCGTGACCGCCGCGACGGCCGGACCGGTCGGCGCGGACGCCGGCGGCGCTGGGCGCCCGGTGGCCGCGCCCGGCCGCCGGCGCCGACGGCCGGGCTACGGGCGCTACCTGCTGGAGCTGGTGATGGTCGCGGCCGCCGTCGCGTTCCTCTTCCCCGTGTACGCCCTGGTGACGCTGGCGCTGAAGAACCCGCAGCAGATCGCCGACTCGCCGCTGTCGCCGCCGACGTCACCCACGTTCGGCAACTTCGGCGACGCCTGGTCGTCGGCGTCGCTCGGCTCGGCGCTGGTCAACAGCGCGGTCATCACCGCGGCGAGCCTGGTGCTGCTGGTCGTCGTCGGCTCCACCGGCGCCTACTACCTCGCGCGGTGCGCGAGCGGCCTCGGCTACGGGCTGTACGTGCTGTTCCTGCTCGGGATCGTGCTGCCCTTCCAGCTCGGCATGATCCCGCTGTACAAGCTGGTCGACGACCTCGGCTGGCTCGGCACCTACCAGGGCATGATCCTCTTCTACACCGGCATCCAGATGCCGTTCACCGTCTTCCTCTACACCGGCTTCATCCGGGCGCTGCCCCGGGACTACGCGCAGGCCGCGCTGATCGACGGCTGCGACCACCGGCAGGCGTTCACCCGGGTCGTCTTCCCGCTGCTGCGGCCGGTCACCGGCACCGTGATCATCCTCAACGCGGTCTTCGTCTGGAACGACTTCTTCACCCCGCTGCTGTACCTGGGCGGTTCGGGCAAGCAGACCGTGCCGGTGGCGGTCTTCTCCTTCGTCGGGCAGTACGTCTCCGACTACGGCCTGGTCTTCGCCGGACTGGTCCTCGCCGCGCTGCCGGTGCTCGTGGTCTTCCTGCTGCTCCAGCGCTACGTGATCAAGGGGTTCGCCGGTGGCCTCAAGGGCTGAGAGCCCGCCCGCCGGGCCCGCGGTCCCCGCGGAGATCGCCGCGGTCATGGCCGACCCGCCGCGCGCCTTCTCGCCGGCCGCGCTGTGGTGGTGGAGCGGGGAGCGGCTGGAGCGGGCCCGGCTGCGGGCGCAGCTCCAACGCCTCGCCGAGGGCGGGGTGTTCCACCTCGTCATCCTCAACCTGGCACCGTCCGGGCCGCTGTTCGGGTCCGACGCCGACGACCCGCCCTTCATGTCGGCCGCCTGGTGGGAACTGCTCGACGGGGTGTGCGAGGACGCCGCCGCCCTGGGCGTCTTCCTGTGGTTCTACGACCAGTTGGGCTTCTCCGGCGCCGACCTCCAGGCCCGGCTGGTCGACGAGCGGCCGGACTACGGCGGGCGCGCGCTGGAACGCGTCCGCGCCGACGTGGACGGCACCGGTGTGCTGCGCTGCCCCGCGCACGGGCAGCCCGTCGCCGGCCACGCCGTACCGCTGTCCGCCGCCGGCCGCCCGGCCGGTCCCGCGGTGCACCTCCCCGTCGACGGCCGGGCGGTGCGGCCGCCGGGCCCGGGGCACTGGCGGCTGACGCTCCACCACCATGTGGCGCGCGGCTTCGACTACCTCGGCGCGCAGGCGTGCGCGGCGCTCCTGGACCGGGTGCACGGCGCGTTCGAGCGGCACCTCGGCGACCGGCTCGGCAGCGTGGTCGTCGGCTCCTTCCAGGACGAACTGCCGTCCCTGCCCACCTGGTCGGCGGAGTTCGCCGAGGAGTTCGCGCGGCGGCGCGGTTACGACCTGCGGCCGCATCTGCCCGCCCTGTACGCGGACGGCGGCACCCCTCGTACGAGCGCCGATCCCGCCGGCACCGATCCCGCCGGCACCGGCCCGGGCGTCGCCCAGGTGCGGCACGACTACCAGCTCACCCGGGCGGAGCTGGCCGAGGCCGCGTTCTTCCGCCCGCTCGCCGCCTGGCACGAACGGCACGGGCTGCTCGTCGGCTGCGACCAGCAGGACCCGGCCCGCGCCGGCCACCCCGTCGGCGGCGTCCAGCTCTACGCCGACTACGCCCGCACCCACCGCTGGTTCTCCGCGCCGGGCAGCGACCACCACGGCGACGCCCGCGTGCACTCCTCGCTCGCCCACCTCTACGGCCGCCGCCGCACCTGGATCGAGGCGTTCCACTCCACCGGGTGGGGCGGCACCCTGGAGGAGACCTACGACTGGCTGCTGCCGTGGCTGCGCGCCGGCGCGACGCTGTACAACCCGCACGCGGTGTACAGCACCACCAAGGGCGGCTGGTGGGAGTGGGCGCCGCCGGGCACCGACTGGCGCCAGCCGTACTGGCGCCACTACCGGGTCTTCGCCGCCGCCGTCACCCGGCTGTGCGCCGTGCTCGGCCTGGGCCGCCACCTGTGCGACACCGCGGTGCTCGCGCCCACCACCACCGCGCAGGCCGGCACCGCGCTGGACGGCGTCTCGGCGGCAGCGGCCCGCGCCCAGGAGACGTATCTCGAACTCGTCGGCGACATGGCCTGGTTCCGCACCCGGCCCGGCGTGCTCGACCGGCTCGGTCGCGACGCCGACGTGATCGACGACGACTCCCTGGCGCGGGCGGAGGTACACGGCGGCGCGCCCGCGGACGGATCGTCGGCCGGTTCGGGCGGCGGATCGGGGGACGGGCCGCGGCTGTGCGTCGCCGAGGAGCGCTACGCGACGGTCCTGCTGCCCGCGTGCACCGTCCTCACCGCGGACACCGCCCGCCGACTGGCGCAGTTCGCGACCGCCGGCGGCCGGGTCGTCGCGGTGGGCGCGCTGCCCGAGGAGGCGGTCGGCGCGGGCGGCGCCGAGGCCCTCGGCGCGCTGCGGGCGTGCTTCGCCGACGGGCGGGCCGCCTTCGTCGCCTCGCCCGGCCGGCTGACGGACGCCACCGCCGGTCCGCGGCCGCGCGTCGAGGCGACGGTGCCCGCGCTCGTCCGGCAGGTCGCCGGCACCACGGTCGTGTTCCTGACGGCCGCCTCCCCCCGCGCGACCCGCGCCCGCGTCGCCGCCCCCGACGCGCGCGGCGCCGCCCTCGGCTGGCTCGACGCCCGCTACGACTTCGACCCGGCCCGCTACGCCCCCACCGCCCGCGTGCGCGTACGCACCGGACCCGCGCCCGGCCCCGCCCTCCTCCTCGACCCGTTCGGCGCCGCCCCCCGCACCCTGACCCCCACCCCCGCCCCGGACTCCCCCGGACACCACGACATCGAGGTCCCCTTCGACGCCGGCCCCGCCGCGCTCCTGCTCCTCCTCCCGCCGACCGCCGGAACGGACCCGGTGGGCGGCGGCCCGTCGCGGGACGGCGCCCCCGTCCACGTGACCACGCTGCCTCCCGGCACCGCGTGGGAGTCGGTGCTGGTGCCGACCGCCGACAACTCCTGGGGCGACTTCGACCGTCCGGCGGGCAATCGGCCCGAACAGCCCGGGCTGGTCCGCACCGAGGTGCACGCGTTCCGGCACCGGGTGGAGGCGGCCGGGGAGGACGGCGTGCGGGACGGATGGGCCGAGGCGGGCAGCGGCGCGGTGCCGGACGCGGTGGGCGTGTACGCCACGTTCGGGCCGCACGCGGTGCTGCGGGGCGCGGCCGGGAAGTCGGTGCGGGTGCTGGAGTGGTCGCAGACGCGCGGCATCCGGAAGGACCCGGTGCACCGGGCGGTGCTCGGCCCGAAGGGCCACGTGCCGGAGGAGTTCGTGCACGTCGGTCCGACGCCCGCGGGCACGACCCGGCGGGTGGCCGCGGACCTGCTGCTTCCGGCGGCGTTCGAGGGGCACCTCGCGGTCGGCGCCACCGCGGCGAAGGCGGTGCGGCTGGCCGGGCGGCCGGTCGAGTTGGCGGACGGCGGCCATCTCGCCCTCGGCCGGGTGCGGTTGTCGCCCGGCCGTATCCCGCTGGAGCTGGATCTGACGCCGCATCAGGACACGGACCTGCGGGTGCACATGGCGCTGGTCCGGGACGCGGCACGCTACCGCCGCCCGGAGTGGATCACCGCGACTCCCCCGCCTGATGAGGCCGTTGAAGGAGCCGTACGCGTGGGCACCTCCGTGACGTTGGCGCGGCGGCCCGCGCGCGCCGTGGTGCAGGTCGCCGCCCTCGGCCGGTGCGTGCTGCGGGTCAACGGCGAAGTGGTCGGCCGCCAGGGCGGGTTCGACCCGTACGTGGAGCACGCGGTGCCGCGGGTGCGGCGGCACGAGGTGGCCGCGGCGCTGCGGGCGGGCCGCAACGAGATCGTGGTGGAGGGCGCGGGCGGCGACGGCCTGGCGGTGCTGGTGGACGCGCGCTGCCACGACGCCGCCGGAGCCGTGGCCGCGGCCTTCCACAGCGACGGCCGCTGGTGGGCGGAGCGCGGCGGCGTACGGGTGCCGCCGGTGGTGCGGCGCGCGCCCGAGGGCGACCCGGCGGCCCTCCACCTGTGGCATCGGCCGCACCCGCTGCCGGGCGCGGCCTGGCTGGACCCGGACGCCGACGACGGCACCGTGCTGCCCGCGGGGTTCGCGGTGCCGGGGCGGGCCCGGCCCCGGGTGGAGTGGCTGTGGTGCGAACTGCCGCCCGGCGCCGTACGGGTGGCGGTCGACGTGTACGGCGGCGGCACGCTGTTCGTCGACGGCGAGGAGTGCGGCCGTACGTCCGGCGCCCGCGGACGGCAGACGTTGTCCGCGTGTCTGGCCGCCGGAGCGGACCTGCCGGGTGTGCGCCGTGCCGCGCTGCGGCTGGTCCCGGAGCCGGGGTGCGAGGGCGGCGCCGCCCTGGCCGGGCCGCTGCGCTGCGAGGTCGGCCCGGGCCGGATCGCGGTCGGCGACTGGGAGGACCGCGGCCTGGCCGGGTACAGCGGCGGGGTCCGCTACCGGCGGGTCCTCCACGTGCCGGCCGCGGCCGGGCGGGTGCGCCTGGACCTCGGCCGGGTCCGCGGCACCGCGGAGGTGGCGGTCGGCGGCGTCCCGGCGGGGGTGCGGATCTGCGGACCGTACGTCTTCGACCTGACCGGGCTGGTGGCGCCGGGCCCGAACACGGTGGACGTCACGGTGTTCGGCACCCTCGCGCCCTGGCTGGACGCCACCAGCCCCACGCACTTCGTCTTCCCCGGCCAGCGCGTCTCGGGCCTGCTCGGCCCGGTCCGGCTGCTCACCGACGCCCCGCCGCCCGCTGCCGGTGGCGGCTCCCGCGACGCCTGACCCGCCCCGGCGCGTGCCGCGCCCACCGCACGCGGCGACGCCTCGCCGACCGCACGACAGGGTCGTGGCGTGCGCCTCAGGGGCGGCTGGACTGCGGGCCCCGCCAGCGGTCCCGGGCGCAGCCGACCCTGAACAGGTAGTCGGCGTAGCCCTGTTCGTAGTGGGCGACAGCGGCGGGGTCGGGGTCGACCACGGCCTCGGGCGCGGTCCAGGCGGCCGTGTCCACCGCCCGTCCGATCGCGGCGCCGTGGGCGGCCAGGCCGGCCAGCACCGCGCCGCGCGCGCCGGGCTCGGGGCCGCGCGCGACCCGCAGCGGGCGGCCCAGCACATCGGCGAAGAGCCGCAGCCACCCGGAGTTGCGGGCGCCGCCGCCGCAGACCGCCAACTGCCCGGTGAGCCCGGCCGCTTCGAGGCAGTGCCGGGCGGCGAACGCGATCGCCTCGCACATCGCGCGGACCACGTCCGCGGAGGTGGACCGCAGGTCGAGCCCGGTGAACTCCGCGCGCGCGGCCGGGTCGACGAAGGGCGCGCGCTCGCCCGACGGCGACAGGTAGGGCAGCGCGGCCACGCCGCGGGCCCCGAGCGGGGAGGCGTCGAGCAGGTCGGAGAGCTGGTCGTGGGTCGTGCCGGTCAGCCCGAGCACCCACTCCAGCGCCGCGGTCCCGGTCATCGCCGGCAGCGCCCGCAGGTGGCGGTCGGGGCGGGCCGTGGCGAGGTGGAAGCCCACCGGGTCGCCTTCGAGGTCGACGTCCGCCACGACCACCTGGCAGGCGAGCGTGGTGCCCACGATGAGCAGCCCGTCACCGGGTTCGGTGACCCCGGCGCCCGTCGCGCAGGCCGGCAGGTCGTAGGGGCCGCCGGTGACGGGGGTGCCGTCCGGCAGGCCCGCGGTGCCCGCCCGGGCCTGCCCGTACGGCAGGGTGGCGGCGATCGGCGGCAGCAGCCCGGCGCGGTGGGCGACGCCGAGCGCGGCGAGCGCGTCGGGGGCGTAGGTGCGGGTGCACGGGTCGAGGAAGGGCACCGACGCGTCGGACAGGTCGGTGCCGCGTTCGCCGGTCAGCCGCAGGTGGATGACGTCCTTGCAGCAGGCGGCGGTGGCCGCCGCGTCCAGGGCGTGCGGTTCGTGGCGGTCCAGCCAGGCGAGCAGCGGCCCGGGCGAGCCGGGGAAGAGCACGTTGCCGGTGCGGTGGTAGAGCCGGTCGGCGGTGCCGTCGGCCATCCACTCGGCGACGAGGACGCCGGCCCGCCCGTCCATCCACGACATCGCCGGGCGCACCGCCCGGCCCCGGTCGTCCACCAGCCACAGGCCGTCGCCCTGGCCGGTGACGGCGACCAGCGCGGGCCGCTGCCCGTTCGTGACCGCGCCGATCACGGCGGTCGCGGCGCGCGCGACCTCCTCGACGTCCTGCTCGACGGCCTCGCCGTGCCCGCCGAGCGCGATCGGCACCGACTCCACGCGCAGGGTCGTGCCGTCCTCGGCGAAGGCCGCCGCCTTCGCGACGGATGTCCCCATGTCCACTCCGACGAACACCGTGCGTTCCTTCCCTCGGCTGGAAGACCTTCGGCTGAACCACGTGCACAGGGCGCGAACGCCGCTTGCGGGTGAGGCGGGAGGTACGGCGGGAGCAGGCGGCGCGCCTACGCCACGCGGTGGGCCAGCGGCTCGCCGCGCAGGAAGCGGCCGACCTCCGCCGCGGCGATCCGGGCGGCGTTGTGGGCGACGGAGGTGTTCGCGCCGGCCAGGTGCGGGGTCATGACCAGGCGCGGGGCGGTGCGCAGCCGGGAGTGCGGCGGCGGGGGCTCGACCGCGAAGACGTCGAGCGCGGCGGCGGCGAGGTGCCCGGTCTCCAGGCCGTCGCACAGGGCGTCCTCGTCCAGCAGCGCGCCGCGGGCGCAGTTGACGACGACCGCGCCGTCCGGCAGCAGCGCCAGCTCGCGGGCCCCGAGCATCCCGCGGGTCTGCGGTGTCAGCCGCGCGTGCAGGGACACCACGTCGGACTCGCGCAGCAACGCGTCGAGGTCGGCGACGGGTTCGCCGGCCGCGCGCAGCACCTGCTCGTCGGCGTACGGGTCGTACACCCGCACCCGGGCGCCGAACGCGGTCAGGGCGCGAGCCACCCTGCTGCCGACCGCGCCGCAGCCGATCAGCCCGACCCGGGCGCCGTCCAGGCCCGGGCCGCAGTTGTCGTAGGTGTAGAACTCGCCGGCCCAGCGGCCGGCGGCCAGCGCGGCGGACGTCTCGGGGATGCGGCGCATCGCGGCGAGCATCATGCCGACGGTGTACTCGGCGGTGGCGGCGGCGTTGCGGCCGGGGGTGTTGCAGACCTGGACGCCGTGCTCCCTGGCGGCCTCCAGGTTGACGTTGACCGGGCCGCCGCGGCCGACGACCACCAGCCGCAGGTCGGGGGCGCCGTCCAGGACCCTGCGGGTCACCGGGCCCATCTGGGTGACGCACACCTCCGCCCCGCCCAGTGCGGCGAGCATGGTGTCCTCGTCGCCGGACGCCTCGTCGACCTCGGCGACCGGGCCGAACGGGGTGAGCGGCCACGGCAGCCGCAGGTGCTCGACGCTGTGGCCGGCGCCGATCTCGGACGCCAGTTCCCGGGCGAACAGGTCGGGTGCGACGAAGTGGTCGCCCGCTGCGAGGATTCTCATGGCCGAGGTCTCCTTCATCGGTCGGTCGCGTGCTCGGGCCGGGGCGCTCTCACGTCCCGGTCGGAGCGGTCTCGTAGGGGACGCCGCTCTCGTCGAGGGAGCGCAGGACGTCGGGCGGGGTGCGGTCGTCGACGACGACGAGGTCGAAGGTGCTCAGCGGGGCCAGCCGGTGCAGCGCGGTGCGCCCCAGCTTGGAGTGGTCGATCATCAGGACGCTGCGGTCGGCGGCGCCGAGCATCGCCCGCTTGACCGCCACGATGCGCTGTTCCTGGTGGTAGGCGTAGGAGCCGTAGACCGACGAGGTGGACACGAAGCACAGGTCGACGCGGAGCGCCTCGACGGCCTCGACGCAGGGCACGCCGAGGAAGGAGTCGTGCAGCCGGTCGTAGTCGCCGCCCAGCGCCATCAGGTGCAGCCCGCGCTCGTCGGAGAGCAGGTTGAGCGCTTCGAGGAAGTTGGTGACCACGGTGAGCGGTTCCATGCCGGGCAGCAGCCGGGCCAGTTCCAGGGCGGTCGTGGAGTCGTCGATCATCACGGACATGCCGGGTTCGATCAGGGTGGCCGCCTTCGCGGCGACGGCCTCCTTCTCGGCGCGCATGGTCTTCTTGCGGAACGCGACGTTGCTCTCGAACACGCCGGAGGGCTGGACGGTGACGCCGCCGCGGAACTTGCGCAGGATGCCCTCCCGTTCCAGCTCGTCGATGTCGCGGTAGATCGTCATCAGGCTGACCCCGAACCGCTCGGCCAGGACGGACGCGGAGACCGAGCCCTCGGCCAGCACGTGGTCCGACAGCTCGCGGCGGCGCTGCGACGGCCCCCGGCGGTTCTTGTCCTGTGGCATCCCTGCGGTTCCCGTTCCGATCCGGCGACCGACGACGGCGGTCCGCCGCGGTCGGTGCGCGCGACGGCCTGCCCATAACAGTCTGCACTGTGGATATAACATTCAATACTGAGGTAGCGTTCGGCAGTGTTCACCACACGCGGCGGCCCGGTCAAGGCGTCGGGCGGCCCGCGCCTCCGCCTCTGGGCAGGTGGGAGGCCGGATATCGGCGCTCGCGGGCCCGTTTGGACCGGCACCGGCCCGGCTGTGGTCGCGGTGTGAAAAGCCTCCCCGCGCCACCGGGCGGCGAACGTGCGGCGAGCGGACGACGAACGAGAGGACCCGAGCCCGTGACGGACACGCCCGGCCAGGACCTGTGGGTGGGGATCGACCTCGGGACGCAGGGCGTACGCGCCCTGGTGGTCGCGGGCGGCGGCCAGGTGCTCGGCCGCGGCTCCGCGCCGCTGACCGGCCACCGCGACGGCCACCGGCACGAGCAGCTCCCCTCCGACTGGTGGCAGGGCGTCACCTCCGCGGTGGCCGGGGCGCTGCGTACGGTGGCGCCCGCGCGGGTGCGGGGCCTGGCGGTCTGCGCCACCTCCGGGACGGTCCTGCTCACCGACGCGCAGGGCGAGCCGCTGACCCCGGCGCTGATGTACGACGACGGGCGGGCGTCGGCCGAGGCGCGTTTCGCGCAGGAGACCGGCGCCGAGGTGTGGGACGCGCTCGGCTACCGCATCCAGCCGAGTTGGGGGCTGGCGAAGCTGCTGTGGCTGGCCGGGCACCAAGACCGCGGCGGCGCGGCCGCCTTGCGGGGGGCCCGGGTCTGCCACCAGGCGGACTTCGTCACCAGCCGGCTGGTCGGGCACCCGGTGGCGGCCGATTCCAGCCACGCCCTGAAGACCGGCTACGACCTGCGCCGCCGGGAGTGGCCGCACGCTCTCCACGAGCAACTGGGCCTGGCCGAGCTGGAGTTCCCGCCGGTGGTGGCGCCCGGCAGTGTGCTCGGCACCGTGTGCGCGCAGGCCGCGGCCGCCACGGGCCTGGCCGAGGGCACCCTGGTCGTGGCGGGCATGACGGACGGCTGCGCGGCCCAACTCGGCTCCGGTGCCTGGGACGTCGGGCAGTGGAACAGCGTGCTCGGCACCACGCTGGTGCTCAAGGGCGTCACCGCGCAGCCGCTCACCGACCCGGCCGGCGTGCTCTACAACCACCGTGCCGCGGACGGCAACTGGCTGCCGGGCGGGGCCTCCAGCGTCGGCGCGGGCGCGCTGGCCCGGGCGTTCCCCGGCGCCGACCTGGCCCGGCTGGACCGGGCGGCCGCCGCCCACGAACCGGCGAGCGTGCTGTCCTACCCGCTCGTCTCGCGCGGCGAGCGCTTCCCCTTCCTCGCGCCCGACGCCGAACCCTTCACCCTGGGCACCCCGTCCGGCGACGCCGACCTGCACGCCTCGCTGCTCCAGGGCGTGGCGTACGTGGAGCGGCTGTGCCTGGCGTACGTGCGGCAGCTCGGCGCGCGGATCGAGGGGCCGGTCGCCTTCACCGGGGGCGCCACCGGCAGCGCCTACTGGAACCAGTTGCGGGCCGACGTGCTGGGCCGCCAGGCCGCGGTGCCCGAACACGCCGACTCCGCGCTGGGGATGGCGGTGCTGGCCGCCCACGGCGCCGGGCCGGACGGCGCGTCGGGGTCGGCCGGCGCGTCGGGGCCGGACGGCTGGTCGCGGCTGCGGCCGATGGTGAAGGTGCGGACGGTCCTCGATCCGCGGCCCGAGGCGAGCCGGCGGTTCGACGAGCCGTTCCGGGCGCTGCTGGACGCATGGGAGCACCGCGGCTGGCTCCCCGCGCAGACGGCCGCCTACGCACGGGAGCACGGATGACCGCCACCCCTCCGCCTGCGGCCCCCGCGGCCACGCTCTTCCTGGTCCGGCACGGCGAGACCGTCTGGCACGAGGAGAACCGCTACACCGGCGTCAGCGACATCGCACTGACCGCGCGCGGGCTGGACCAGGCCGAAGCACTCGGCGCCTGGGCCGGCGGCGCCGGGCTCGACGCCATCGTCACCTCCCCGCTGTCCCGGGCCCGGCGCACGGCCGCACCCGCGGCGCGCGCCACCGGGCTCCTCCCCGCCGTCGAACCCGGCCTGGCCGAGGCCGACTTCGGGATCGCCGAGGGCCGCACCATGGCCGAACTGCGCGCCGCGCACCCCGAGGCGGCCGCCGCCTTCACCGCCGACCCGGCCGCGCACCCGTTCCCCGGCGGCGAGGACCCGCTCGCCGCCGCGGCCCGCGGCGCGGCGGCGCTGCGCCGGGTCGCGGCCGCCCACGGGGGCCGGCGCGTGCTCGTCGTCGCCCACAACACCCTGTTCCGGCTGGTCCTGTGCCAGTTGCTCGGCATCCCGGCGCAGCACTACCGCCGGGTCTTCCCCGCACTGCGCAACTGCGCCACCACCGAACTGCGGCTGTCCGCCACGACGGCGTCGCTCCTGACGCTCAACGTCCCCACCTGGCAACCATAAGGACATCCGGTTGCGCGCCCCCGAGCGCGGGCGAGAGGGTGTGGGGGTGACTGAACCGGGGGGCCGGAACGAGGAGTTGACGCGCGCCTTCATGGCCGCGGAGGGCACCCGCCAGATCCTGGCGGTGCTGGTGCCGGTACGGATCGCGGCGGACCCGCCCTGGCCGAAGGGCCCGCTGCCGGTGGCCCACCCCGACGCGGCGGCCGAAGAGGCCGCGCGCCGCGGCCTGTTCACCGCCTCCGCCGGACGCGCCCTGTACGACCGGCGCTGGCACACCCGGCCGGACCCCGCCCCGCAGCAGGGGCCGATGCGGCTGGACGGGATGGAGCTGCTGCGCACCCCGACCAGCCGCTCACCCCGACAGGGCCTGGCCGTCCTGCACTTCACGGTCGCCGGGGCGCCGCTGCTGCCGCTGCTGCGGGCCGTCAGCCGGCGCCGGCAGCCCATCGACCCGGACCCGCTGTCGGGCCCGTTCGCGCCCGCGGCGCTGCTCGCGGGCGCCGCCGACACCGCGACGCCGGCGGGGCCGTTCGCCCTCTCCCGCCCGTACACCGTCGCGTTCCTCACGCCCCCGGACCACCTGACCCGGGTGATGCGCGCCGGCGACACCGCCGATGTGCCGCTCGACGCCGACCTGCTGCTGCGCGCGCTGGCGTCGCGGGGCAGCCCGTCGGACCTGCCGCCGGCCCCGGAGGCGCTGGCCCGGATACGGTCGCAGGTGAGCCGGATCTCGGCGGACTGGAGCGCGCTGGTGCTCCGCCAGGGCGCCGCCTTCCTCGGGCACCGCCGCGACACCGGCCCCGGTGACTTCTACGACCGCGCCCTCGCCAACGCGCGCGGCACCTACCTCGACGCGCTGCTGCTGGGCACCGCGCAGCGCGACCACATCGACGAGCTGACCGACGACCTGTCCTCGGTCTTCGGCGCCACCGGTCTGGCCCGCCGCTCCGCCGACCTCGAACGCCGGATCGCGGTCTTCCGCAGCACCTACTGGCGCCAGCACCTCAGCGCCCACGGCCCGGCCAACAACCTGCTGCTGGACTTCCACACCCGGCACCAGCTGCCCGCCCGCTTCGAGCAGATCCTCACCGAGGCGGCCGACTACGCGCGGCTGGCGCAGAACCAGGAGAGCCAGCAGATCGCCGGCGCCCTGGGTGTGCTGACCATCCTCGGCCTGCCCCTCTCCACGGCCCTGTCCGTCCTCCAGGTGCTCGGCGACACCAGTGCCGCCGACCTCACGATCGCCCTGGCCGCCTCCCTGGCGGCCACCGCCGCCGCCCTCACCACCCGCTACGGCCGCCTGGTCCTGTCCTCCCTGCGCGGCGGCCCCCGCTGAGAGGGCCCGCGGACCAGGCGGGCGTAGGTCGGGCGGCGGGTCAGTTGTGGGCGTGCAGGGCCGCGTTGAGGCCGCCCCAGGAGCCGGTGCGCTGGAGGACCTCGACCTTGCCGGTGGTGGAGTTGCGGCGGAAGAGGAGGTTGTCGGCGCCGGACAGCTCGACCGCCTTGACGATCTCGCCGTCGGGGAGGGTGACCCGGGTGCCGGCGGTGACGTACAGGCCCGCCTCCACCACGCAGTCGTCGCCCAGCGCGATGCCGAGCCCGGACTCCGCGCCGAGCAGGCAGCGCTCGCCGACCGAGACGCGCTGGGTGCCGCCGCCGGACAGGGTGCCCATGATCGACGCGCCGCCGCCGATGTCGGAGCCGTCGCCGATCACGACGCCCTGCGAGATGCGGCCCTCGACCATGGAGGTGCCCAGCGTCCCGGCGTTGAAGTTGCAGAAGCCCTCGTGCATGACGGTGGTGCCCGAAGCGAGGTGCGCGCCGAGCCGGACCCGCCCGGCGTCCGCGATGCGCACGCCCGCGGGCGCCACGTAGTCGGTCATCCGCGGGAACTTGTCCACGCCGAACACCGACAGGTGCGTGCCCTCCGCGCGCGCCGCGAGCCGGGTCTGCTCCAGGTGCGCCACCGGCACCGGCCCGAGCGAGGTCCAGGCGACGTTGGCGAGCAGCCCGAAGACGCCCTCGAGGTTCAGCTCGTTCGGCCGGACCAGGCAGTGGCTGAGCAGGTGCAGCCGGAGGTAGACGTCATGGGTGTCCAGCGGCTTGTCGTCGAGCGAGCCGATCACCGTACGGACCGCGACGACCCGCACGCCCCGGCGCGGGTCGGGGCCCAGTGCCTTCGGCGCGGCCGCGCCCAGCAGCTCGGCGGCGCGCTCCTCGCTCAGGTGCTCGGTGCCCGAGGGCCCGGGCTGCCCGGCCAGTTCCGGAGCGGGGTACCAGGTGTCAAGGACGGTGCCGTCGTCGGCGACGGTGGCGAGGCCGGCGGCCGCGGCACCAGGGCGGATGTCAGTCATGCCCCTCAAGCTAGCCGGTCCCCGCGGGGCGGGGCGAACCCGCTCGCGGCGACGGGCCGACCGGTTCGGGAACCGGCCGGCCGCGGGGGGTGGAACCCATAACGTTTCAGGTCCGCCTCCCCGTCCTCCCATCAGGCCCGGCCCGGGCGCAAGGGCGCGGACGCGCGCCGGCCGTACCGGCCCACGCCGAAGCCGACCGGAAGCCGACCGTGAACAGCCGTTCTGCCCGCATACGACCGGTACCTTCGCCGCGCCCCGGCCGAAAACCGGTCCCCGCACGACGGTTGCCGCACCGGTGAGCCGTGGATAGCGTGTCCACCGGTCAGAGCTGAAACATTTCAATCCCCGCTGCGCCGAAGGCGGTTGCCGAGCGTGTCCGAGACCGCCGGCGCCACGCCGGCGCTTCGACAAGGAGCGAGCCATGTCGCACAGCACGGAACCGGGTCCAGGGCCGAAGCGGCGGAACGTCCTTCGCGCGGGGGCCGCCTCGGTGGTCGCCGCGGCGGCGCTGCGCGGGATACCGGCCCAGGCCGCCGCGCCCGCACCGGCCGCCGCGCCGGCTCCCGAGGGCACCGTGCCCCTCGCGGCGGCATCCGGCGCGCGCCCCGCCCCGAGCGGGCGGTGGGACGCCTTCAACCTCTCCCCCGCCGGCCGCACCCTCACCCCCGTCGCCGTGTACGCCACCACGGGCAGCGTCAGCGGCGCCGGCGGCCTGCTGCGCAAGCGCGGTGCCGCCGCCCGGCTGCGCGGCGCGGGCGCGTCGGTCACCCTCGACTTCGGCAGGGAGGTCGGCGGCTACGTCACCCTCGCCGTGGGCGCCGGCACCGACGCCAGCCAGCAACTCGGCCTGACCTACAGCGAGTTGTCGACGTACGTCAGTACCGCGTCGAGCGACGGCTCCAACGGCGGCAGCAACGACGAGCCCCCGGTGGTCTATCCGGCCGCGCCGTCCGGCCGGATCAGCACCGCGACCGACGTGCCCGTCGCCGGCACCGACGCGACCGACCCGGCGAGCCAGCTGCGCGGCGGCTTCCGCTACCTGACGGTCGTCAACCAGTCCGGCGGCACCGTCGAACTCACCGGCGTCCAGGTGGAGATCACCTTCGCGCCCAATGCGGCGGACCTGCGCGCCTACCCCAACTACTTCTCCTGCGACGACGACCTGCTGACCCGCGTCTGGTACGCGGGCGCCTACACGGTGCAGACCAACATCGTGGCCAACGACCAGGGCCGGGTCTGGGGACCGCCCGCCGTCGGCTGGAACAACGGCGCGCGGATCGGCGAGGCCGGGCAGACCGTGCTCGTGGACGGCGCCAAGCGCGACCGCACCGTGTGGCCCGGCGACCTCGGCATCTCGGTGCTCACCGACTACGTCTCCCTCGGCGACATGCGCACGGTCCGCGACTCCCTCCAGACGCTCTACAACCACCAGGCCGACAGCGGCGCCCTCCCCTACGCGGGCCCTGCCGTCGACTTCATCGGCAACTCCGACGCCTACCACCTGTGGACGCTGATCGGCACCGCCGCCTACCTCCAGTACACCGGTGACACCGCGTGGACCACCGGGATCTACCCCCGGTACAAGGCCGCGCTGGACTACATCACCGGCAAGATCGACAGCGACGGGCTGCTGGACGTCACGGCCGCCGCCGACTGGGCGCGCACCGACTCCGACGGCAAGAACATCGAGGCCAACGCCATCATGTACCGGGCGCTGGCCACCGCCGGTCCGCTCGCCCGCGCCGCGGGCGACACCGCGACCGCCGAGGACAGCGCCGCCCGCGCCGCCGCGCTCAAGTCCGCGGTGGAGGCGGCCGGTTACTGGGACAGCGGCGCCGGTCTCTACCGCGACAAGCCGGGCTCCGCCCTCCACCCGCAGGACGGGAACGCGCTGGCGGTGTGGTTCGGCCTGGTGCCGGACGCGGACCGGGCGGCCGCGGTGAGCACCGCGCTCGGCGCGCGCTGGACGCCGGTCGGGGCGCTCAGCCCGGAGAAGAGCGCCGAGGCGGTCCACCCTTTCCCCGGCGGCATGGAGGTGCACGCGCACTTCGCGGCGGGTCGCGCCGCCACCGCGCTGGACCTGATCCGCCGCGAGTGGGGCTACATGCTCGACGCGCCCCAGGGCACGGCCAGTACGTTCTGGGAGGGCTACCGCACCGACGGCAGCTCGGACTACTCCGGCTCCTACATGAGCGCCGCGCACGGCTGGTCCACCGGCCCGACCTCGGCGCTGACGTTCTGGCTGCTGGGCATCGCACCCGCCGCGGACGGCTCGGCCGCCGGCTACCGGATCGCCCCGCACCCGGGCGGACTCGGCCGCGCGGAAGGGCAGTTGACCACCCCCGCCGGGGTGATCGCGGTGTCCTGGCACGACCGCGGCCACGGCACGTTCGACCTCACCGTCTCCGCCCCGCGCCGCGCGGTCGCGGAGGTCGCCGTCCCCGTACCGGCCACCGGCGGGTACACCGTCAGGGTCGACGGCGCCACCGCGTGGGCCGACGGCCGGGCGTACGCCCAAGCCGCCCGGGCGGAGGACGGCCGGGTCGTCCTCACCGGGCTGCCCGCCGGCACCCGCGAGATCACCGTCCGCCCCGCCTGACCTCCTGCCGCGGCGCGCCCGTCACGGCGCGCCTTGCGGTCGGACGAAGTCGCGGGTCAGCGCGATCATCGCCCGGGCGGCGCCGCTGGGCGCCCGGTCGGTGGGGACGGCCAGCGACAGCGGCCAGCGCAGGTCCACCCCGGTGACGGTGAGCCGCGCCAGGCCCTCGGCGCGGCCGAGCACGAACCGCGGCAGGAAGGCGATGCCCAGGCCCTGGCGGACGTACGCCGCGCCGGTCGCGATGTCGGGGATCTCGATGGCGACCGTGCGCGGCACCGCGGCGGCGGTGAAGGCGGCGTCGGTGACGCTGCGGGTGCCGAAGCCGAGCGGCGAGTCGATGAAGTCAAGGCCGGCCAGTTCGGTGACGGCCACGCTGCCGCGGCCGGCCAGCGGGTGGTCGGCCGGCACCACCAGGTCCAGCACCGAGGAGGCCAGCCCGGTCAGTTCCACGTCGGCCGGGCGCGCGCCCGGCAGCGCCACGAAGGCCAGGTCGAGACGCCGCTCCCGCAGGGCGTCGACCAGCCCCCTCGACCCGGAGGTGGCGGCGCTGATCTGCAACAGCACCCCGGGGTGCCGGCGGTGGTACTCACCCAGCAGCGTCGGGAGGTCGATGAGCTCCACCGAGGTCATGGTGCCCAGCCGCAGGGTGCCGCGCAGCCCGCCGTGCACCTCGGCCACCGCGTCGGCGGCGTCGCGGGCGGAGTCCAGCACCACCCGGGCCCGGGGCAGCAGGGCCGCCCCGGCGTCGGTGAGCAGCACCCGCTTGGAGTTGCGGTCCAAAAGCTGCGCGCCCAGCTCGCGCTCCAGCCTTTTGATCGACGCCGAGACCGCGGACTGCACCACGTGCAGGCGCGCCGCCGCCCGCGTGTAGTTGCCCTCCTCGACGACCGCCACGAAGTACTCCAGCTGCCGCAGATCCATGGGCGCAACCATCTCTTCATTTGATCGTCGGTGTCAATAACTTTCGTTTGACGTGATGATCGGTGCGGACGGAATCTGGGGGTGCTTCCTTCCCCATCCAGAACGGACGCGCCGCCATGACCTCGCCGCTCCTCGGACTCACCCCGCGCACCGCCCTCGCGCCCGCCGACCCCGTCCTCCCGGCGGCCACCCACCGCCGCCGCCACGGCTCCGGGTTCTGGCTGATCGCGTTCGCGTTCCTCACCGGGATGGCGTTCTCCGCCCTGCCCACCCCGCTCTACCCCCTGTACGCGGCCCGCGACGGGTTCTCGACCTTCACGGTGACGGTCGTCTACGGCACGTTCGCCGTGGGCGTCGTGATCAGCCTGGTGCTGGCCGGGCACCTCTCGGACCGGGTCGGCCGCAAGAAGATCCTGCTGCCCGCGCTGGGCCTGGAGACCGCGGCCGCGCTGCTGTTCCTGTCCGGCTCGTCGCTGCCGCTGCTGCTGGCCGGGCGGCTGGTCACCGGGCTCGGTGTCGGCATGCTCACCGCCACGGCCACCGCGCACCTGCACGACCTGCACACCGCGCACCGCCCGGGCGCGTCGGGCCAGCGCTTCGAACTGGTCTCGACGGCCGCCAACATCGGCGGTCTCGGGGTCGGCCCGCTGGTGGGCGGCATCCTGGCGCAGTACGTGGGCGCGCCGCTGCGGGTGCCCTTCCTGGTCTTCGCCGTCCTCCTCGCGCTCAGCGCGGTCGGCGTCGCCCTCACCCCGGAGACCGTCGAGGCACAGCCGGTCCGTCCCGCCTACCGGCCGCAGCGGATCAGCGCCGACCACGGCGACCGGCCCTCCTACATCGCCGCGGCCGCCGCCGGGTTCGCCTCCTTCGCGGTCTTCGGCCTGTTCACCTCCATCGCGGCCAGCTTCGTCGCGGGCACGCTGCACCACCCCTCCCGGCTGCTGGCCGGGGCGATCGTGTTCGCCGTGTTCGGTGCCGCGGCCGTCGCGCAGACCCTCGCCGGTCCGCTGAGCACCGCCGCCAAGCGCCGCCTCGGCCTGGCCGCCGAGGCCGTCGGCCTGGTGGTGCTGCTGACCGGGATGCGCACCGCGAGCCTGCCGGGCTTCCTGGCCGGCGGCATCCTGTCCGGCATCGGCGCCGGTGTGCTCTTCAAGGCCGCGGTCGGGGCCGTCGCCGCCGCGGCCGCACCCGCCGAGCGCAGCGAGGCCCTGGCCGGGCTGTTCCTCATCTCCTACGTCGGGCTCAGCGTGCCCGCCCTCGGCGTCGGTGTCGCGACCCTCGACGTCAGCACCACCACGGCGATGACCTGGTTCACCGCGGTCCTGCTGCTCATGCTCGCCGCGGTGGCGCTGCTCGGCCGCCGCGCCGCGACCGGCGCCCCCGCCCGGCGGTGACACCCCCCGCGGGCGGGCCTTCCGGTGCCGCCCGCGTTCGGCGGTGTCCAGGGAACCGGGGCCGGTCGGTGGGCCGGTCGGTGGACCGGTTCAGTGGGCCGGGTCCGGCGGGGTGTCCCAGGAAGCGGCGTCGGCGGGGGACGCGCCGAGCACCGCGCAGCGCAGCCAGTGCTCGCCCGGTGCCAGCCGGACGGTGAGGGTGGGCAGCGCGGTGCGCCGGGCCAGCAGGTTGGTGCCGGGGAGCACGTTCAGGACCTCACCCGTACGGGCGGCGCCGTCGCCGATGTCGCGCAGTCCGCTGAGGTCGCCGGCCGCGGACACCGCGAGCGCGCTGCCCGGCGCGCCCTCGGACCGGGCCGGGCCGCCGTGGCGGTCGACGGCGAAGCCGCCCTCGGCGGTCAGCAGCGGCCGGGCGGTGCGGATGCGGTGGGTCCGCAGGTGCCAGGGCGCCGCCGCGGTCAGCCAGGTGGTGATCTCGACGTCGGGCCAGGGGTGCCAGGTGCTGCGCACGGTGCCGTCGGGCGTGGTGTGCGGGTCCTCGCTCACCTCGCGGACCCGGAAGTGCACGGGCTCCTCCTGCGGGCCGTCGTCGCTGACCGCGAGCACCGAGTCGTACGCGCCGTGCAGCAGGCCGCTCTCCCCGGCGGGGACGCTGAAGCCGAAGCGGGTGGAGTAGGCGAACTTGGCGTACTTCGCGACGCCGGCCCGCGCCCACCTGCCGTGCTGGAGCCCGCTGAGCGCGGTCACGTCGCCGCCGGAGCGCATCAGGACGACCCCGGCGTGCGGCTGCACGGACACGGTGCGGCCGGCCGGCTCCGGTACGGCGGAGGGCAGTTCGGCGGCGGGTGCTTCGGGGTCGGGTGTTTCCGTGGTGGGCCGTGCGGCCGGATGCGGCTCCTCCTCCGCGGCCCAGAACGCGTGCCCGGCCGGCAGCGCCAGCGGCAGGAAGGCCTTCATCGCCCAGTACGGCGACCCGGGCCCGTTGTACTGCTCGGCCATCAGCGGCTGCGGGTAGCCGTACCCGATCGACAGCACCCCGTCGGGCGCGATCTGCTCGTGCCGGGCCCGCCACCACCGCAGGTGCCGCAGCAGCAGGCCCCGTACCTCGCTGTAGGGCAGCGCGTCCACCCCGGCGTAGGGCAGCGCGCCCCAGAACGCGCCCTGCGCGAAGCGGTAGGTGAGGCTGCGGCCGAAGGGCAGCGCGGCGCCGTCGTCGGCGAACCAGTGCCGGAAGTCCGCGGCGAAGAGGGCCGCGCGCTCCCGGAAGCGCTCGGCCCTGGCCGGGTCCTCCGCCCCGGCGAGCGCCGCGTAGACCAGGCCGTAGAAGTGCATGGCCCAGGGGACGTAGTAGTCGCGCTGGGGGGTGTCGCCGTCGGCGTACCAGCCGTCGCCGAGGTCGTACGACTCCAGGGTGTCCAGCCGGGTGCGGCGCGCGTCGCGGTCGTGGGCGAAGCCGACCCGGTCCAGGCCGAGGCCGACCATGACCGGGAAGAAGTTCCAGTTGTTCGGCGGGGTGGAGCGGTGCAGGGAGGCGGCCAGCCAGCGGCCGACCCGGTCGCGCGCCTTGCCGTCGAGCGGGTCCCAGAAGCGCTCGGGGGCCAGCGCGAGGGCGAAGCCGATCGCGGCGGTCTCCACCTGGCGCTGGTCGAAGTGGCCGATGTCGCCCCAGTACTCGGGGTGTTCGGGGTCCGTGCCGGCGGCCAGCCCGCTCGCCCACAGCTCCCAGTGCGCGAAGTCGCCGCCGCCCGCGGCCAGCGGGGCCAGCCCCCACAGCGGCCGGGCGTACCCCTCCAGGTCCGCGGCGGCGTCGTCGTGGTGCGTGAGGTTGAGCCCCGGCCTGATCCGCGCCCCGTGCGGGCTCGCGTACGGCACCAGCGCCGCGGCCATCTCCCCGACGTACGCCTGAAGGTCCGCGCGAGCCCGCGCGCCGCCGCCGATCCCGGTGTTCATCGGGTCATGCCTCCCCGGACAGTGAAGTTGCGATAATTTTCGCAACTGCGGTCGGCGCGCGTCAACGCCCGCGGCAGGCGGCCGCAGCGAGCGGGAGAGGGAACGGGCCGGTGGGAGGCCGGTGTTGTGCCGGGGCGCCTATCCTGCGTACTTCCACAGCTGCGCGGAGTTCCCGGCGTTGCACCCCGCCACCTTCGCCGAGCTGGCGGTGTCCAGCTCCACGCACTGGCCGTAGGTGGTGCTCTCCAGCGTGCTGCCGCCGGACACGGTGCTGCCGATCCGCCAGACCTGGCCGGACTTCGAGCCGCAGGTGTCCATGTTGGTCCAGCCGCTCTGCATGAAGGCGGTGAGGCAGGCGCCGCTGCCCTTGTTGACCACCTCGAAGGTGCTGCCCGAGACGGGCTTGAAGGTCCACTCGGCGTAGGCGTTCGACGAGGAGCAGGCGCCGCTCTTCGCGTAGGTGCTGGGGGCGCCGCTGCTGGTGTCCTGGACGAGGCAGGTGCCGTCGGACGCCTCCTTGACGCGGTACGTGCCCGCCGAGCCGATCTTGGTGCCCCCGCTCCCCCCGCTGGAGCCACCGGACGAGCCGCCGGAGGACGAACCGCCGTTGGAACCGCCGGAGGACGAACCGCCGCTCCCGCCGGACAAGCCGGACCCCGACCCTGATCCCGATCCCGCCTTCGTGCCGCCCGAGCCCGACGCCTTGCCCTTGCCGGAGGAGTGCGTCGAGGGCGACCCGGACGGCGAGCGGCGGGGCGTCGTGGACGACGGCGAGGCGGAGGCGGACGTGGAGCCGGAGGTCAGGACGACCGAGGGCGGGTCGGACGACTTCCCGTCGGTGCTGGAGAAGACGTGCGGCAGCAGACTGACGGCCGTCATGCCGCCCGCCGCAAGGACGATGGGCACCGCCAGCAGCAGCGTGCGCGAACGCCGCTTTTCCGGCGCGGACTTGGCTGCCGCCTCCGGGGAACGGCTGCCGACCGGCGCGACTTCGGCGGCAGGCGGTTTTCCGGCCGCGCCGCCCGCTCCGGCGGCGGCCCCCGCACCGGCCGCACCCGCCGCCGCCCCCGCACGCTCCGCGCTCTCCGCGCTCTCCGCACCCGCGGACTTCAGGTCCACCGTGGCAGCGGTCAGTTCGTCGGGCGCGGGCACGTCCGCGGCGAACGCGGCCCGCCGCTCCAGCAGTTCGGCGATGGCCGCCGGCCAGGCCGGACCGGCGTCCTCCGGGCCCCGAGCGCAGCGCTCCAGCAGGTCCGCCGCGGACGGCCGGGTGGCCGGGGACTTGTCGAGGCAGTCGGCGACGATGTCGGCCAGGTCCGGATCGACCTCGCGCAGCGCGTCGAAGTCCGGTTCGTTGTGCACGATGCGGTAGAGCACCTCGAGGCCGGAGCCCTTGCCGAACGGCGTCTCGCCGGTGCCCGCGAAGTACAGCAGGCTGCCCAGCGCGAACACGTCCGCCGCACCGGTCAACCCGCCCTTGCCCGCCGCCTGTTCAGGGGACATGTACTCGGGGGTGCCGATCACCATCCCGGTCCGCGTCAGCCGGCTCTGGTCGGCCGCGCGCGCGATACCGAAGTCGATCAGGAACAGCCCGTCGGCCGTGACCATCACGTTCGACGGCTTCACGTCCCGGTGCAGCATGTCCAGCGCGTGCAACGTCTTGAGCCGGGCGGCCAGTTCACGCAGCAGGTACCACAACGCCTCCCGGGGCAGCGGCCCTTCGTGCAGCCGTACCGCCTCCGTCAGCGTCAGGCCGGGGATGTAGGCGGTGGCGAACCACGGCGGGTTCTCGGTGCGCCCGGTCTCCAGCAGCGGCACGCTCACGCCCTCGGGCAGCCGCGCCAGGTTGTCCAGTTCGTGCCGGAAGTGCCGCAGGAAGTCCGCGTCCTGGGCCAGCACCGGCAGCACCCGCTTCACCGCGGCGTACCGCCCCTCCGCCACCCCCAGGTACACCCGGCCCATCCCGCCCACACCGAGCAGGCCCACCAGCGGGTACGGCCCGATCCGCCGCGGGTCCTCCGACGTCAGCGGCGCCGCACCGCTCCCGCCGAGATCCACGCCGCGCGGCTCACCCGTCCCCCCTTGCGCACCCATGCGCGCACGGTATCCGAGTCCGCCCGGCCCCCGCCATCAGCGCACCGCCGCCCACCGGGCTTGTGACGACACCCGCACAAACCCCGCACCGTCCCCGCCGCCACCGGCAACCTTCGCCTGCCACCGCGCACCCCCTAGGCATACCGACCGGTCGGTACTACCCTCACCGCAACCTCGGCCGCGACCCGCGACCCGCGGTCCATACCGTGCCGTCCGCGACGCGCGACGCCCCGTGCGCCCTGCGCCACGCCCCGACATGCCCCGCCCCGCCCTGACGCACCGCCCGCACCGCCCGCCCCGCCCGCGCGTGCCCCGGGTCCAGCACCCCAGGAGGAGACGTATGTCCGCCACCCCGACCTCGTTCGACGCCGGCAGACCCGGCGCGCCGGGCGCGCCCGGCGCGCTCGCCCGGCTCTACCGGCGCGACCTGCCCGGCTACCCGCCCACGGCCCGCCGGCTCGGCTGCCTGGCGATCGTGGTGCTCACCACGGTCGTGCTCTACTACATGCTCTACGTGCAGTACGCCGTGGCCACCTCCATCATCACGCACTTCGGGATGACCTACCGCTACTTCGTGTGGGTCTCGGTGGTCGGCAACGCCGTCGGCGCGTTCGCGTCGCTGCTCGCCGGGCTCGCCGACCGCTGGGGCCGGGCGAACATGGTGGTCTACGGGCTGCTGGCCGCCTCGGCGCTGGTGTTCTTCGGGCTGCCGCACGCGGGCGGCAAGACCGCCTACCTGGTGCTCTTCGCCCTGGTCAGCCTGGTCGAGGGCGTCGTCCTGGTGGCCACACCCGCGCTGATCAGGGACTTCTCCCCGCAGTTGGGGCGGGCGACGGCGATGGGGTCCTGGACGATGGGCCCGGTGGTCGGCAGCCTCGTGGTCACCATGGTCACCAGCCACACGCTGGACAGCTCGAGTTGGCAGGACGAGCTGCGCTACTCGGCGATCGCGGGCTTCGCGGTGTTCGCGGTCGCGCTGGTGGCCCTGCGCGAACTGGACCCCGCCGTCCGGGACCAGGTGATGGTCAGCCTGCGGGACCGCGCGCTGGTGGAGGCGCGTGCGAAGGGCGTCGCACCGGCGGCCCGGCGCGGCGAGTGGCGGCGCGTGCTGCGGCCGGACGTCGCGGGCTCGGCACTGGCCATCGCGCTGTTCCTGCTGCTGTACTACGCGGCCGTCGGCAACTTCGTGGTCTACTTCGCGACCACCTTCGGCTACGGCGAGCAGCGCGCCAACGCGCTGGCGAACTGGTACTGGGCGGCGAACGCGATCGCGCTGGTCGCCGTCGGGCTGCTGTCGGACCGGCTGCGGGTCCGCAAGCCGTTCATGGTGGCCGGCGCGCTCGGGTCGATCGTGTGCACCGCGCTCTTCGCCACCCGCGCCACCCACCCGGACACCGGATACTCCACCTTCGCCTGGCTGTTCGTGGGCATCGGCGTGTTCAGCGGCATCGCGTACGGGCCGTGGATGGCGGGCTTCACCGAGACCGTCGAGAAGCGCGACCCGGCGGCGACCGCGGCCGGCCTCGCGGTGTGGGGCTGGACGGTCCGGGTCGTGGTGGCGGTCTCCACGGCCTTCATCCCGGTGCTGGTCACGTCGGTGACGCCGCTGGTCGAGCACGGCCCGCAGGTCAGCGCGGCCTCCCGGTCCGCCGCGCCCGCGCTGGCGATCGTGCAGCGGCACCCGCGGCTCTTCGCCGAACTCGGCAGGTACCCCGCGGGCAAGGCGCCCGCGGCGCTGACCGCCCAAGCCGTGCAGGAGGTCGGACCGGCGGATCTGGCCGTGGTGGCGCGGGCGAAGCCGCAGCTCGCGGTGCTCGACGCCTACGGCGCCCGGGTGAAGAAGGCGTCCGCCGACGGCCCCGGTCAGTGGCGCGACTGGTGGTGGATCTGCGTCGGCGGGCAGGTGCTGTTCCTGCCGTTCGTGTTCGTGATGACCGGGCGGTGGCGCCCGAAGCGGGCCCGCGAGGACGCCGAGGCGCACGAGCAGGCCGTGGCCCGGGAGTTGGCGGCGCTGGCGGCGGAACGGAGCTGAACCGGCGGCCGCGGCGGGCCCGCACGCCCGCCGCGGCCCGGCGCCGGTCCGGCCCTGCGGACACCGTCCGCCGCCGCGGACACTGTCCGTCACCGGTGAACGGCCTTGCGTACGCGGCCTGGTGGACCCGCCGCAGGCTCGGGCGCGGCGGCCCGCTCCGATCGGCGGAACCGGGCGTTCCGCCGGTGAACGGGGCTACAGTTGATGATCATGGCCGAACGTCCGTTTGAAGCAATCGGATTGAGCGCGCCCGCGGACCGGGTCTATCCGCTGCTGGTGGCGACCAGGGGGATGGCGGTCGCCGAACTGGCCCGGCAGGCCGGGCTGTCGGCGGAGGCCGCGCGGGCCGCGTGCGGGGAGCTGGCGGTCCGCGGGCTGGCCCGGCTGGACCCGGACGGCCGCTGGTACCCGCGGCCGCCGCACGAGGGGCTGCTGCCGCTGCTGACCCGCGCGCAGGAGCAACTGCTGCGCGGCCGGGAGCTGTTCGACCGGCTCACGGTGGAGTACCAGCAGGTGCACGAGGGCCACCACCGCCTGGAGGAGGCGGTCCAGGCCGTGCAGGGCGCCGAGGCGGTCCGCACCCGGTTGGACGCCGTACTGCGCGGCGCCCGGGCGGAGTTGCTGGTCTTCGCACCCGGCGGCGCGCAGCCGCCCGAGGTGGAGCCGCACGGGCGGCCGGGCCCAGCGGCGGGCCGGGCGCACTGGGCCGGCGGGGCGGGCTTCTTCCGCGCGGTCGGCTCCGGCGTCCCCGCCGTGCGGCGCCAGGTCGTCGTGGAGCGCGCGGTCGTGGCGCGGCAGCCGGACGGCGCGCCGGACGCGCTCGACGGGCTGCCGCCGGACGCGGAGGTCCGCGCCGCCGACCGGCTGCCGGTCCCGATGTGCGTCGCCGACCGCTCGGTGGCGCTGGTGCCGCTCGGGGCGGGCGCCGCGCCCGCCGAGCCGGTGATGCTGGTGGTCGGCGCGAGCGGGTTGCTCGACGCGCTGGTGGCGCTCTTCGAGGGCGTCTGGTCCGGCGCGGTGCCGCTCGCCCGGCCCGGCTCCGAGGGCGGCGGTCTCCAGCAGCGCATCCTCGCGATGCTCGTCATGGGCAGCACCGACGCGGCGATGGCCCGCTCGCTGGGCGTGGCGATCCGCACGGTGCAGCGGCGGATCGCGGCGATGCAGCGCGCCGCGGGCGTCGACAACCGCATCCAACTGGTCTGGCACGCGGCCCGCAACGGCTGGCTGGACTGAGCCGCGGCACCCGCCGGCACCGTAAGCGGAACCCGCGCTCCCGCGCTCGCGCCGCCCCCGCGCCCCAATCCGGCCGGAACTCGCCCGCGCATCCCGCCGCCGCCACGCGCCCCCGTGCGCCTCGCCCCCGGCCCGGCACACCGCCCCCGCCGGGCGCGAAGCGGAACCACCCAGCTCACCGCGCTGCCCCGCCCGCCCGACCTCCGTGAACTCCCCGCGTCAAGAGGCCGGTCGGTGTGAGTAACGTGATGATTCACCATGGTTGGGGTGGGGGTGCCGTGTGGGCCCGGTGCGCCGGATGGCGTGAATGCGACGCTCCGACGCATGGCAACGATGTCAGGTATCCGTCAACGCGTAAAGGATTCATAAGGGGTCGGTGAGGCACAGGTATACGCCAGCGGTCCGATCGGGCCGCAGCCGGGCAGGTCCCGGCACCAGGTCACGCCCAAGGAGATCCACCTTGCGCATACCGTCCCTCAGACGCGGCGCCCTCGCCGCGCTCACCACTGCCGCGCTCGCCGCGCTGGGGCTCCAAGTGCCCCTGGCGGCAACGGCATCGGCCGCGCCGACGGCCACCAAGTCCCACACCGACGTGGTCCACTCGTGCGGCACCGCGAAGCCCGGCGCGTTCTCCTGCTTCGCGCTGCGGCGCACCGATGTCTCCGCCAAGAAGGGCGTCCAGCCCTTCGCCACCACCCCGGCCGGCTTCGGCCCGGGCGACCTGCAAAGCGCCTACGCCCTGCCCGCCGACGGCGGCGCGGGCCAGACCGTCGCGATCGTCGACGCGTACGACGACCCGAACGCCGCGGCCGACCTGGCCGTCTACCGCGACCAGTTCGGGCTGCCGGCGTGCACCGTGGACAGCGGCTGCTTCACCAAGGTCAGCCAGCGCGGCAACACCGACGACCTGCCCTCCCCCGACTCGGGCTGGGCCGGCGAGATCTCCCTCGACATCGACATGGTCTCCGCTGTCGCGCCGAACGCCCACATCCTGCTCGTCGAGGCGGACTCGGCGAACTTCGAGGACCTGGGCGCCGCGGTGGACGAGGCGGTCGCCCTCGGCGCGAAGTACGTCTCCAACTCCTACGGCACCGGCTACGACTCCTCACCGGGCAGCGGTGAGGACCCGTCCGAGTTGACGTCGATGGACCCGTACTACAACCACCCGGGCGTGGCGGTCGTGGCCTCCTCCGGCGACGGCGACTACGGGGTGAGCTACCCCGCCGCCTCGCAGTACGTCACCTCCGTCGGCGGCACCGCGCTGGCCAAGGACACCGGCACCACCCGCGGCTGGTCCGAGTCGGTGTGGCACAACGCCTACGGCGGCCCGGGCTCGGGCTGCTCGGTCTACGAGCCCAAGCCCGCCTTCCAGACCGACACCGCGTGCGCCAACCGCACGGTCGCCGACGTCTCCGCGGTCGCCGACCCGGAGACCGGCGTCTCGGTCTACCAGACCTACGGCGGCGGCGGCTGGTCGGTGTACGGCGGCACCAGCGCGTCGTCCCCGATCATCGCGGGCGTCTACGCGTCGGCCGGTACCCCCGCGGCCGACACGTACCCCAACGCCTACCCCTACGCCCAGACCGGCGCGCTCAACGACGTGACCAGCGGCAACAACGGCAGCTGCTCCCCGGCCGCGCTGTGCACCGCCGGCGCCGGCTACGACGGCCCGACCGGGCTCGGCACGCCCAACGGCCTGGACGCCTTCCGCAGCGGCCCGCACGGCGTGATCACCGGCAAGGTCACCGACCACGCCACCGGCGACCCGATCTCCGGCGCCACCGTCAAGGCCGGTGACCACAGCGCCACTTCGGGCGCGGACGGCACCTACAAGCTCGACATCCCGCCGGGCTCCTACGACCTGACGGCCGCCGCCTACGGCTACTCGACCGGCTCGGCGAGCAGCGTGCAGCTCGACGACGGGGGCACCGTCACCCAGTCCTTCGCGCTGGACGCGGTGCCGCAGCAGACCGTCTCCGGCAAGGTCACCGACGGCTCCGGCCACGGCTGGCCGCTCTACGCGAAGATCACCGCGGCCGGGGTGCCCGGCGGCCCGGTCTTCACCGACCCGACCACCGGCGACTTCTCGCTGACGCTGCCGCAGAACAGCAGCTACACCCTGCACATCACCGCGGACTACCCCGGTTACAAGGCCGTGGACAAGACGGTCACGGTGGGCACCTCCGACCTGACCGCGAACGTGTCGGTGCCGGTCGACCCCTCCTCCACCGACGCGCCGGGCTACTCCGTCTCGCTGAGCGGCTCGACCGAGCCCTTCACCTCGACCGACGGCCCGCCGGACGGCTGGACCGTCACCAAGGCCGACGGCACCGTGGGCGGCTGGTCGTTCGCCAACGAGGGCGGCCGCACCAACGCCACCGGCGGTGACGGCAACTTCGCCATCGTCGACAGCGACCACCTCGGCCAGGCCAACAGCCAGGACACCTCGCTGGTCTCGCCGCCCCAGGACTTCAGCACGGCCACCGGCCCGCTGCTGGCCTTCGACACCGACTACAAGTCGTACAGCAACTCCGTGGCCGACGTGGACGTCACCACCGACGGCGGCAGCACCTGGTCCAACGTGTGGCACAAGACCACCACCGCCGCCAACGGCCACATCGAGGTGTCCCTGGCCGACTACGCCGGCAAGAGCGGTGTCCAGGTGCGCTTCCACTACACCGGCAGCTGGGCCTACTGGTGGGAGCTGGACAACGTCTTCATCGGCCAGCGCAGCTACGACCCGGTGGCCGGCGGCATCGTGGTCGGCAACGTCACCGACGCCAACACCGGCAGCGGTGTCAACGGCGCCACCGTCACCAGCGGCGACGCCCCCGACGACCACACCACCACCGTGGCCACGCCGGACGACCCGAACGTCGGCGACGGCTTCTACTGGCTGTTCTCGCACAAGACCGGCAAGCACCCGCTGACGGCGGCCGCCTCGCACTACACCTCGGCCACCGCCACCGCCAACGTCCCCTCCAACGGCTCGGTGGACCGCGATCTGACCCTCAAGGCCGGGCAGTTGAGCGTCACCCCGGCCTCGATCGCCAAGACCGCGGCGTGGGGCGCGAGCGCCACGCAGAAGGTCACCGTGAAGAACACCGGCAGCGCGCCGGCCACCGTCACGCTGGGCGAGACCCCCGGCGGCGCCACCGTGCAGGCCGCGGGCGCCCCGCTCAACCTGATCAAGGGCGACTACTCGCCGCTGGCGCTCGCGAAGCACTCCGGCTCCGCGGCCAAGCCCGGTGCGGACAAGGCCGGTTCGGGCAAGACGACCGACTCCGCCAAGGCGACCGCGGCGCAGGGTGCGGCCGGCGACGCCTGGCAGCCGGTCCCCGACCTCCCGGTGGCCACCGGCGACAACACCGTCGACACCTGGCAGGGCACCGTCTACTCGGCGTTCGGCTTCACCGGCGCCGCCGACACCAGCGACCTGTACGCCTACAGCGCGGACAGCGGCGCGTGGACGAAGCTGGCCCCGGCCGCCGACACCCGCGAGTCGCCCGCGCACGGCATCATCGACGGCAAGCTCTACGCCGCCGGCGGCTGGGGCCCCACCGGTGACCCGGACGCCAAGCTGGATATCTACGACATCGCCTCCAACACCTGGTCCACCGGCGCTAACTCTCCTAAGCCGTACGCCGGTTCGGGCACGGCGGTGCTCGACGGCAAGCTGTACTCGGTCGGCGGCTGCACCGCCACCGCCTGCGGCGAGAGCGACGTGACCGTGTACGACCCGTCCAGCGACTCCTGGTCGACGGCCGCGTCCTACCCGATCCCGGTGTCCTGGGAGTCCTGCGGCGGCATCGCGGGCAAGCTGTACTGCTCCGGCGGCACCACCGACGCCGGCAGCATCAGCTCCGCCTACGTCTACGACCCGGCGACGGACTCCTGGTCGCCGATCGCCGACCAGCCCACCGACGCGTGGGGCTCCTCCTACGCGGCGGCCAACGGCCTGCTGCTGGTCGAGGGCGGCGCCGTCAACGACAGCGCGGCACTGACCAACCAGACCTGGGCGTACGACCCGAGCGCGGACTCCTGGACCGCGCTGCCCAACGCCAACTCCTCGCTCTACCGCGGCGGCGGCTCGGCCGGCTTCTACGCCGTCGGCGGCCTGGTCGGCAGCACCCCCGACGGCACCGCCGAGGTGCTGCCCGGGTACGACCAGACCGGCTCCTCGGACGTCACCTGGCTGTCGGAGAGCACCGACACCCTGACGGTGGCGCCGGGCGCGAGCGCGAACCTCACCGTCACGCTCGACGCGTCGGCACCGGAGATCACCCAACCCGGCGTCTACACCGCCTCGTTGAGCCTCACCACCGACACCCCCTACCGGCTCGCGCCGATCGGTGTCGCCTTCACCGTCAAGCCCCCGGCCACCTGGGGGAAGATCGCCGGCACCGTCACCGCCTCCGGCGGCGGCCCGCTGGCCGGGGCGACCGTCCAGATCGACACCTGGGCGACGCACTACACCCTGAAGACCGCCAAGGACGGGACGTACGCGCTCTGGCTCGACGTGCGCAACAACCCGCTCCAGCTGATCGTGGCCAAGGACGGCTACCAGCCGACCGTGACCACCGTGAAGATCAAGAAGGGCGCCACCACGACGGCGGACTTCGCGCTGCTGAAGGACTGAGCAGACCGCCGCTGATTCGGTAGAAGGCCGGGGGCGGGTGCCGCGAGTTCTCGCGGTACCCGCCCCCGGCCCCTTTCGTCAGCGCTGGGCCGACATGAGTTGACCGGATGTCAGATCGACGTCAGCTCGGCAGGGTCCAGCTCTGCGCGGCCGTGCCGTTGCAGTCCCAGATCTGCAACTGGGTGCCGTCGGCCGTCGTGGCGTTCGGGTCGTCCAGGCAGCGCCCGGACTCCGGGTTGACCAGCGAGCCGTTCGCGCCGGGCAGCCAGCGCTGTGCGCCGGTGCCGTTGCACTGCCACAGCTGCACCAGCGTGCCGGCGGCGGTGCCGCTGCCGCTCACGTCCAGGCAGCCGCCGAGCGCGCGCAGCGTGCCGCCCGCGCCGGGCACGGCCGTCCACTTCTGCGCGCCGGTGCCGTTGCAGCCCCACAGCTGCACATGCGTGCCGTTGGCCGTACCGGAGTTGGCGACATCCAGGCACTTGCCCGCGATGCCGGCGTCGACCGGGCCGGTGACAGTCTGGCCGGCGGCGGCGAGCGCGGACTCCACCAGCGCGGCCGCCCCGTTCATCCCCGCCTCGTTCGGGTGGTACTGCGAACGGCCGGCCGCGGGCGTGTACGTCTCCACCCACGGCACGGAGGCGCACGCGTCGTGGCCGTGGCTGGCGGCGGCCAGGTCCACCAGCGTGGCGCCGGTCGCCGAGGCGGCGGTCGCCGTCGCGGCGGCGAGCCGGGTCGCGATGCTGCGCTCGTAGGCGGCCTGGTCGGAGGTGAGCGGCACCCCGGTGCACACCCCGGAGTCCGGCAGGATGGTGAAGTAGTTGACGAAGAGCACCTTCGCCTGCGGCGCGGTGGCGTGGATGGCGGTGACCACGTTCTCCAGCCGCCCGGCCAGCACCCCGAAGGTCGAGTCGATGGACGCCTGGTCGACGCTGCCGCAGTTCGAACCGCCGCTGGTCTGGCAGGAGTAGGCGTCGATGCTGCCCAGGTAGTCCACGTCGTTGCCGCCGATGGTGACGGTGACGAGCTTGGTGGCGCTGGTGACCGCGTCGACCTGCGGCGGCTGCCCGGCCTGGTCGGTGGTGAGCACGTTCGCCGTGGTCGCCCCGCTGCACGAGACGTCGGTGAGGTTCGCGCCGATGTCCCGCGCCACCACGCTCGCGTAGTTGTTCTGCGATCGGGCGCAGGCCGACGCGCCGGTGCTGGTCTGGGTCGGCGGGATGCCCGGCCCCGCGGCGAACGAGCTGCCCATCGACACGTAGTCCAGTCCCGCGGTGCCCGCCGCCGCGGCCACCGCCCGCCCCGCCGACGGCGTCGCCGACGTGCCGGCGAACGCGGCGGGCGCGAGGAACACCGCCGTCGCCGCCAGGGCCGCGGCGATACCGGCGGGCATCCACACCCGCCGGTACCCGGCCGCCGCCCTTCCGTTCTCCTGAGAAGTTCCCATGCCACCTCCAACCGTGGGGAGCCGCGGTGCCGCGGCTCCGAGGACCTGCACGCTTGCGTGCTGTGCTGTGTGCGGCTGAGCTCGCCGCGCACCGGGGCACGTCGGGCACCCGGTGCGCGGGAGAAGGGTGGGCGGCCGTCAGCCGCCGAGGGTGATCTCCACCGTGTGGTGCCCGGTGGCGCCGGCCGGCAGCAGCGGCGCGGCGCGGCGGCCGTCCACCGTGCAGGCGCGCACCCGGGCGCCGGCGCCCTTGAGCACCACGTCCACGGTCGCCGCGCGGTACGGCAGCCCGCGCAGCGTGGCCGGTCCCCAGCCGGCCGGCAGCGTCGGCGAAAGGCGCAGGCCCTGCTCGGTGCAGTCCACCCCGAACAGCCCGGCGAGGATCATCCGCAGGTAGCCGGTCGCCGACCACGCCTGGTCCGGCTGCGAGGTGAAGTGGCTCTGGGTGCCGTCCCCGCCGGTCTGCCAACCGCCGTCCACGGCACCGGAGTTCGAGTCGTACAGCTCGTAGAAGCTGTTGCCGCTGCCCTGCACGAGGGCGGCCAGTTCCCGCACGGCCCGGGCGAAGAGGTCCACCTGCCCGGCGACGGCGGCGGCGTGCCCGAACATCGAGTGGACCATCGGCCAGACGGTGACGTTGTGGCGGCCGGGTTTGGCATCGGTGAACCGGTCGAAGTGCGGCCACACGTTCACGATGCCGTGCGGCTGCCAGTGCGCGCCGGCCACCACCTGCGCCGCCCGGGCGGCGTCGGCCACCCCCAGCAGCACCGCGAACGCCAGGCCCGCGCCCTCCTGGGAGGTGTCCAGCCGGCCCGACAGCGCGTCCGCGCCGTGCACGAAGTACCCGTACGTGCCCGCGTCCGCGCGCCACAGGTGCGTGTCGATCGCGGCCCGTACGGCCCCTGCGGCAGCCCGGTGCGCGGCGGCCTCGGAGGGGTGCCCGAGCGCCTGCGCCATGTCGCCGGCCGCGCGGTGGGCGCCGTAGTAGAGGCAGTTGGTGGACAGGCACATCAACTCGTCGGTGTGCGGGTAGTCCAGCACGAACGAGGAGTCGACGCCGGCGGTCCACGGCGGGGCCGGGTAGCCGGCGATGCCGTCGTTCATGAACGACGGGCCCCGGTAGAGGCCGAGGGCGGTGTCGAAGTTCTTCGCCCGGCGGATCGCGAGCGTGCCTGCGGCCGTGCGGTAGGCGTCGGCGAGGAACTCCCGGTCACCGGTGACCAGGTAGTGGTGCCAGGCGCCGAGCACCCAGACCACCTGGTCCCACCACTGGTTGTCCTGCTGCACCACCAGGCCGTCGTCGCCGCGGTCCACCACGGCCCACAGCGTGTTGCGGCCGATCACCGGCGCGAGCAGGCTCGTCGCGTTCCAGGCGTTGACCGCCGCGTCGCGCGTCCACCGCTGCGGCGAGGGGTAGCCGCCGCCGGCCCGCACGAACGACCCGCTGGGATAGGTCACCAGCCCGGCGGCGTCATAGGTGGCCGGGTCGGCGTAGGCGGTGTTGATGCCGAACAGGTCGGTCAGCGCCGACTCGTAGGCGGTGCCCAGCAGTTGCTGGGTCGCGGTGTCGCCGAAGGCCACCTCCGGCAGGGTGTACCCGATCCGCCCGCCGCCGCTGCCGGCCGAAGTGCCGCCGCGCGCCGGGGAGTCGGCGTGCGCCTGCACGGTGCCGAGGCCGCCGAGGCCGGCCGCGGCGAGCGCGCCCGCCACCACCCCGGTGCCGGCCGTGCCCAGAACGCCGCGTCTGGTGGGGTGCGCCGCCTCGGGCGGCGCTCCGCGTCCCGGTTCCCGCGCCGACGTACCCGGCTCCATGGCGTCCACTCCTCTCGCCTCCGGGTGCGCGGCAGCGGCGCCCGGTCGGCGTGCCGGAACGTGACCAGTGTTGGCAACGTTGTCAAAGTGTCACCGTGGAAGCTAGCAGCCCGCGTTGACACCCGCCAAGGGGTCCGGCAGCACCGCTGCGCACCCAGGGCCCGGCGGCCGGGCCCCGGCCGCGCCGGCTACTTGTTGCTGTGCACCGGCCCGACCCGCAGGTTCTGGACCGAGGAGCCGACGCACTCCTGCTTGTTCCAGGGCAGGTCCAGCGACGCCTTCTGGTTGGGCGGGTAGACCCGCAGGGCCGGCACGGAGGTCAGGTCGCACTGGGCGGCGGAGTAGCCCGCCTGGCCGTTGACGGTGACGACGTCGGCGTAGGCGTGCGCGTTCGGGATCAGGGTGACCCGGGTGGCGGGGGTGTCGGCGGTGCGCTGGGCGGCCTTGCCGAGCTGGGCGCCGCCGGACTTCACGAAGGACACCCCGGGGTAGCCGGACAGGGTGCAGGGCGAGGAGCCGGTGTTCTGGAAGACGATCTGGAAACCGGTGCTGCCGGCGCCGTTGGAGAAGTTCGCGGTGGTCGCCTTGAGCTGGCTGGTGGCGCAGCCGGCCACGGTGGTGCCGGCCGACGCGGTGGCGCCGCCCGTACCGCTGCCGCCGCTCGAACCGCTCGACCCGCTCGTGCCGCCGCTGCCACTCGTGCCGGTGCCGCCGCCGGTGGTGGCCGGGTTCGCGGTGCCGTCCGCCGAGTCGTCGTTGGGCACGGTGGCCGTCCCGGACGGCGCCGAGGCGGTGGCGGAGGACGAGGCCGAGGAGGAGTCGGACGCGTTGCTGTCGTCGGGCCCGCAGGCCGCGAGCGCGAGGCCGGCGGTGGCGAGCATGACGACGAGGGTTCCGGTCCTGACGGTCCTGGTGCGCATGGCCCTTGCCCTTTCCTGTGCGGTCACTGAGGCTCGTGTGTGCCTCTGTGCTGATCGTGTACCCACAGATTCGCCATGTCAGCAGCCGTCCGGGTCCTGTTACGCCGCAGGGACACAACGGGTCACCCGCCGCGACATTCCTCCGACGAACGCCACGCATACCGTCCGACCGGCACCACCGGCAGCACCCGGCGGCCTCGGCACCGGCAACGCCATCGGCGACGGGCGGCCACCGCGTCCGTACGCGGTGGCCGCCCGTCGTGGCAGCCGGGGACCCAGCGGGTCCGTCAGACGTTGAAGCCCAGCGCGCGCAGCTGCTCGCGGCCGTCGTCCGTGATCTTGTCCGGGCCCCACGGCGGCATCCAGACCCAGTTGATCTTCAGTTCGCGGACGATGCCCTCGGTCGCGGTGGTCGCCTGCTCCTCGATGACGTCGGTCAGCGGGCAGGCCGCCGAGGTGAGCGTCATGTCGAGCGTGGCGACGTTGGTGTCGTCGATGTGGATGCCGTAGATCAGGCCGAGGTTGACCACGTCGATCCCCAGTTCGGGGTCGACGACGTCGTAGAGCGCCTCGCGCACCTCCTCCTCGGAGGCCGGGGTGGTGCTCAGGCCGTTGGGCACCGCGGGGGACACAGCGTTGTCGGTCATGCGGGCTTCCCTTCAGCCAGCGCTTGGGCGGTGGCGTCCTTCCATGCCATCCAGCTCAGCAGGGCGCACTTCACGCGCGCCGGGTACTTGGAGACGCCGGCGAACGCGACCGCGTCCTCCAGCACCTCCTCCATCGCGTCGTCCGGCTCGATCCGGCCGCGCGACTGCATCAGCTCCAGGAAGGTCTCCTGGATCTTCTGCGCCTCGGTGATCTCCTTGCCGACCAGCAGTTCGTTGAGCACGGAGGCACTGGCCTGGCTGATCGAGCAGCCCTGCCCCTCGTACGAGATGTCCCCGATCACGGAGCCGTCCAGCCGCACCCGCAAGGTGACCTCGTCCCCGCAGGTGGGGTTGACGTGGTGCACCTCCGCCTGGCCGTCGCGCAGGCCGCGGCCGTGCGGGTGCTTGTAGTGGTCCAGGATCACGTCCTGGTACATCGAGTCGAGTTTCACAGCAGCACCGCCATCAGCCGAAGAAGTTCCGGACCTGCTCCAGACCCTCGACCAGGGCGTCGACCTCGGCCGGGGTGGAGTACAGATAGAACGACGCCCGGGTGGTCGCAGGAATTCCGTACCGCAGGCACACCGGGCGGGCGCAGTGGTGGCCGACCCGGACCGCGATGCCCTGCTCGTCCAGAACCTGGCCGACGTCGTGCGGGTGGATGTCGCCGAGCGTGAAGGAGATCGAGGCCCCGCGGTCCTCGCCCGTGGTCGGGCCGATGATCCGCAGGTCCGGCACCTCCCGCAGCCGGGCGAGCGCGTACTCGGTGATCGCGTGCTCGTGGGCGGCGACGTTCTCCATGCCGAGGGCGTTGAGGTAGTCCACCGCCGCGCCCAGGCCCACCGCCTGCGCGATCGGCGGGGTGCCGGCCTCGAACTTGTGCGGCGCGGGCGCGTAGGTGGAGGAGTGCATCGAGACGGTCTCGATCATCTCGCCGCCGCCGAGGAAGGGCGGCAGGTCCTCCAGCAGCTCCTGGCGGCCCCACAGCACGCCGATGCCGGTCGGGCCGAGCATCTTGTGGCCGGTGAAGGCGACGAAGTCCGCGCCGAGCGCCTGGACGTCCAGCGGCATGTGCGGGGCGGCCTGCGAGGCGTCGATCAGGACCAGCGCGCCGACCTGCTGGGCGCGGCGGACGATCGCCTCGACCGGGTTCACGGTGCCGAGGATGTTGGAGACCAGCACGAAGGAGACGATCTTCGTCTTCTCGGTGATGACCTGCTCGATGTCCGACAGGTCCAGCCGGCCGTCGTCGGTGAGGCCGAACCACTTCAGCTTCGCGCCGGTGCGCTGCGACAGCAGCTGCCACGGCACGATGTTGGAGTGGTGCTCCATCTCCGTGATGACGATCTCGGTGTCGCTGTCCACGCGGTAGGGCTCGTCGGCCCAGCCGAGCATGTTCGCCACGAGGTTCAGCGACTCCGAGGCGTTCTTGGTGAAGATCACCTCGTCGCGGCTGGGTGCGTTGACGAAGGCGGCGATCTTGTCGCGGGCACCCTCGTACAGCGCGGTGGCCTCCTCGGCGAGCACGTGGACGCCGCGGTGCACATTGGCGTTGGACTGCTCGTAGTAGGCGCTGAGGGCGTCCAGCACCTGGCGGGGCTTCTGCGAGGTGGCCGCGTTGTCGAGGTAGACCAGGCGGCGGCCGTCATGGACCTGGCGGTCCAGGATCGGGAAGTCCTTGCGGATCGCCTCGGTGTCGAGGAGGCCGGCCGGCACCCTGCCGATCGACGAGGGGGAAGTCACGCGGCAGCGCCACCCTTCACGTAGGACTCGTAGCCCTCTTCCTCCAGCTTGTCGGCGAGCTCGGCGCCACCGGACTCCACGATCCGGCCGGCCGAGAAGACGTGCACGAAGTCGGGCTTGATGTAGCGCAGGATGCGCGTGTAGTGCGTGATCAGCAGGGTGCCGACCTCGCCCTGCTCGCGGACCCGGTTGACGCCTTCGGAGACGATCCGCAGGGCGTCCACGTCGAGGCCGGAGTCGGTCTCGTCGAGGATCGCGACCTTGGGCTTGAGCAGTTCGAGCTGGAGGATCTCGTGGCGCTTCTTCTCACCGCCGGAGAAGCCCTCGTTGACGTTGCGCTCGGCGAAGGAGGGGTCCATGTGCAGGTGCTCCATGGTCTCCTTCACCTCCTTGACCCAGGTGCGGAGCTTGGGGGCCTCGCCGCGGATGGCGGTGGCGGAGGTGCGCAGGAAGTTGGAGACCGAGACCCCGGGGATCTCGACCGGGTACTGCATGGCGAGGAAGACGCCGGCCCGGGCCCGCTCGTCGACGGTCATCGCCAGCACGTCCTCGCCGTCGAGGGTGACGCTGCCGCCGGTGACGGTGTACTTGGGGTGCCCGGCCAGCGAGTAGGCCAGGGTGGACTTGCCGGAGCCGTTGGGGCCCATGATGGCGTGGGTCTCGCCCTGTTTCACCGTGAGGTCGACGCCCTTGAGGATCTCCTTGGTGGCGTTGTCGGCTTCGACGGTGACGTGCAGGTCGCGGATTTCAAGCGTGGCCATGGGTGACTCAGGACTCCTGGGTGACGGAGACGAGCACGTCGTCCCCAACGATCTTGACGGGGTATACGGGAACGGGCCGGGTGGCGGGCAGCCCGGAGGGCTTGCCGGTGCGCAGGTCGAAGCTGGAGCCGTGCAGCCAGCACTCGATCTGGCAGTCCTCGACCTCGCCCTCGGAGAGCGAGACGTTGGCGTGCGAGCAGATGTCGTTGATCGCGAACACCTCGCCCTCGGTGCGGACCACCGAGACGGGCACGCCGTCGATCTCGACGCGGTGCGGGGTGTCGTCGGTCAGCTCGCTGAGCGCGCAGGCGCGGGTGAAGGGCACGGTGTTGGTCATCCGACCGCCGCCTCCAGTTCCGCGTCGATCTTCGCCATCAGCCGCTCCTCCAGGTCGGGCAGCCCGATCTGCTGGACCAGCTCGCCGAAGAAGCCGCGCACCACCAGGCGGCGGGCGTCCTCGGTGTGGATGCCGCGGCTCATCAGGTAGAAGAGCTGCTCGTCGTCGAACCGGCCGGTCGCGGAGGCGTGTCCGGCGCCGACGATCTCGCCGGTCTCGATCTCCAGGTTCGGCACGGAATCGACCCGGGCGCCGTCGGTGAGGACGAGGTTGCGGTTCAGCTCGTAGGTGTCGGTGCCCTCGGCCGCGGCCCGGATCAGCACGTCGCCGATCCACACCGCGTGCGCGTCCTGGCCCTGGAGCGCGCCCTTGTACGCCACGTTCGACCGGCAGTGCGGCGTGTCGTGGTCGATGAACAGGCGGTGCTCCTGGTGCTGGCCGCGGTCGGTGAAGTACAGCCCGAACAGGTCGGCCTCACCGCCGGTGGCGCCGTAGACGACCCGCGGGTGCAGCCGGACCAGGTCCCCGCCGAAGGTGACGACGACGGACTTGAAGGCGGCGTCGCGGCCGATCAGCGCGGTGTGCTGGGCGGCGTGCACCGCGGTGTCGGCCCAGTCCTGCACGGACACCACGGTGAGCTTGGCGCCGTCGCCGACCAGGAACTCGACATTCGCCGCGAGCGTGGCGTCACCGGTGTGGTCCAGCACCACCACCGCCTCGGCGAACGCGCCGACCTCCACGACCTGGTGGCCGTAGGAGACGCCGCCCTCGCCGTGCACGGCGATCCGGACCGGCTCGGTGAGCACGGTGTCCTTGGGGACGCTGACCACCGACGCCTTCTCGAAGGCGCTGAACGCCTGGGCGGCGACCCGGTCGACGGGCTTGCCGGCCTTGCCGATCCGCGGGTCGGTGCGGTCCACGGTCTCCACGGTGACGCCCTCGGGCGCGGTCACCTCGACGCGCAGCGAGCCGGTCGCCTCCGCGGTGCCGTCGTGCAGGCCGCGCAGCCGGGCCAGCGGCGTGAAGCGCCATTCCTCCTCGCGCCCGGTCGGCACGGGGAAGTCGGCCACGTCGTACGACGGGGCGGCGCTGACCCGGGCGTCGGCGGGCTGCTCGGTCGGCTGCCCCACCGTGATGGCACCGTCCGTGGTGCTGCCCGCAGGGGTGTTCTCGGCCATAGCTGTACTGCTGCTCCTCGTTGGATGTGCTTCGATCGGGTGCGGTGGTGCCGGGGCGGCCCGGTCAGCCGACCGCGCCCTCCATCTGCAGCTCGATCAGCCGGTTGAGCTCCAGGGCGTACTCCATCGGCAGCTCCTTGGCGATCGGCTCGACGAAGCCGCGCACGATCATCGCCATCGCCTCGAACTCGGTCATGCCGCGGCTCATCAGGTAGAAGAGCTGGTCGTCGGAGACCTTGGAGACGGTCGCCTCGTGGCCCATCGACACGTCGTCCTCGCGCACGTCCACGTACGGGTACGTGTCGGAGCGGGAGACCGTGTCGACCAGCAGGGCGTCGCACAGCACGTTGGACTTCGCGCCGGTGGAGCCCTCGCCGATCTCGATCAGGCCGCGGTAGGAGGTGCGGCCGCCGCCGCGCGCCACCGACTTGGAGACGATGTTGGACGAGGTGTTCGGCGCCATGTGCACCATCTTGGCGCCGGCGTCCTGGTGCTGCCCCTCGCCGGCGAAGGCGATGGAGAGCGTCTCGCCCTTGGCGTGCTCGCCCATCAGGTAGACCGCGGGGTACTTCATGGTCACCTTGGAGCCGATGTTGCCGTCGATCCACTCCATGGTGGCGCCCTCGTAGGCGACGGCGCGCTTGGTGACCAGGTTGTAGACGTTGTTCGACCAGTTCTGGATGGTCGTGTAGCGGCAGCGGCCGCCCTTCTTGACGATGATCTCGACCACCGCGGAGTGCAGCGAGTCCGACTTGTAGATCGGCGCGGTGCAGCCCTCGACGTAGTGGACGTAGGCGTCCTCGTCGACGATGATCAGGGTCCGCTCGAACTGGCCCATGTTCTCGGTGTTGATCCGGAAGTACGCCTGGAGCGGGATCTCCACGTGCACGCCCTTCGGCACGTAGATGAAGGAGCCGCCGGACCACACCGCGGTGTTCAGCGAGGCGAACTTGTTGTCGCCGGCCGGGATGACGGTGCCGAAGTACTCCTGGAACAGCTCCGGGTGCTCCTTGAGCGCGGTGTCGGTGTCCAGGAAGATGACGCCCTGCTCCTCCAGGTCCTCGCGGATCTGGTGGTAGACGACCTCGGACTCGTACTGCGCGGCGACGCCGGCGACCAGGCGCTGCTTCTCCGCCTCGGGGATGCCGAGCTTGTCGTAGGTGTTCTTGATGTCCTCGGGCAGGTCCTCCCAGGACTCCGCCTGCTTCTCGGTGGACCGCACGAAGTACTTGATGTTGTCGAAGTCGATGCCCGTGAGGTCGCTGCCCCAGGTCGGCATGGGCTTCTTGCCGAACAGCCGCAGCCCCTTGAGCCGCATCTTCAGCATCCACTCCGGCTCGGACTTCTTCGCGGAGATGTCGCGGACGACCTCCTCCGAGAGGCCGCGCTTGGCGGCGGCGCCGGCGGTGTCGTTGTCCGCCCAGCCGTACTCGTAGGTGCCGATGCCTTCGAGCTCCGGGTGAGTGGTCTCCGTGGGAGCAGTCATGCGGGGTTCCTCCCGGACGTGCTGACTGGTGCGTGGTCGGTGCGTGCAGGTGCTGCGGATGGTGCGGGTGATGCGGGTGCCGCTGGTCGTGCGGGCGCCGGTGGCGCCGTTGGTGCGGGTGCTTCCGGTGTCTGCGCCGCCGACTCGTCGGCGGGGGCGGCGGACCGCCCCTGCTGGGCCTGCGGGATGAACGTGGTGCACACCCCGTCGCCGTGCGCGATGGTGGCGAGCCGCTGGACGTGCGTCCCGAGCAGGCGGGAGAAGACCTCGGCCTCCGCCTCGCAGAGCTGCGGGAACTGCTCGGCGGCATGGGCCACCGGGCAGTGGTGCTGGCACAGCTGCTCTCCCCCGACGCTCCGCCCGGGGGTGCCCCCGGCCGGGCCGGGCGCGCTCCGCGCCGTTGCAGCGTACCCGTCCGCGGTCAGTGCGCGGGCCAGGGCCTGCGCCCGCTCGCCGGGCGCGGCGGCGTCGAGCAGCTTGCGGTACCGCTCGGCCTGGGCGGCGACGCGGGCCCGCGCGAACGCGGTGACCGCGGCCTCGCCCTGCTCGCCGCCGCCCGCGGACTGGGCGATCCAGCCCAGCGCGTCCGCGGCGAGCTGGTCGTATGCCTGGTCGAAGGCGTCCCGGCCGCAGTCGGTGAGTGCGAAGACCTTCGCGGGGCGGCCGCGGCCGCGGCTGCCGTACACCCGCTGCTCGCGGGCCTCCACGATGTTCTCCGCGACGAGCGCGTCGAGGTGGCGGCGTACCGCCGCCTGGGTCAGGCCCAGCCGCTCGGCGAGGTCCGCGGCGGTGGAGGGCCCGTGGCCCAGGATGGAGCGGGCGACGCGGTTGCGGGTGCGCCGCTCACCGGTCGTCGGCTCCTCCGCCGCCCTGCGGGCAGCACCACCTACGTTTTTCACAACGCCATTGTTGCTTAATTCGCCGGGCCCGGGCAAGCTCACCCCCGCGCACCCACGGTGGGCTACGTCACTTAGGGTGACCTCACTTCCGGGCCGCCCCCGGCCGGATTCCGCCCTGCCGCCCACCCCGCTCCCCGCCCTCCCTAGACTCGTGGCCATGAGAAACGAGCCCGCGGTCGAGGTGACCGGTCTGGTCAAGCGGTACGGCGCCAAGACCGCGGTCGACGGCCTCGACCTGACCGTCCCGCGCGGCTCGGTGACCGCGGTGCTCGGCCCCAACGGCGCGGGCAAGACCACCACCGTCGAGGTCTGCGAGGGCTACCGCCGCCCCGACGGCGGCACCGCCCGCGTCCTCGGCCTGGACCCGGTCACCCAGGGCGCCGCACTGCGCCCGCGGATCGGCGTGATGCTCCAGTCCGGCGGCGTCTACCCCGGCGCCCACGCCGAGGAGATGCTGCGGCACGCCGCGGCCCTGCACGCCGACCCGGTGGACCCGGCCCTGCTCATCGAACGCCTCGGCCTGGACACCTGCGGACGCACCGCCTACCGCCGGCTGTCCGGCGGCCAGCAGCAGCGCCTGGCCCTGGCCATGGCCGTCGTCGGCCGCCCTGAACTCGTCTTCCTCGACGAGCCCACCGCGGGCCTCGACCCCCAGGCCCGCCACGCCACCTGGGACCTGGTCCGCGAGCTGCGCGCCGACGGCGTCAGCGTGGTCCTCACCACCCACTTCATGGACGAGGCCGAGCAGCTCGCCGACCAGGTCGCGATCATCGACGCCGGCCGCACCATCGCCGCCGGCACCCCCGAGGAGCTGTGCCGCGGGGGCGCCGAGAACACCCTGCGCTTCTCCGGCCGCCCCGCCCTCAACCTCGTCTCGCTCCTCAACGCCCTGCCCCCCGACACCCGCGCCGCCGAGCTGTCCCCCGGCTCCTACCGGATCGAGGGCGGCATCGACCCGCAACTGCTGGCCACCGTCGCCTCCTGGTGCGCCCAGCACGGCGTCATGCCCGACCACCTTGCGGTCGAGCGGCGCACCCTGGAGGACGTCTTCTTGGAACTGACCGGCAGGGAACTGCGGGCATGAGGGAGCTGCGGCCATGAGCGTCACCACCGACACCCCGCACGCCACCGGGGCGGGCGCGTTCGCGCCGGCACCCGGGGCGGCGCCGCTGGGGCGGATGATCCGGGCGCAGGCGCTGCTGGAGACGAAGATGCTGCTGCGCAACGGGGAGCAGCTGCTGCTGACCGTGGTGATCCCGGCGCTGCTGCTGGTGCTGTTCAGCTCGGTGGACATCGTGGACACCGGCCCGGGCAGGTCGGTGGACTTCCTCGCCCCGGGGGTGCTGGCGCTGGCGGTGCTGTCGACGGCGTTCACCGGGCAGGCGATCGCGACCGGCTTCGAGCGGCGGTACGGCGTGCTGAAGCGGCTGGGCGCCTCGCCGCTGCCGCGGTGGGCGCTGATGACGGCGAAGACCTGCTCGGTGCTGGTCACCGAGGCGCTCCAGGTGGTGCTGCTGGTGGTGATCGCCTTCGCGCTGGGCTGGTCCCCGCACGGCGATCCCGCGGCGGTGCTGCTGCTCCTGCTGCTGGGTACGGCCGCGTTCTCCGGGCTGGGGCTGCTCATGGCCGGCACGCTCAAGGCCGAGGCGACCCTGGCCGCCGCGAACCTGGTGTTCCTGCTGCTGCTGGTCGGCGGCGGGGTGATCGTGCCGATGGACAAGTTCTCCGGGCCGGTGCGGGACGTGCTGGAGCTGCTGCCGATCTCGGCGCTGTCGGACGGCCTGCGCGAGGTGCTCCGGCACGGCGCCGGGGTGCCCTGGTCCGATCTGGGCATCCTCGCGGTCTGGTCGGTGCTGGGCCTGGCGGCGGCGGGGCGCTGGTTCCGCTGGGAGTGAGCGGGCGCGCCATGGCGTGCCGGGGAGAGAGGGGCACGGCATGACGGCGCGGGCGGAACCACCCGGCGGCGGCGCGGGCGATGAGGGCGAAGGTGCGGGCAGGGACGCGGATTCCTCGGCGTGGGCGCCGTTGCGCCTGCCGACCTACCGCACCTTGTGGTGCGCCCAGCTGGGCTCGAACGTCGGCACCTGGATGCAGACCGTCGGCGCGCAGTGGATGCTCGTCCACCAGCCGAACGCCCCGACGCTGACCTCGCTGGTGCAGGCGGCCTCGCTGCTGCCGGTGCTGTTCCTGTCGCTTCCCGCGGGTGTCCTCGCCGACGTGCTGGACCGCCGACGGCTGCTGATCGCCCTGTCCGTGGCGATGGCGGCCGTGAGCACCGCGCTCGCGGTCCTCACCGCGGCCGGGCTGACCACGCCCACCGTGCTGATCGCCCTGGTGTTCCTGATGGGGTGCGGCAGCGCGTTGAGCGGCCCGGGCTGGCAGGCGATCCAGCCCGAACTGGTGCCGCGCGCGCAGATCCCGGCCGCGGCGGCACTGGGCAGCCTCAACGTCAACCTCGCGCGCGCGGTCGGCCCGGCCCTGGCCGGTGTGCTGGTCGCCGCGACCGGCACGGACGTCGTGTTCGGCATCAATGCCGCCTCGTTCCTGGGGGTGGTGGCCGCACTGGCGGTCTGGCACCGCGCGACGGCTCCCGCCGGGGGCGCCCCGGAGCGGATGCGGTCGGCGCTGTCCGCGGGCACCCGCTACGTCCGCAACGCGCCCGGGGTGCGGCGCGTGCTGCTGCGGGCCGCCCTGTTCGTGCTGCCGGCCTCCGCGCTGTGGGGCCTGCTGCCGGTGGTGTCCTCGCAGCGGCTGCACCAGGGCGCGGGCGGGTACGGGCTGCTGCTGGGTGCGCTGGGCGTGGGCGCGATCGCGGGGGCGGTGACCGTCAAGCGGGTTCGTGCGGCGCTGGACCGCAATGTGCTGCTCGCGCTGAGCAGTGCCGCGTTCGCGGCGGGCAGTGCCGTGGCGGCGCTGGTCACGCAGCCGGCCGTGGTGGCGCTGGTGCTGGTCATGACGGGCGCCGGGTGGCTGTACGCGCTGTCCACGCTCAACACGACACTCCAACTCGCCCTGCCGTCCTGGGTACGGGCCCGGGGGCTCGCGGTCTATCTGATGGTCTTCATGGGCGGCCAGGGCGTCGGCTCCCTGGTGTGGGGTCTGGTCGCGAACGCGACGAGCACCCGCGCCGCGCTGCTGGCCGCCACCGCGCTCCTGCTGCTGACCGCGGCCTCGCTGGCGGTGTGGCCGATGCACGCCCGCACCGGCACCTTCGACCGGGATGTCGTCGCGCCCTGGCCGGAGCCGATGCTCGCGTTCGACCGCACCGCCGACGACGCGGCCGACGGCCCCGTGCTGGTCGAGGTCACCTACGAGGTCCCGGTCGAGCGCCTGCCGGAGTTCCGTGCGGCCATGGCCGCCCTCGCCGTCTCCCGCCGCCGCACCGGCGCCTCGCACTGGTCGCTGTACCGGGACGCCGAGCAGCCCACCACCTGGGTGGAGGCGTTCCAGGTCCCCTCCTGGCAGGAGCACCTGCGCCAGCACGAGTCCCGCCTGACCGCGTACGACGCCGAACTGGCGGCCCGCGCCGGCGCGCTGTCCACCACCGGGCCCAGGGTCCGCCACCTGATCGCCCCAGTTGGCCGGGCCGGGGGCGCGGGCCCGCACCAGGCCGGCCGCGGCGGTCGACACGAGGGCGGACCCCCATGACGACGACCGTTGCGATCACGTATTGATCGCTTCCGGTCGGCTTAAGCAGGCCCTACCGGTCGGATAGGGTCGCGATCGCCGAGGAAGAGGGGGCGACGTGGTCAAGCCGGAAGCGTACGGGAGAGCCGCTGCCGCGGCCGGGCTGGGGGAAGTAGTCGCCGTGCACCCGCGGTACCGGCCGGTGACGCTGGCGATGCAGGCGTGGTTCGGCGGTGCGGCGCTGGGCATCGGCATGGGCGCCGGTGTGGCGGCCGGCACGTGGTGGCCCCTGGCAGTGGCCGTCGCCGCGGCGATCGCGGCGGGGATCGCGTACGGGCGCCTGGCGCCGGTACAGGGCCTGCAAGCAGTGCTGCTGTGCCAGGGCGGCCTGCTCCTCGCCGGCCAGGTCGGGCCCGACCGCGCCGTGTCGTGGGACGACGTCCGGGCCACCGAGTACACCCCGGAGGGCTACCGGGACGAGCGGCTGGGCGCAGCCCAGACCCGGACCACCCGTACGTACGAGCGCAGCCTGATCTGGGTGGAGGGGGCCGCCGTGCCGATCACGCTGCTACAGGTGCGGCGGATGGCCCGGCTGATCGAGGAGATCGACCACCGGCTCGTGCCGGCCCTCCAGGTCGATCTGGAGGAGGCGCTGCATGCCGAGGGGAGCGTGCGGCTGGACCGGGGACAACTCGCCATCACCCGAACCGGGCTGGTCCACGCCCCCGCGCACGGGCAGGGCGGAGAGTATGCGTGGCCGCAGGTGCGGTCGGTGAAGGCGTCCGGCCACGGCGAACTGGAGATCAAGGTGACGGGCCGGCCGCCCATCAGGCTCCGGCTGCTCAACGCCCGGGCGGTCGTGGAGTTCATGGACGAGCTCCGCTCGGCCCCCGGCGGCAGCTAGGGCCTGGCGTCCTGTCCCGTGAGGTCGATGACGACCTTGCCGTGGACGTGGCGTGCGGCCTGGAGTTCGACCGCGGCGCGGATCTGCTCGACCGGGAAGGCGGCCGCGAGGGGCACCCGGAGCTCGCCGGTGGCGACCAGGCGGGCGATCTCCTCCAGGGCGCCCGGGGCGGCGTCGGCCCCGTTCGCGGGGGTGATGCCGTCGACCTGTGCGGCGATGGTGGTGATGCGCGCGTCGGGAACGCCCAGTTCGCGCGCCGCCTGCACGACCTCGGTCCCGTAGAGGTCGACGGCTGCGGTGATGCCGCCGGGGGCCATGGCGCGCAGCCGGTCGGCCAGGCCCTCGCCGTAGGCGACCGGCTCGGCGCCGAGGCCGCGCAGGGCGTCGGCCGACGCCGCCGACCCCGTACCGATCACCCGTGCGCCCGCGCGGCGGGCGAGTTGGACGGCGAACACGCCGACCCCGCCGCCCGCGCCGCCGACGAGCAGCGTGTCGTCCGGGCCGGGCTCGACGACGGCGAGGGCCGCGGCGGCCGTGCAGCCCGCGATGGTGAGGGTGGCGGCGGTACGGTCGTCGACGCCGTCGGGGGTGCGGTGCGCGTCGCCGCCCACCGCGATGGCCCCCGCCGCGTCCACCACGATGTGGTCGGCGATCGCGCGGGACATGGCACCGCCGAACACCCGGTCGCCGACGGCGAACCCGCGTACGCCCTCGCCGACCTGGTCCACCACCCCGGCGTAGTCGGTGCCGAACCCGCACGGCAGGCTCAGGCCGAACCGGGCGGCGGTGTCCGCGTCGGAGGTCATGAACCAGTCCATCGGGTTCAGTCCGGCCGCGGTGACGCGCACCCGCAGCTGCCCCGGGCCCGCCTGCGGCGCGGGCACCTCGCGGAGGGTCAGCCGCTCGGGGCCGCCGAAGGACTCCAGCCGGACCGCCCTGCTCGCGGTCGCCGGTGAGGGGGTGCTCGGTTGTTCCATGCTCAGGGTCTCCTTTGACGGTGACGGTGACGGCGAGCGGGCGCGCCAGTAAACGGACTATGATCCGGTTACCCGCCCTCGCACCGTAGCACAACCGGAGCGTGATCCGTTTTGCCGACACCGCCAGAGACCCGCGAGCCCCGCGCGGACGCGGCCCGCAACCGCGCCCAGCTCCTCGACGTGGCCACCCGCGTCTTCGCCTCCGCCGACACCGACGCCGAACCGTCGATGCGCGCGATCGCCCGCGAGGCCGGGGTCGGCATCGCCACGCTCTACCGGCACTTCCCCACCCGCGAGTCCCTCGTCGACGCGGTCTACCGCGACCAGGTCGCGCGGCTCACCGACGGCGCCCGCGAACTGCTCGCCACCCTCCCCCCGCCCGAGGCGCTGCGCCGCTGGATGGACCTGTTCGGGGAGTGGATCGCGACCAAGAACGGCATGCTCGACACGCTGCTCGCGATGATCGAGTCCGGCGAGATCTCCCACGCCCGCACCCGCACCGAACTGCTCGCGGCCATCGACGAGATCCTCGACGCGGGCCGCGCCACCGGCGAACTGCGCACCGACGTCACCGCCGAGGACATCGCCGCCGCCCTCATCGGCGTCTTCACCGTGGCCCACCCCCCGACCCACCCCACCCGAGCAGCCCGCCTCCTCGACATCCTCACCCACGGCCTCCGCCCCACCCCGTGACGGACCGAACCACCCCGCGCCGCTCCGTGTCCGCAGGCCGCTCCCGCGTCATGCTGTCCGGACAGGACGAGGACGCGAGGCACGCCGGCCGGATCGCTCAGGGCGCGGATGACGGGAGGCAGTTCGCGAAGGTGGCGAAGTCGCGGGGCTGGGCGGGGGGGAGGGTGAGGAAGGCGGCCGGGGGGTGGGAGGCGAGGCGGCACATGTCGTAGCGGACGCAGGGGGGCGGGGTGGCGGGCGGGGTGGTGCGGTACTGGTGGGTGCCGACGAGCTGGCAGGAGTCGTAGCGGACGAGCGGCCCTGCGTCGGTGAGGGTGTAGCGGTGGGCGCGCAGGGCATCGGAGAAGGACCGGTACGCGTGCGCGGTGTCGTCGCAGTCGTTGAAGTGCACGGTGCCGCGGTTCCAGGCGCAGTCGATGACGACCACCGCGTCGTCGCGCAGCTCGAAGCGGATGTCCTCGGCGTGGAAGCGCTGCACCCCGTCGAAGTGGGCGGGGCGCGGAAAGCGGAAGAAGGCGCTCTCGTAGCCGTAGTCGGGGTGCGGGGTGGGGCGGCGGCCGGTGACGATGTAGCTGCCGGAGCGGCAGGTCACGGAGCCGCCGTAGGGGAACTCCAGGAAGTTGCCCCACTCGTAGGTGACGTTCATGTCGGTGAACCAGTAGTTGAGGAACTGGTCCTGCTGCTTCACGTCGGTCGAGTGCAGCGACATCCCGGCGTACAGGAACGCCTTGCGGTAGGCGCCGCCGACCCGGCACGCCTCCCACCGCATCTCGGAGTTGGTGTTGCTCCCGTCGAGCGCGACGCCGTACTCCCACTCCCCCATCCACTCGCACTGCGAGAAGCGGTAGTTGGCCGCGCCGCCGGTGGAGTAGGAGTAGAAGAAGGAGGCGCCCGGGGTGCCGGAGGTGAAGCGCAAACCCTCGAACGAGATGTTCTGCCAGGTATCGTTGTTGCGGCACAGGTAGCTGCCGCCGTCGGGCCCTTCGACGGTCGCGGGCGCGAAGACGATCTCGCTGATCCGCAGCCCGGCGCCCACGTAGCGCAGCCCGTTCCTGCGGTGGGAGGGCGAGTCGGCGGCGAGCAGCGCACCGGGCCGGGTGACCCGGTACCGGCCGGGCGGCACCAGGATCACGGTGCGGCCGGTCCCGCCTGCGGCCCGCTTCTCGGCGTACGCGTAGGCCGCCTCGAACGCGGCGCTGTCGTCGGTGGTGCCGTCGCCCTTGGCGCCGAAGTCGGCCACCACGTCGGCGTACCCGGGGTGCTCCCGGGAGGCCGCCCCGGCCGCGGGCGCGTCCCACGCCCCGCTCGCCCAGGCCGCCGTGCCGGTCCCGGCCAGTGCCGCCGCCGCGCCCCCGTACAGCAGCCGCCTGCGGTTGACGGTGTCACGGTGCTCCCCGGCCATCCGGGCCCCCTCCCCCATCGGTCCCACCCACGATGCTAGGGGTACAAGGCCCGGCTTGCGGGGCTTTTCCCGGGATGTACGGCCCACCTCGCACCCCTCGTGAATCCGTGCACAAAGGGTGCGCCTACCATGGCTGCGTGCCGAAGCTGCCCGACATCGTGCGAAACCCGCTCGCCTTCATCGCCGCCCGGTGGACGCCCCGCCCCGCACTGGTGCGCCGCGCCGTGCTCGCGGCGCTGGTGATGTCCGTGGTGATCGTGATCACCGGCGGCGCGGTCCGGGTCACGGCCTCCGGCCTGGGCTGCCCCACCTGGCCGACGTGCAGCGGCGACAGCCTGCTCGGCACCAGCGAGATGGGCGTCCACCACGCCATCGAGATCAGCAACCGCATGCTGACGTACGTGCTGTGCGCCACCGTCGGCTGGGCGATCATCGCGATCCGCGCGCAGGCACCGCTGCGGCGCGGCCCGTACCGGCTGGCGTGGGCCCAGTTCTGGGTGGTCGTCTTCAACGCCGTGTGGGGCGGGCTGACGGTGCTCACCAAGCTCAACCCGTACGTCGTCTCCTTGCACTTCCTGCTGTCCGCGGCCCTGATCACGGTGGCGGCGCTCACCTGGCTGCGCATGCGCGAGGGCGACGCCTCGCCCCGCCCGCTGGTCGGCAAGCCGGTACGGCAGCTCGGGCAGCTGCTCACCGCCGCCTCCGCGGTCCTCATCGTGGTCGGCACCCTGGTCAGCGGGGCCGGCCCGCACCCCGGGGAGTCCAGCGGCGCGTACAAGGTGCGGCGGATCGACGTGGACTGGAAGACGATCGCGCAACTGCACGCGGACTTCGCGTGGGTGGTGGTCGGCCTGACCGTCGCCCTGTGGTTCGTGCTGCGCGCCGTCGACGCGCCGGTCGGCCCCCAGCACCGCGTCCGCGACCTGTTCCTGGTGCTGATGGGGCAGGGCGTCATCGGCTACGTCCAGTACTTCACGCACCTGCCGGCGGCCCTGGTGGACCTGCACATGTTCGGGGCGTGCCTGGTGTGGATCGCGGTCCTGCGGGTGCTGCTCTCCTTCCGCGAACGCCCCTTCGCCGAGCCCGGCGAGACGGTGCCCGCGGCCGCGCAGGCGCCGAAGTCGGCGGCGTCCGGCATCTCGGCGTGACCGGGGGCGGCAGTTCGGCCTGACCGGGGCGCCCCGCCCGGCGGCCCCTCACCCGAACGGGAACAGCCGCCGCGCGTTGCCCGCCGCCACCAGGGACGCCACATGGCAGCCGTCCGCGGCCGACCACTCCCCCGAGGCGACCCGCACCGCCACCGCCCGCCCCAGCTCCGCCAGGAACCCCTTCGCCGCCGTCACGGCCAGCTCCGGCAGCCCGCCCGCGCCGCTCGCGTAGAGCACCTTGCCGAAGGGGGTCCGCCCGAGCGCCGCGGCCGGGTCCCGGCCGATGCCCACGTAGACGTGCGGGAGTTCGGCCGCGAGATCGGCGGCCGCCGCCTCATGGGGCCCGCCCGGCAGCAGGACGACCTCGGTACCCAGCCCCGCGGTGGCCCGCAGGAACTGCCCGGCGGCCGACGGCCCGCGCCCGCCGGCTCCGTACCGCAGCAGCAGCGGCAGCCCGGTCGCCACGGCGTGCCACCGGATGTGCCGCAGCAGCACCGGGTGGTCGGGCCGGGCCCCCACCGTACGGGCGGACAGCCACGCCACCGCCGCCTGCCGCACCTCCGCCGGCCCGGGCGGCCCTGCGTCCGCGCCGCCCGCGTCCAGCCCGGCGGGCCCGGCGGTCCCGTCCCCGCAGCAGGAGAAGCCCGCCGCGCCGACCGCGGCGCCGTGCACCGCCTCCGCGAGGTTCGCCAGAAACGCGCCGACCGTGCCGGAGGTGTCCGCGACCTGCTGGGCGAGCGGTTCGAGCCGCACCGTCTCCCGTACGGGCACGCCCGCGGCCGCCGCGAGGTCCTTCGGCGAGGTCAGCTCCGCGCACTCCCCGGTGTCCAGGACGTACGCCGCGATCCCGGCGCCGCGCAGCAGCCGCCGCGTCGCCTCGTAGGCGCCCAGCTCGCGGCGCCGGGCGAGGTAGCGGGCCGGCGCGCAGTGGGCCTCCAGCCCCAGCAGCGGCGGGCACCAGCGGCGCAGCGCGAACCCGGTGGGGCTGTCGAAGAGCGTGGTGCCCGGGGCGGCGGCACCCGGCAGCCGCGCCTCGAAGGAGCCGAGGCCCAGATCGCCCGGGTACACCCCGTGGCAGTGCGCGTCCACCAGGTGTGCCTGCGCCGCGCCGGCCATCGCCCGCACCCCGTCCCGTCCGACGTCCACGGACCCGACCAGGCCCCGGCCCCCGCACGCGCCGCCACCGGGGGCGGCCCGCACAGGGCCTAACGACCTGGGGGGTGATAGGGAGCGGACCCGTCGGACGGGCAGACCGCGGGCCCGGAGCGCCGCCGGACGGCGGAACACCCTGGGACAACCCGGCGCGGGGCCGTACGGGCAGGGGCGCCGTCAGCCGCCCGCGCGCCCGCCGAGCTGGATGCCGGCCATCCGGGACCACTCGTACGGCCCTGTCCGCACCTTCGCGGCCAACTCCCCGTCGAACGCCTCGTGGACGGTCGCCCCCGACGCGTCCACGGCCCGCCGCGCCAGCTCGTACTCCGGCGCGACCAGGTCGCCCCACGCGCCGTCCTCGCCCACCAGCACGATGCGGGCACCGCGCTCGCCGAGGTACGCGACCTGCGCCTGTGTGCCGCCGTGGGCCCGCCCGAACGCCTGGATCTCCCTGGTCAGCCGCCGCACGCGCCGCTCGGCCCGGGGGTCGTTGTCCACCTTGCTCTCAGCCATACCCCCACCCTACTTACCGGTAACCCGGGTGCGGAAGGAGCCGGAAGGAGCGAGGCCGGCGGAAGCGAGGCCCGGCGGGGATCGGCCAAGGGGTCCGATCCCCGCCGGGCGGACCGGCCGGGCGACGGTTCCGCCGAACCATCGACCGGCCGGGGTCTGCCAGGCGCGCCGACTCAGCCCAGGCCCACCGAGAACACGTGCAGGTTCCCGTTGACCGGCAGCGTCACGCTCGCCACCTGCTTGCCGTCCGGCACCGCGAACGGCGTGGTGGCGAAGACGTACGCGGGCGCGCCGTCGCCACCGGACTGGTTGCGGTGGTCGGTGGTGGCCACCACGGTGTTCCCCAGCACCGGCGTCGAGCCGCCGCCGGGCTTGACCCAGTCGCCGAAGGACAGGTCGGCCTGCGCCGTGCTGCCGTCGGTGAACGTCACCTGGGCGGTGGCCTGCTGGTCCCCGTTGGTCGCCGAGCCCACGAACAGCAGGCGGGTGGCGTCCTTGGCGCTGTCCCCGAGCCGGATGGTCTGGCCGTCGGCAACCGCGTTGTCCGGGCGCCCCACCGGCGCGTCGGGCCACACGAACGACGTCCCCGCCACCTGCACCCGGGCGCCGCCGTCCAGACCGGCCGCGGCCAGCGCCTCGCGGGAGTAGCTGCTGCCGCTGCCGTCGAGGTCCCCGGCGGCGTGGTCGCTGTCCGGTGTGGCGCCGGTGTTGTCGTAGTCCGCGGCCAGGCTGTCCTTCGCCGCCACCAGCACGATCGCGCTGAGCTGCACCGGATCGACCCCGGCGCCGTTGCCGCGCACGGTCAGCGGCACCTCGTAGTAGCCGTCCGCGGTGCCCGCGGCCGCCGTGACCGCCAGTTTCACGGTGCCGGTGCCGGTCTTCCGGTCCAGCGCGACGGAGGTGGCGGCGGGGGTGACGCTCAGGCCCTTGGGCGGCGAGGCGCTGACCGAAAGGGAGCCCTGGTGTCCGGCCAGCCGCTGCACGTGGACGGTCAGGTCCGCGGCGGACCCGCCGGCCGCCACCACCGACTGGTTCGGGGTCGCGGTGGCGAGGAAGTCGCGCTCGCCGGTGCGGTAGGAGGGCGAGGCGTCGCCCGACGAGGCGGCCCAGTGCGTGTCGGGGGTGGTGGACAGAGTGAAGTCCAGCCTCCCGCCGCTGAAGACCACTGACGACGGCAGGTAGGTGCGCTCCCAGGAGTGCCCGTCGAGCGTGAGGTTACGGACGTAAGGCGCGTCGTCCGCCGCCTGGGGCGCGCGGATGTCCAGGTCCTTGGCCTTGCCCGGCAGGTCCAGCACCACGCGCTGGAACATCGGGCTGTGCACGGTGAGGTCGGCCGTGCCCGGTGTCGCGGGGTACAGGCCGAGCGCCGCCCACACGTACCAGGAGGACTGCGCCCCCAGGTCGTCGTTGCCGGGCTCGCCGTCGGGCGTCGGGCTGAAGAGCGTGGTGGCGATCTCCCGCACCGTCTTCTGCGTCTTCCACGGCTGGCCGACCTGGTTGTAGACCCACGGCACACCGAAGTCGATCTCGTTGCCGGCCCACATGTAGGGCGCGTTGGGGCCCACGTTGAGCTGGGAGAAGAAGGTGTCGAGGCGGTCGGCGGCCGCGCTCTGGCCGCCCATCGAGGCGATCAGGCCCGCCATGTCCTGCGGGACCAGCCAGTTGTACTGGGCGGCGTTGCCCTCGTCGTAGCCCTCTTGGCCGAACTGGCCGTCCGAGGGGGTCTGGAAGCCGGTCTCGTCCGGGAAGCGGCCGTCCTCGCCGCGCGGTTCGAGGTAGCCGCTCGCCGGGTCGAGGATGTTCTGCCAGTTCTGGCCGCGCCGGGTGAAGGTCTTCGCCACGGTGTTCTGCCCGGCGGCCTTGGCGAGTTGCGCGATCGAGAAGTCGTCGATCGCCCACTCCAGGGTCTCCGAGGCGCCGACGTGCCCGTGGTCGCCCTTGGCGGCGTCGTCGTTGGGCGCGTAGCCGCGCGCGACGTACTCCTGGACGCCGGGCCGCTCCTGGTAGGCGCCCGGGGTGGAGTCCACCGTGGTCGCGCCCTTGACCAGGTACTTCAGCGCCGTCTTCAGGTCGAAGTCGCGCGCCCCGTACGCGTACAGGTTCGCGATCAGGGGCACCGAGTTGTCGCCGGTCATCTGGCCGGTGTACGCGTTCGCCAGCGGCCAGCGCGGCCACCAGCCGCCCTGCTCCGCGTCGTTGACCAGCGACTGGGCCATGTCACTGGCCTGCTGCGGGAAGAGCATCGCCTGGAGCGGGGCCAGCGAGCGGTAGGTGTCCCAGTCGGAGAAGTTCGTGTACTGGGCGTGGCCCTTGGCCAGGGTGCGCACCTTGCCGTCGAAGCCGATGTAGCGGCCGTCGGCGTCGTTGAAGGTGTTCGGGTGCATCAGCGAGTGGTAGAGCGCGGTGTAGAAGGTCTTCAGCTCGTCGGTGTCCTTGCCCGCGACCCGCACCTTGCCCAGCATCTGCGACCACGCGTCGCGGGTCTGCTGGTGCAGCGCGTCCAGGTCCCAGCCGGGCACCTCCGCGGCCATGTTGGCCTCCGCGCCGGCCACCGACACGTACGACATCGAGACCTTGGCCCGCACCGTGCGGCTGCCGCCGTCGCCGAAGGTCAGGTAGGCACCGGCACCGGCGGCGCTTGCGGAGTCGCCGCCCGCGGTCACCGTCTTGCCGTCCCAGGTGCCGTGCGCGGTGAAGGGCTGGTCGAAGGTGATCGCGTAGTAGACGGTGTACTCGTTGCCCTTGCCGCAGAAGTCGCCGGTGGTCGCCGAACCGGTGACCTCGCGGTCGCCGACCACCTGCACGTCCGCGCTCTTGTCGCCGTTGAGGCTGCCGCCGGCCTTGACCAGCAGCTGCGCGGCTGCGGAGCCCGCGGGGAAGGTGAAGGCCGCCAGGCCGGTCCGGGTCGACGCGGTCAGCTCGGCGCGCACGCCCGACGCGTCGAGGTTCACCGCGTAGTAGCCGGGCTCGGCCGTCTCGCCGGTGTGCGTGAAGTGCTCCGTGAGGTTCCACGGCGCGCTGCCGACGCTGCCGGTGATCGGCAGGATCGGCACGTCGCCGAAGGCCCGGCAGCCGACGGAGGCGTGGTCCAGGCTGAAGCCGCGGATCTGGTCGTCGTGGTACTGGTAGCCGGCGTACGAGCCGGAGGTGTCCGGCGAGAACTGCATCATCCCGAACGGCGTGGACGGCCCGGGGAAGTCGTTGATCTCGCCGACGGTGGAACCGCCGCGGCCGGTGCCGATGAGCGGGTCCACATAGCTCGCCGGATCGGACACCAGCGTGGACGCCGAGGTGGATGACAACGTTGTCTGATTGTTGGACAACGTTGTCACATTCGCCGAAGCCGTACCGGCGGCCACGAGCGTCGCCACCGCGGCGAGTGCTGCCGCGAACGTGCCACGCAGCATGCGCGGTCTTCTCACACGTACCTCCCCAAGGGCTCCCCGATGAGACCAGCACATCTTGGGGGCTGGCGACGCGCAAAGCAACAGTCCTGCCGGGACCGGCAGGTGAAGCCTCGTCAGCGTCCTGGGATGCCGCCGCGCGGGGGCGCCGGTGGGGGCGGCGCCCGCCGGCGCGATCCGTGGACGGTCGCCGAGAGCCCGCTCACCGGGGTGGCGCACCGCGAACGCCGTCGCGGCGTCCCCCAGGAGCGCTTCGGGTCCCTCGGCCCACCCCGGGCCGGGCGCCCGGCACCGGGACCTCGGCGGCGGGGCACGGGGAGGCCCCCGCCGGGACCGGGCCAAAGCTCCAGGGGCCTACCGGCCGGGCGGGGATCTGCCAGAGGCGGGCTAGTGGAGGAAGGGGTCGATGGCGACGGCGACGAAGAGCAGCGTGGCGTAGGTGATGGACCAGTGGAAGAGCCGCATCTCCTTGAGCTTCGCGCCCATGACGCCGGCCTTGGCGCGGGCGTGCAGGCCGTGCGCCTCCTTCAGCCAGAACGCGCCGAGCAGGCCCGCGACCACCGGGTAGAACCATGAGGTGTCGCCCAGCGGCCACCACAGGGTGAGCGAGGTGAGCACCATGACCCAGCTGTAGAGGACGATCTGCCGGGCGACCACCTGGTTGCCCGCGACGACCGGCAGCATCGGCACGCCGACCCGCGCGTAGTCGTCCTTGACCTTCATCGACAGCGGCCAGTAGTGCGGCGGGGTCCAGAAGAACAGGACCAGGAAGAGCACGAAGGGCGCCCAGCCGAGTTCGTTGCGCACGGCCGACCATCCGATGAACACCTGGAGGCAGCCCGCGACACCCCCCCACACGATGTTCTGCGCGGTACGGCGCTTGAGCCACAGCGTGTAGACGAAGACGTAGTACAGGATCGCGGCCAGCGACAGCGCCGCCGAGAGCGGGTTGACCAGCAGCGCGAACCACGCGGTGGACACCGCCGACAGCGCGACGCCGAAGACCAGCGCCTCGCGCGGCGAGACCATCCCCGTCACCAGCGGGCGCTGTTCGGTGCGGTGCATCAGCGCGTCGATGTCGCGGTCGATGTACATGTTCAGCGCGTTGGCGCCGCCCGCGGACAGGTAGCCGCCGACCACGGTCGCCACCACCCGCCACAGGCTGGGCACTCCGCCGGCTGCCAGGAACATCACCGGAACGGTCGTGATGAGCAGCAGTTCGATGATGCGCGGCTTGGTCAGCTCCACGAACGCCATGACCCGGGCGCGCGGCGGCCGGTGCCCGGAGTTCGCCGGTCCCGGGTCCGTCCCGATGACCCCGGCGGGTCGGGAATCGACGGCTGTCACGAACACCCCACGAGAGATGAGACCAGCAGGTCCCGGCTGCCTACCGGCCGCGATGCGGCGGCGGACCACGGTCCCTGCGCGTACCACGCCACTCTAGACGTAGGGAACACCCGGCTTTCCGCCGGGGGTGCCCGCGCCGCCGGGCGTGTCCCGCGCGCTCCGGCCCCGCCCGGCCGCCACCGGGAACGGAGTTGTCCACAGAAGCAGCAGCGTGGTCGAAGGCTCGTACGGCTGCGGCGGTAGGCTCGACAACGTCGGGTAGGCACCAGTCACCGGCGCTTTTCAACTTTTGTGTGGAGAGGAGCCCTGACCCAGGGTGAGCAAGCAGCCGACGACCACAGACCTCGAGTGGACCGATCTGGACGAGCGGGCCGTGGACACCGCCCGTGTCCTGGCCATGGATGCCGTGCAGAAGGTCGGGAACGGCCATCCGGGCACGGCGATGAGCCTGGCCCCCGCGGCCTACCTGCTGTTCCAGAAGATCATGCGGCACGACCCGGCGAACGCGGACTGGACCGGCCGCGACCGCTTCGTGCTGTCCGCGGGCCACTCCAGCATGACCCTCTACACGCAGCTCTACCTCGCCGGTTACGGCCTGGAGCTGGCCGACCTGGAGGCCCTGCGCACCTGGGGCTCCAAGACCCCCGGCCACCCGGAGTACGGCCACACCCGCGGGGTGGAGACCACCACCGGCCCGCTCGGCCAGGGCGTGGCCAACGCGGTGGGCATGGCCATGGCCGCGCGGTACGAGCGGGGGCTGTTCGACCCGGACGCCGCGCCGGGCACCTCCCCCTTCGACCACACCGTCTGGGCGATCGCCGGCGACGGCTGCCTCCAGGAGGGCATCTCCGCCGAGGCGTCCTCGATGGCCGGCCACCAGAAGCTCGGCAACCTGGTGCTGCTGTGGGACGACAACCACATCTCCATCGAGGGCGACACCGAGACGGCCGTCTCCGAGGACACCGTCAAGCGGTACGAGGCGTACGGCTGGCACGTCCAGCGCGTGGCCCCGAAGGAGAACGGCGACCTCGACGTGCACGCGCTGCACGCCGCGCTGGTCGCGGCCAAGGCCGAGACGGAGCGGCCGTCGTTCGTCGCGGTCCGCTCGATCATCGGCTGGCCCGCGCCGAACAAGCAGAACACCGGCGCCGCGCACGGCTCGGCCCTCGGCGAGGACGAGGTGCGCGCCACCAAGGAGGTGCTGGGCTTTGACCCGGAGCAGCACTTCGAGGTGTCCGACGCGGTGATCACGCACACCCGCGCGGTCGGCGACCGCGGCCGGGACGCGCGGGCGCAGTGGGAGAAGTCGTTCGCCGCCTGGCGCACCGCGAACCCGCAGCGCGCCGAGCTGTTCGACCGCGTCGCCGCGGCCGAGCTGCCGGCGGGCTGGCAGGACCGGCTGCCGGAGTTCGAGGTCGGCGCCTCGCTGGCCACGCGTGCCGCCTCCGGCAAGGTCCTGGAGGCGCTGGGCGAGGTCATCCCCGAGCTGTGGGGCGGTTCCGCGGACCTCGCGGGGTCGAACAACACCACCATCGACAAGAACTCGTCGTTCCTCCCGGCCGGCAACCCGCTGCCGGGCGCCGACCCGTACGGCCGGACCGTGCACTTCGGTATCCGCGAGCACTCCATGGCCGCGGAGATGAACGGCATCACGCTGCACGGCAACACCCGTGTCTACGGCGGCACGTTCCTCGTCTTCTCCGACTACATGCGCAACGCGGTGCGGCTGTCCGCGCTGATGCACCTGCCGGTGACGTACGTGTGGACGCACGACTCGATCGGTGTCGGCGAGGACGGACCGACGCACCAGCCGGTCGAGCACCTGGCCTCGCTGCGCGCCATCCCGGGGCTGAACGTGGTGCGCCCCGCTGATGCCAACGAGACGGCGATCGCCTGGCGCGAGATCCAGCAGCGCTGGACGAAGGAGATCGGCAAGGGCGCCCCGCACGGCCTGGCGCTGACCCGGCAGGGCGTGCCGACCTACCCGGTGCACGAGGACACCGCCCGGGGCGGTTACGTGATGTTCGAGGCCGAGGGCGGCCCGGCGCAGGTGATCCTGATCGGCACCGGCTCCGAGGTGCAGCTCGCGGTGGGCGCGCGCGAGGAGCTCCAGGCCGCGGGCATCCCGACCCGGGTGGTCTCGATGCCGTGCGTGGAGTGGTTCGAGGAGCAGGACGAGGCGTACCGCGAGAGCGTGCTGCCGTCCTCGGTGAAGGCGCGGGTCGCGGTCGAGGCCGGGATCGCCCTCACCTGGTACCGGTACGTCGGGGACGCCGGCCGGATCGTCAGCATCGAGCACTACGGCGCCTCGGCCGACGGAAAGCTGCTCTTCCGCGAGTTCGGTTTCACCGCCGAGGCCGTCGCCGCCGCGGCACGGGAATCTCTGGCCGCCGCAGACCGCTGACGCTCGTACACAACATTTCAGGAGATGCAGATCCCATGACAGACGCACTGAAGCGCCTCTCCGACGAAGGCGTCGCGATCTGGTTGGACGACCTGTCGCGCAAGCGCATCACGTCCGGCAACCTGGCCGAACTCATCGACCAGCAGCATGTGGTGGGTGTGACCACCAACCCGTCGATCTTCCAGAAGGCCATCTCCCAGGGCGACGGGTACGACGGACAGCTCAGGGACCTCGCCGTGCGCCGGCTGACCGTCGAGGAGGCGCTGCGGATGATCACCACCGCGGACGTCCGCGACGCGGCCGACATCCTGCGCCCGGTCTACGAGTCCAGCGACCACCAGGACGGCCGGGTCTCCATCGAGGTCGACCCGCGGCTGGCGCACAACACGGAGGCCACGGTCGCCGAGGCCAAGCAGCTGGCGTGGCTGGTGGACCGCCCGAACACGCTGATCAAGATCCCCGCGACCAAGGCGGGCCTGCCCGCGATCGCCCAGGTCATCGGCAAGGGCATCAGCGTCAACGTCACGCTGATCTTCTCGCTGGAGCGGTACCGCGCGGTGATGGACGCGTACCTGACCGGCCTGGAGACGGCCAAGGCGGCCGGCCTGGACCTGTCCGAGATCCACTCGGTCGCGTCGTTCTTCGTCTCCCGGGTGGACACCGAGATCGACAAGCGCCTGGAGAAGATCGGTTCGGACCAGGCGAAGGCGCTCAAGGGCAAGGCGGCCGTCGCCAACGCCCGGCTGGCCTACCAGGCGTACGAAGAGGTCTTCGGCTCCGACCGCTGGGCGGCGCTGGAGCGGGCGGGTGCGAACAAGCAGCGCCCGCTGTGGGCCTCCACCGGCGTGAAGGACCCGGCCTACCCCGACACCCTGTACGTCACGGAGCTGGTCGCGCCGAACACGGTGAACACCATGCCGGAGGCGACGCTCCAGGCGACCGCCGACCACGGCGAGGTCACCGGCGACACGGTGCGCGCCCACTACGCGCAGGCCCAGGCCGACATCGACGCGCTGGCCTCGGTCGGCGTGTCGTACGACGACGTGGTGCAGGTGCTGGAGGACGAGGGCGTGGAGAAGTTCGAGGCGGCCTGGAACGAACTGCTGGACTCCACCAAGGCCGAACTCGAGCGCCTCGCCCCTTCGGAGGCGTGAGGTGGCAACCGACGAGACGCAGACGGCCGGCAACCCGCTGCGCGACCCGCTGGACCGGCGGCTGCCGCGCATCGCGGGCCCGTCCGGCCTGGTGATCTTCGGGGTCACCGGCGACCTGTCCCGCAAGAAGCTGATGCCGGCGGTGTACGACCTGGCCAACCGCGGCCTGCTGCCGCCGGGCTTCGCGCTGGTCGGCTTCGCCCGCCGCCAGTGGGAGAACGAGGACTTCGCCCAGGAGGTGCACGACGCGGTCAAGGAGCACGCGCGCACCCCCTTCCGGGAGGAGGTCTGGCAGCAGCTCGCCGAGGGCTGCCGGTTCGTGCAGGGCGACTTCGACGACGACAAGGCGTTCGAGCAGCTCAAGTCCACCATCGAGGACCTGGACAAGGCGCGCGGCACCGGCGGCAACTTCGCCTTCTACCTGTCCGTGCCGCCGAAGTTCTTCCCGAACGTGGTGCAGCAGCTGAAGAAGCACGGCCTGTCGCAGGGCAGCGGCGACTCCTGGCGGCGCGCCGTCATCGAGAAGCCGTTCGGCCACGACCTGGCCAGCGCCCAGCAGCTCAACCAGATCGTGCACGACGTCTTCCCGCCCAACGAGGTCTTCCGGATCGACCACTACCTGGGCAAGGAGACCGTCCAGAACATCCTGGCGCTGCGCTTCGCCAACACGATGTACGAGCCGATCTGGAACCGGTCGTACGTCGACCACGTGCAGATCACCATGGCCGAGGACATCGGCATCGGCGGCCGCGCGGGGTACTACGACGGCATCGGCGCGGCGCGGGACGTCATCCAGAACCACCTGCTCCAGCTGCTGGCGCTGACCGCGATGGAGGAGCCCGGCTCCTTCCACCCGAAGGCGCTGACCGCGGAGAAGCTGAAGGTGCTCGGCGCGGTCGTGCTCCCGGACGACCTCGGCAAGTACACCGTGCGCGGCCAGTACGCGCACGCCTGGCAGGGCGGCGAGGAGGTGCTCGGGTACCTGGAGGAGGACGGCATCGACCCCAAGTCCAAGACCGACACCTATGCCGCGGTGAAGCTGGAGATCAACAACCGCCGCTGGGCGGGTGTGCCGTTCTACCTGCGCACCGGCAAGCGGCTCGGCCGCCGGGTCACCGAGATCGCGGTGGTCTTCAAGCGGGCCCCGTACCTGCCGTTCGAGTCCGGCGCCACCGAGGAGCTGGGCGAGAACGCGCTGGTCATCCGGGTGCAGCCGGACGAGGGTGTGACCGTGCGGTTCGGCTCGAAGGTGCCGGGCACCTCCACCGAGGTGCGGGACGTCACGATGGACTTCGCCTACGGCGAGTCGTTCACCGAGTCCAGCCCGGAGGCGTACGAGCGGCTCATCCTGGACGTGCTGCTCGGTGACGCGAACCTCTTCCCGCGGCACCAGGAAGTCGAGCTGTCCTGGACCATCCTCGACCCGATCGAGCAGCACTGGGACAAGCACGGCAAGCCGGCGCAGTACGCGTCCGGCACCTGGGGCCCGACCGAGGCGGACGAGATGCTCGCACAAGACGGCAGGAGCTGGCGCAGGCCATGAGAATCGATCTGACGGACACCACGTCCTCGAAGATCAACGCCGGGTTGATCGAGGCCCGACGGGCGATCGGCACCCCCGCGGTCGGCATGGTGCTGACCCTGGTCATCGTCACCGACGAGGGCAGCGCCTATGACGCGCTGAAGGCCGCGCACGAGGCGTCCAAGGAGCACCCCTCCCGGATACTGGTCGTCATCAAGCGGCCGGGCCGCTCCCCGCGGGACCGGGCGCTGGCCCGGCTGGACGCGGAGGTCGTGGTCGGCGACGAGGCGGGCACCGGCGAGACCGTGGTGCTGCGCATGCACGGCGAGCTGGCCAACCACGCCGAGTCGGTGGTCCTGCCGCTGCTGCTGCCGGACGCCCCGGCGGTGTGCTGGTGGCCGGACAAGTCCCCGGAGAACGCCGCGGAGGACCCGCTGGGCCGGCTGGCGGCGCGCCGGATCACCGACTCGGCCGCGGCCGAGGACCCGGTCGGTTCGCTGGCGCTGCGGGCGAAGACGTATGTGCCCGGTGACACCGACCTGGCGTGGACCCGGATCACCCCGTGGCGTTCCATGCTGGCCGCCGCGCTCGACCAGAAGCACGGGAAGATCAGCAGTGCCGCGGTGGAGGGCGAGGCGTACAACCCCAGTGCCGAGCTGCTGGCCCTGTGGCTGGCGGACCGGCTCGGGGTGCCGGTGGAGCGGAAGGTCACAGGCGGTCCGGGGCTGACCGCGGTGCGGCTGGTCACCTCCGACGGCGACATCTGCCTGGACCGTCCCGAGGGCGGGCTGGCGGAGCTGGCGGTGCCGGGTCAGCCCGACCGCCATGTGGCGCTCAAGCGGCGGGAGACCGCGGAGCTGATCGCCGAGGAGCTGCGCCGGCTGGACCCGGACGACATATACCGCGCCACCGTCAAGTTCGGCGTGCAGCACCTGCTGAACTCCGACGGTTCCGACGGCGCGGTCGCGGCGAACGGCTCCTCCCGGTCCGGCGGCCCCGCCGCGGACAAGCCGGTCGGCGCGGCCAAGGCCACCCCGGCCAAGAAGGCGGCGGCCGGGTCCGGCTCGGGCAAGGCGGCGGCGCAGAAGTGAGCACGCCGCAGGTGGTCGTCCACCGGGACAAGGAGCTGATGGCGCGGGCCGCCGCGGCCAGGTTGATCACGAAGATCGTGGACGCCCAGGCCGCCCGCGGCTCCGCCTCGGTGGTGCTCACCGGTGGGCGCAACGGAAACGGTCTGCTGGCCGCCCTCGCCGACTCCCCGGCGCGGGACGCCGTGGACTGGGCGCGGCTGGACCTGTGGTGGGGCGACGAGCGGTTCCTCCCCGAGGGGGACCCGGAGCGCAACTACACGCAGGCCCGTCAGGCGCTGCTGGACGCGGTGCCGCTCGACCCGGCGCGGGTGCACCCGATGGCGCCGTCCGACGGCGGCTACGAGTCCGACGTGGAGGCCGCCGCGGCGGCCTACGCGACGGAGCTGGCGGCCGCGGCCGGTCCGGAGGACCACACCCGGGTGCCGTCGTTCGACGTCCTCATGCTGGGCGTCGGCCCGGACACCCATGTGGCGTCGCTCTTCCCGGAGCACCCCGGCACCCGGGAGACCGTGCGCACCGTCATCGGGGTGCACGGCTCGCCCAAGCCGCCGCCGACCCGGATCTCGCTGACCTTCCCGGCGATCCGCTCGGCGCGGGAGGTGTGGCTGCTGGCCGCCGGTGAGGACAAGGCGGGTGCGGTCGCGCTCGCGCTGTCCGCGCCGGGCGAGATCCAGGCGCCCGCCTCGGGTGCCTACGGCCGGTCCCGCACGCTGTGGCTGCTGGACCGCGCGGCGGCCGCGAAGATCCCCGCGGAGCTGTATCCGGCGGCCTCGTCGTAAGGACGCGGGGAGCAGGACGCGAAGGGCCCGGAACCGTTCGTCGGTTCCGGGCCCTTCGCGTGTGGGCTCAGCGGCCGCGCAGCTCGCGGTACTTCGCCACGAGTGCCTTCGTGGACGGGTCCAGGCCCGGCACGTCGGCGCCGTCGGTGAGTGCGGGCTCGACCCGCTTGGCGAGCACCTTGCCCAGCTCGACGCCCCACTGGTCGAAGGAGTCGATGTTCCACACCGCGCCCTGCACGAACACCTTGTGCTCGTAGAGCGCGATGAGCTGGCCGAGCACCGACGGGGTCAGCTCGGTGGCCAGGATGGTGCTGGTGGGGTGGTTGCCGCGGAACGTCTTGTGCGGCACCAGCTCCTCGGGCACCCCTTCGGCGCGCACCTCCTCGGGCGTCTTGCCGAACGCCAGCGCCTGCGTCTGCGCGAAGAAGTTCGCCATCAGCAGGTCGTGCTGCCCGGCGAGCGGGCCGAGTTCGGGCAGCGGCCGGGCGAAGCCGATGAAGTCGGCGGGCACCAGCTTGGTGCCCTGGTGCAGCAACTGGTAGTAGGCGTGCTGGCCGTTGGTGCCGGGCGTGCCCCACACCACCGGGCCGGTCTGCCAGTCCACCGGCTTGCCGTCGCGGTCCACGGACTTGCCGTTGGACTCCATGTCGAGCTGCTGGAGGTAGGCGGTGAAGCGGCTCAGGTAGTGGCTGTAGGGCAGCACCGCGTGCGACTGGGCGTCGTGGAACCCGCCGTACCAGACGCCGAGCAGGCCGAGCAGCAGCGGCACGTTGTGCTCGGGGGGCGCGGTCCTGAAGTGCTCGTCGACGAGGTGGAAGCCGGCCAGCATGCTGCGGAACGCCTCGGCGCCGATGGCGATCATCAGCGACAGGCCGATCGCGGAGTCGTAGGAGTAGCGGCCGCCGACCCAGTCCCAGAACTCGAACATGTTCTGCGTGTCGATGCCGAACTCGGCGACCTTCTCCGCGTTCGTGGACAGCGCCACGAAGTGCTTGGCCACCGCCTCCTCGCCGGCGCCGAGCTGTCCGAGCAGCCACTGCTTGGCGGAGGTGGCGTTGGTGATGGTCTCGATGGTGGTGAAGGTCTTGGAGGCGATGATGAACAGCGTCTCGGCCGCGTCCAGGTCGCGTACCGCCTCGTGCAGGTCGGCGCCGTCCACGTTGGAGACGAAACGGACCGTCAGGTCGCGGTCGGCGTAGGCGCGCAGCACCTCGTAGGCCATGGCGGGGCCGAGGTCGGAGCCGCCGATGCCGATGTTGACGATGTTCCTGATCCGCTTGCCGGTGTGGCCGGTCCACTCGCCGGAGCGGACCCGGTCGGAGAAGACCGTCATCTTGTAGAGCACGGCGTGCACGGCCGGCACCACGTTCTGCCCGTCGACCGCGATCGTCGCGGACTGCGGGGCGCGCAGCGCCGTGTGGAGCACCGCGCGGTTCTCGGTGACGTTGATCCGCTCACCGGCGAACATCGCGTCCCGCAGCTCGAACACCCCGGTGGCCGCGGCGAGTTCCCGCAGCAGCCGGAGCGTCTCGTCGGTGACGAGCTGCTTGGAGTAGTCCAGGTGGAGGTCGCCGACCTGGAGGGTGTAGCGGCTGCCCCGGTCGGGGTCGCGGTCGAACAGGTCCCGCAGATGGGTGCCGGACAGCTCCTCGCTGTGCTTGGCGAGCGCGTGCCATTCGGGGCGCTGGTCGAGCCGGGGCGTGCCCTGCGTGTTCGTTTCGGACATCAGTCCACTTCTCCTCGTCCTCGCTGCGACACCCAAACTAATTGATGCCGCCGCCGAACGAGATCCGGCACCCGGGTATGCCGCGCAACTGCCGTCGGGCGGCCGCGTCCCACCCGGGTGCCGCAGGTCAGAAGCCGCCGCGGTGGATGCGGCCGGCGTAGCGCTCCTCCAGTACGGCGTTGCGCTCGTGGCCGCCGGGGAGGTTCGCGGAGACGTAGACGGGCGCGTCGTGGCCCTCGGCGGTCAGCAGGCCGACGGCCTCGGCGACGACCATCTGCACCAGCAGCGCGGAGGTGATCGTGGACACCCCGCACAGGGCGCCGCCGGACGGCAGCGGCAGCAGCGCGTCGCCGGCCGGGGCGCAGTTGTCGAGCACGGCGTCGGCGATGTCGGCCAGCCGCCTGCCGCTGGCGTGCAGGGCGGGCACCGCGCGGGTGTGGGTGAGCGAGGTGAGCGCGACCAGCCGGTGGCCGGCCTCCTTGACGTGCAGCGCCATGTCCACGATCGAGTTGTTGACCCCGGAGTTGGAGACGATCACGAAGACGTCCTGCGGGCGCGGGGTGGCCAGGTCGTACAGCCGGCGGGCGAGGCCGGGCGAGCGCTCCAGCAGCGGGTCGGCGAGGACCGCGCGGTCCTCGCCGCCGCGCAGCACCAGGTCCGCGAGGCCGATCCGGTTGGTGGGGATCAGGCCGCCGGCCCGGCCGACCAGTTCCAGCACGGTGGCCTGGGAGTGGCCGGTGCCGAAGCCGTGGATCACCCCGTCGGCGGCCACGCTGTCGGCGAGCAGCCGGGCGGCGGCCGGTACGGACTCCCCGTTCGCGGCGATCGCGCGCTCCACCGCCGCGCGGCTCTCGTCGGCGAACGTCGCGGCGCTGATCTGTCCCTCGGCCATGCCCGGGTCCCTCCTGCGGAAGTGCTGCTGCTCGGACGACTGCGACCCGCGGTCCAGGCCCCGAACTTCTGGTTGATCGAACCAACCGCGTGCTGGCTCGATGAAACATTGAGCCACCGCCGGCCGTCAAGGCACCCTCACAGCAGGCCGCGGGCGAGCGCCGCCGCACCGGCGGAGCCGTCCGCCACCGGGAAGACCCGCAAGCCGCGGTCGGCCAGCCGCTCGGCCACCCGCGCCAGCAGCGGCCCGCCTGGCCCCAGCAGCCCGCCGGTCACCACCAGCGGCTCGCCCGGCCGCGGACCGAGCGAGCGCACCGTCGCCGCGAGCAGCCCGGCCGCGGTGTCGAGCAGGCCCCGCGCCACCGCGTCGCCGCCCGCCGCCTCCTCGACCACGGCCGGGCTCAGCGCGCCCAGCCGGGCCGGCGCCTGCGCGTAGGCCCGCGTGACGACGAGTTCGCCCAGCAGATGGCGCGCCACCGGGTCGCTCGCCGGCCCCACCGCCAGGGCCCGCCGCAACTCCTCGCCGCCCGCACTCCCCTCACCGCCGCCCCGGCTCCCCTCACCGCCTGCGGTGTCCCCCGCACCGCCCGGCCCGCCCAGGAAGTGCGCCACCACCCGCGGCACCAGCGCCGTCCACGGGCCGCGGCCGTCCAGCGCCTCCAGCGCCGCCCGGGCCGCGCGGTTGCCCAGCCAGAACCCGCTGCCCTCGTCGCCGAGCAGCCAGCCGTGGCCGTCGGAGACCGCCGCACTGCGGCCCCCGGCCAGCCGCGCCGCGATCGCGCCGGTGCCCGCGATGAGCACCAACCCGTCGGCGGGCGCCCCCGGCGCCGCCGCCAGCGCCACCTCGGTGTCGCCGCCGATGCCGACCGGCACCCCGGTGATCCCGTGCGCGGCCAGCGCGTCGCGCAGGCAGGACACGGCCAGCTCCGCCCCGCGCTCCGGCCCCGCCCCCGGCGCCGCGCCCGCGAACCCGCCGAACGCCGCGCCGACCCGGCCGCGCAGCTCGCCACCGTCCGCGCGCCACCGCGGGGCGGAGGCGGCCTCCGCGAGCGCCTCGCCCACGGCCGCGGCGAGGTGGCGGGTCAGGTCGGCGCGGCCGACGCTCAGCGCGTTGCCGGGCCCGCCGGTGCCCCGGCCCAGCACCCGGCCGCCGGGCCCGCCCTCGGCCAGGCACGCCCGGCTGCGGGTGCCGCCCGCGTCGATACCCACGACCAGGGGCGGCCGGCCCGCCGCCCCGGCACCGCTGCCGCCGCCCACCGGGTGGCTGTAGATTTCCGTCATCACCACGCATCGTGGTTGAAGGATTCACCGGCGCACAACCCCGACGGGACGGGTCGTCATGATCACCGCACTGATCCGCACCGAACTCCCCCGGATGTCGGGGTCGCTGCGCAAGGTCGGCGAGCTGGTGCTCGCCGACCCGGCCGCGGCCACCCACGGCTCCGCGGCGGAGCTGGGGCGCCGCACCGGCACCTCGCAGGCGACGGTGACCCGCTTCTGCCGGGCGCTGGGCCTGGAGTCCTACCAGCAGCTGCTGATCGAGCTGGCGCAGGAGCAGGGGCGTACGGCTGCCGAGCCGCGCACGGCCCCGCTCGGCCCGCGGATCGGGCCGGACGACGACCTGGAGCAGGTCATCGGCGTGGTCGCCGAGGCCGATCTGCGGGCCCTGCGGCACACCGCCGAGCAACTGGACCGGGAGGCGCTGGAACGCGCCGCACAGGCCCTGGCACGGGCCCGCAGGATCGACGTCTACGGGGTCGGCGGCTCCGGCATCGTGGCCCACGAGACGCAGGCCCGGCTCTTCGGCATCGGCTGCGCCGCCCACGCCTGGACCGAGGTGCACGCCGCGGCGACCTCGGCGGCCCTGCTGACGCCCTCCGACGCCGTGGTGGCCGTCTCCCACTCCGGCGCCACCCGGGAGGTCCTGGAGCCGCTGCGGACGGCCGCGGAGCGGGGCGCGGCGACCGTGGCCGTCACCGGCGACCCGCGCTCGCCCATCGCGCAGGCCGCCGACGTCCGCCTGACGTCGTTCTCCGGCGAGACCAGCTTCCGGCGCGGCAACTTCGGCACCCGCCACTCGGTGCTGCTGATCGTGGACTGCCTGTACGCCCGCGTCGCGCAGCTCACCTACGAGCGGGCGACCGCGTCCATCGCGCTGACCGCGCACCTCGGGGCGACCCACAGCGCACGGAAAACCCCCGGCCGCCGGGCGGGCTCAGGAAGCTGAGCCGGCCCGGCGGCCGGGGGCGGGACGTGCGGGTCCGAGACGGACAGGAGCGGCCCGGGGGCTAGATCTCGCCCCGGAGCTTCGCCAGCGCCTCCGCGAGGATCGCCTCGCCGTCGGCGGCCGAGCGGCGCTCGCGTACGTACGCGAGGTGCGTCTTGTACGGCTCGGTGCGCGGCGGTGCCGGCGGGTTCTCCTCGTCCTGCCCGGCCGGGAAGCCGCAGCGCGGGCAGTCCCAGGTCTCCGGGATCTGCGCGTCGCTGGCGAAACTCGGCTGGGTCTCATGCCCGTTGGAGCACCAGAAGGAGATGCGCAGGCGCGGCGCGGACTCGCCGCGCTCGGCCTCTCCCATCGGCCCCGCTCCGACCCGACTGCCACGGATCGCGTTGCCACTTGCCACGGTCGTAACTCCCTGCGTGATGGTGCTGCGAGGTCGTCCACTTGACGGAGACCGGTTCGCCCCCGCACCTGGCGGGAAAGGGCACCGTATCCCAAGACGCGCGTCCATGATAAGTCGCGGACAAGTCGTCTTCACGACGCGGCGTCAATTCGCCTGGAACCGGCGGTAGTCGGACGGGCCTTATGCGCCACCCGCGCGAGTCGGACGGGCAGGAGCCGTGCGGCGGCGACTAGTTGTTCGTCTTCATCACGATGCCCAGGGCGACGATGCACGCGAACCACAGCAGGCCGATCACCACGGTGATCCGGTCGAGGTTGCGCTCGGCCACCGACGAACCGCCGACGGACGACTGCATGCCGCCGCCGAACATGTCCGACAGGCCGCCGCCCTTCCCCTTGTGCATGAGCACGAGCAGCAGGAGCAGCAGGCTGAAGATGATGAGGGCGATGGAGAACCCGATGACCACGGCTGGACCAACTCTCTCGGCTACATGACGGCACCACACGATTACGGCGCGGGGCCGGACGCGGTGCGATCACACCACTCCGGCCCCGACAGGGTACTTCACCGGACCCCTGACTTCACCGGTCCGTCACTGGTCGCGGAAGCGCACGATCCGCACGAACTCCTCCGGGTCCAGCGCGGCGCCGCCCACCAGGGCGCCGTCCACGTCCGGCTGGGCCATGATCGCGGCCACGTTGCCGGCCTTGACCGAGCCGCCGTACTGGATGCGGACGCCGTCGGCCAGCTCCTGGTCGTACAGCTCGGCGAGCCGGCCGCGGATCGCCCCGCAGACCTCCTGGGCGTCCTCGGGGGTGGCCACCTCGCCGGTGCCGATCGCCCACACCGGCTCGTAGGCGACGACGATCCGGGCCGCCTGGTCGGCGGGGACGTCCTTCAGGGCGCCGTCGAGCTGCGCAAGGGTGTGGGAGACCTGGTTGCCGGCCTTGCGGACGTCCAGGCCCTCGCCGACGCACAGGATCGGGGTCAGGCCGTGCGCGAAGGCGGCCTTCACCTTGGCGTTCACGACCTCCTCGTCCTCGCCGTGGTACTGGCGGCGCTCGGAGTGGCCGATCGCGACGTAGGAGCACTTCAGCTTGGACAGCATCGGCCCGGAGATCTCACCGGTGTACGCGCCGTGGTCGTGCGCGGACACGTCCTGCGCGCCGTACTTGATCCGCAGCCGGTCGCCGTCCACCAGGGTCTGCACGGAGCGCAGGTCGGTGAAGGGCACCAGGACGGCGACCTCGACCGCGTCGTGGTCCTTGTCGGTGAGGCCGAAAGCGAGCTTCTGGACGTGCGCGATGGCCTCGAGGTGGTTGAGGTTCATCTTCCAGTTGCCCGCCATCAGCGGGGTGCGGGTGCTCTGCTCACTCATCGGTCTTCAGTTCTCCAAAGCGGAAAGGCCGGGCAGGGTCTTGCCTTCGAGGTATTCCAGGCTGGCGCCGCCGCCGGTGGAAATATGGCCGAAAGCGTTCTCGTCGAAGCCGAGGATGCGGACGGCCGCGGCCGAGTCGCCGCCGCCGACCACGCTGAACGCGGGGCTGTCGACCAGCGCCTGCGCCACCGCGCGGGTGCCGTCGGCGAAGTCGGGGTGCTCGAAGACACCCATCGGGCCGTTCCAGAAGATCGTCGACGCGTCGGCGAGCTTGGCGGCGAACAGCTTGCGCGACTCCGGGCCGATGTCCAGGCCGATCACGTCGGCCGGGATGGCGTCCACCGGCGCGGTGACCGGGTCCGCGGGGGCCTTCGTCGCCAGGTCCGGGAAGCTGGTGGCGCCGACCACGTCGACCGGCAGCACGAACTCCACGCCCTTGGCCTTCGCCCGCTGGAGGTACTCGGTGACGACCGGCAGCTGGTCCTCCTGCAGCAGGCTCTTGCCGACCTCGTGGCCCTGGGCCTTGAGGAAGGTGAAGACCATGCCGCCGCCGACCAGGATGCGGTCGGCCTTCTCCAGCAGGTGGTCGATGACGCCGAGCTTGTCGGAGACCTTCGAGCCGCCGAGCACCACCGCGTACGGGCGGGAGACGTCCTCGGTGAGCTTCTTCAGCACCCCGACCTCGGTCGCGATCAGGCCGCCGGCCGCGTGCGGCAGCCGGGCCGGCAGGTCGTAGACCGAGGCGTGCTTGCGGTGCACCGCGCCGAAGCCGTCGCCCACGTACGTGTCGGCGAGGGCGGCGAGCTGGTCGGCGAAGGCGCCGCGCTCGGCGTCGTCCTTGCTGGTCTCGCCGGGGAAGAAGCGCAGGTTCTCCAGCAGCACCACGTCGCCGGCGGCGGCGCCCGCCAGCGCCTGCCGGGTCCGGTCGCCGACCGTGTCGGTACCGAAGAACACCTGGCCGCCCAGGAGTTCGGCGAGCCGGTCGCGGACCGGGGCGAGCGAGAACTTCGGGTCGGGCGCGCCCTTGGGGCGGCCCAGGTGCGAGGCGACGATCACCGTGGCGCCGGACTCGGCGAGCTTGGCGATGGTCGGCACGGCGGCCCGGATACGGCCGTCGTCGGTGATGGTCGCGCCGTCCAGCGGCACGTTGAGGTCGGCGCGGACGAACACCCGCTTGCCCTCGACCTGCCCCTCGGCGATCAGGTCGTCGATCGTCTTCATCTGTCGGGTCTCCTGTGAGTAGGTCCGGCACCTGACGCCACGCGAACAGGGCCCGGACGGCGCGTCATCGCGCTCGTCCGGACCCTGTCGCTCGCATCGCGGTGCGGTGGCTGACGGAAACGGCTACGCGGCCGCGGTTCCGGCGTGCCTCAGAGCCGGCCGCCGACGAAGACCGCGAGGTCCACCAGGCGGTTGGAGTAGCCCCACTCGTTGTCGTACCAGCCGACGATCTTGACGGTCTTGCCGCCCTGCACCATGGTCAGCTTCGAGTCGAAGGTGCACGACGCCGGGGTGTTGACGATGTCCGAGGAGACGATCGGGTCCTCGGTGTACTCCAGCAGGCCCTTGAGCTGGCCCTCGGCGGCCTTCTGGAAGGCGGCGTTGACCTCGTCCTTGGTGACCTCGCGCTCCAGGTCCACCACCAGGTCGGTGACCGAGCCGGTCGGGACGGGCACGCGCATGGCCATGCCGTCCAGCTTGCCGGCCAGCTCCGGGATGACCAGCGCGGTGGCCTTGGCGGCACCCGTGGTGGTCGGGATGATGTTCTCCGCGGCGGCGCGGGCGCGGCGCAGGTCCTTGTGCGGGAAGTCCAGGATGCGCTGGTCGTTGGTGTACGCGTGCACCGTCGTCATCAGGCCCTTGACGATGCCGAAGTTCTCCAGCAGCACCTTCGCCATCGGCGCCACGCAGTTGGTGGTGCAGGAGGCGTTGGAGATGATGTGGTGCGCGGCCGGGTCGTACGCGTCCTGGTTGACGCCCATCACGATCGTGATGTCCTCGTCGGTGGCGGGCGCGGAGATGATGACCTTCTTGGCGCCGCCGGCCAGGTGCTTGCCCGCGTCCGCGGCCTTGGTGAAGATGCCGGTGGACTCGATCACGATGTCCACGCCCAGCTCGCCCCACTTGATGGCGGCGGGGTCGCGCTCGGCGAGCACCTTGATGGTGTGGCCGTCCACGGTGATCGTGTCGGCGGTGTGCGTGACCTCGGCCTTCAGGCGCCCGAGGATCGTGTCGTACTTCAGCAGGTGCGCCGTGGTGGCGGTGTCACCCAGGTCGTTGACAGCCACGATCTCGACGTCCGCACCCTGTTCCAGGATGGCGCGGAAGAAGTTACGACCGATGCGGCCAAAGCCGTTGATGCCTACCCGGATCGTCACGAACCGATCTCCTCGCTCAGTCGCCGGAGTCCCTCTCCGGCTGCGAAATATGGGATGTCCCCGACCACCCACGACCCTACCTCCCCGACGTGTACGAGGTGACATCGGCAAGCCACGTCGCGGCCACACCGCGGCAACACGCCGGGGCCGGGCGGCCGGAGCATCCGCGCCCGGGAGGAGGGACGGGACTCAGCCGACCATTTCCTCGGTGAGGTTCGCCTCGGTGCCGGGCATGCCCAGGTCGGACGCGCGCTTGTCGGCCATCGCCAGCAGCCGCCGGATGCGCCCGGCCACCGCGTCCTTCGTCAGCGGCGGCTCGGCCAGCGACCCCAGCTCCTCCAGCGACGCCTGCTTGTGGTCCATCCGCAGTCGGCCCGCGGCGGCGAGGTGCTCGGGCACGTCGTCCCCGAGGATCTCCAGCGCGCGCTGCACCCGGGCGCCGGCGGCGACCGCGGCCCGCGCGGACCTGCGCAGATTCGCGTCGTCGAAGTTCGCGAGCCGGTTCGCGGTCGCGCGCACCTCGCGCCGCATCCGGCGCTCCTCCCACGCCAGCACCGAGTCGTGGGCACCCAGCCGCGTCAACAGCGCGCCGATCGCGTCACCGTCACGGACGACGACGCGGTCCACGTTGCGCACCTCGCGGGCCTTCGCCGGGATCTGCAGCCGGCGCGCCGCGCCGACCAGTGCGAGCGCCGCCTCCGGCCCGGGGCAGGTCACCTCCAGAGAGGACGAGCGGCCGGGCTCGGTGAGCGAGCCGTGCGCCAGGAACGCGCCGCGCCAGGCCGCCTCCGCGTCGCAGGTCGCCCCGGAGACCACCTGCGGGGGCAGCCCGCGGATCGGGCGGCCGCGCCCGTCGACCAGCCCCGTCTGCCGGGCCAGCTGGTCGCCGCCGGCCACCACCCGCACGACGTACCGGCTGCCGCGGCGCAGCCCGCCCGGCGCCATCACCACCAGGTCCGAGGCGTGCCCGAAGATCTCCAGGATGTCCTTGCGCAGCCGGCGCGCCGCGATACCGGTGTCGAGCTCCGCCTCGATCACGATCCGGCCGCTCACCAGGTGCAGGCCGCCCGCGAAGCGCAGGATCGACGAGACCTCCGCCTTGCGGCAGCAGGTCCGGGTGACGGGGAGCCGGGAGATCTCGTCCTTCACCGCTGCCGTCATCGCCATGGGCCGATCCTTCCACGCATACGAAAAATCCGGTCATACGCGGCCGCCAACGACTCGGGGTCGTGCCGCGGCCCGTCGGGGGCGGCGACCCGGGCCAGTTCGACCGTAGCGCCCAACTTCTGGGCGGCCTGTTCCAGGCTGTCCCGATCGGGTACGGCGGCTTCGTCGGCGAGAACCACGTCGATGGTGAGTTTAGGGGCGTGTCGGCCCAAAACCTCCAAGTGACGCTGCGGAGAAAAACCTTCGGTCTCTCCCGGCTGCGGCGCGAGGTTGAGCGTGAGCACCCGCCTGGCCCTGGTCTGCGCCAGCGCGTCGGCCAACTCCGGTACCAGCAGGTGCGGAATGACCGAGGAGAACCACGAACCCGGGCCGAGCACCACCCAGTCGGCGTCCATCACCGCCTGCACCGCCTCCGGCACCGCCGGCGGGTCGGCCGGCACCAGCTGCACCTGCTGCACCTCGCCGGGCGTCAGCGCGACCGTGGCCTGCCCGCGTACGGTCGAGACGGTGTCGGGCCGCGCCGGGTCGTGGCCGCGGACGATCGCCTCCAGCTCCAGCGGCACCGCCGACATCGGCAGCACCCGGCCGTGCGCGCCCAGCAGCCGGCCCACCCACTCCAGGGCGGCCACCTCGTCCTTCAACTGCTCCCACAGCGCGACGATCAGCAGGTTGCCCACCGCGTGCCCGTGCAGGTCCCCGCCGCTGACGAAGCGGTGCTGGAGCACCCGCGACCAGGTCTGCCCCCACTCGTCGTCGCCGCACAGCGCGGCCAGCGCCTTGCGCAGGTCGCCTGGGGGCAGCACGCCCATCTCCGCGCGCAGCCGCCCGCTGGAACCGCCGTCGTCGGCGACCGTGACCACCGCGGTGAGGTCGCCGGTGATCCGGCGCAGCGCGGCCAGGGAGGCGGACAGGCCGTGGCCGCCGCCCAGGGCGACCACCTTCGGCGGTACCCCGGACCGGCGGCCCGGCGCGGCGTCCTTGCCGCCGCGGCGCCGCCGCCTACCCGTCATGATCACTCGCGCCCCATGTCCCTGTGCACGGTCACCGTCTCCACTCCGTCCGCCGCCAGCCGCGCCGCGAGCCGTTCCGACATCGCCACGCTGCGGTGCTTGCCGCCGGTACACCCGACGGCGATGGTCACATAGCGCTTGCCCTCGCGCCGGTAGCCCGCCGCGATGATGTGCAGCAGCTCGGCGTACCGGTCGAGGAACTCCTTGGCGCCGGGCTGGTTGAACACGTACGTGGCGACCTCGTCGTTGAGCCCGGTGAAGGGCCGCAGCTCCGGCACCCAGTGCGGGTTGGGCAGGAAGCGGCAGTCCACCACCAGGTCGGCGTCGACGGGCAGCCCGTACTTGTAACCGAACGACATGACGGTGGCCCGGAGTTCCGGCTCCTCCTCACCGGCGAACTGCGCGTCGAGTTTGGCGCGCAGTTCGTGCACGTTGAGACTGGAGGTGTCGATCACCAGGTCGGCGTCGCCGCGCAGTTCGCGCAGCAGGTCGCGCTCGGCCGCGATGCCGTCCACGATCCGGCCGGCGCCCTGGAGGGGGTGCGGGCGGCGCACCGACTCGAAGCGGCGCACCAGCGCGTCGTCGGACGCCTCCAGGAAGATCACCCGGCGCTTGACGCCCTTGGTGGCGAGGTCGGCGAGCGACTCGCGCAGGTTGTCGAAGAACTGGCGGCCGCGGACGTCGACCACCACGGCGATCCGCGCCACGTTCCCCTGGGAGCGGGCGCCGAGGTCGACCATGGTGGGGATGAGGGCGGGCGGCAGGTTGTCCACGACGAACCAGCCGAGGTCCTCCAGGCACTTGGCCGCGGTGCTGCGGCCGGCCCCGGACATGCCGGAGATGATCACGAGTTCGGGGATGGCCGCGCCGGACTCCCCGCCGGCCCCGGCCTCGCCGGGGGCGCTGCCGGGCTGGTCGGTGCCGTGGTCGCTGCGGTGCGCTTCGATGGTGCGGTCCCCGTCGGTGGTGCGGACGTCGTCGATCGTACGGTTGTCATCGGTGCCGCCGGTGCCGCCGGTGCGGTCGGTGCGGCCGGTGCGGTCGGTGCGGTCATGGGTACGGCCGCCAGGCGCGCCCTGGTCATGGGCGTGTCCGCCGGCCCGTTCGTCGGCGGCGGCCGCGTTCGGCAGCCCGGTCCTCGGTTCTTCCTGGTCGCTCATCTGCTCTTCCCCCGATGGTCGGACGGTTCTTCCACGGGCCCGGCGGGCCGTACGTCGCTGTCCTCGATGATCTCGCCGGTCGCCGTGTTCACCGCGGGCCCGCCGGGCGCGGCGGCGGCCAGCGTGGCGACGACCGTCTCGGCCGTGACGCGGCCGATCCCCGGCACCTCGCAGATCTCCGCCACGGTCGCCGCCCGCAGCCGCTTCAGCGAGCCGAAGTGCTTGAGCAGGGCCTGCCTGCGGGTGGCGCCGAGCCCGGGCACGGTGTCCAGGGCGCCGGCCTTCATCGACTTGGAGCGCTTGCTGCGCTGGTAGGCGATGGCGAAGCGGTGCGCCTCGTCGCGCACCCGCTGGAGCAGGTACAGGCCCTCGCTGGTGCGCGGCAGGATCACCGGGTCGTCCTCGCCCGGCAGCCACACCTCCTCCAGCCGCTTGGCCAGCCCGCAGACCGCCACGTCGTCTATGCCGAGCTCGGCCAGGGCCCGGCTCGCGGCGGCGACCTGCGGCCGGCCGCCGTCGACCACGACCAGCTGCGGCGGATAGGCGAACTTGCGGGGGCGGCCGGTGTCCGGGTCGATCGGCCCGTCGACCGGCCCCGAGCCGCCCTCGTCCGCGGCCTCGGCGCCCTCGAACGCCGGCCCGTCCCCCAGCGGCCCGCCCCCGTCCGCCGCGGCGGCCGGTCCGTCCTCCTCATGCTCCTCCCACTCGCTGGTGCGCTGCTTCTCCTGGAGGTAGCGGCGGAACCGGCGGGTGATCACCTCGTGCATGGACCGGACGTCGTCCTGCCCGGCGAACGTCTTGATCTGGAAGCGGCGGTACTCGCTCTTGCGGGCGAGGCCGTCCTCGAAGACCACCATGGACGCGACCACGTCGTCGCCCTGGAGGTGGCTGATGTCGTAGCACTCGATCCGCAGCGGAGCGGTGTCGAGGTCGAGGGCGGTGGCGATCTCCTCCAGTGCGCGGGAGCGGGTGGTCAGGTCCGAGGCGCGCTTGGTCTTGTGCAGGGCCAGCGCCTGCTGCGCGTTGCGCTGCACGGTGGCCATCAGGTCCTTCTTGTCGCCGCGCTGCGGCACCCGCAGGCTGACGTGCGAGCCGCGCCGCTCGGCCAGCCACTGCGCCACCGGCTCGGTCGGCTCGGGCAGCGCGGGGACCAGCACCTCCTTGGGTACGCCGCCGCTGCCGCCGGACTGCTCGGCGTCGCCCAGCTCGTCGCCGTACAGCTGCTGGAGCGCGTGCTCGACCAGGCCCGCGGTGTCGACCGCCTCGACCTTGTCGGTGACCCAGCCGCGCTGCCCGCGCACCCGGCCGCCGCGGACGTGGAAGATCTGTACGGCCGCTTCGAGTTCGTCCTCGGCGACGGCGATCAGGTCGGCGTCGGTGGCGTCGGCGAGCACCACCGCGTTCTTCTCCATGGCGCGGCGCAGCGCCTCGATGTCGTCGCGCAGCCGGGCCGCCTGCTCGTACTCCATGGCGGCGGCCGCGTCCTTCATGCGCTGCTCCAGCCGGCGCAGGTAGGTGCCGGTGTGGCCGGCCATGAAGTCGCTGAACTCCTCGGCGAGTTCGCGGTGGTCCTGCGGGCTGATCCGGCCGACGCAGGGCGCGGAGCACTTGCCGATGTAGCCGAGCAGGCAGGGCCGGCCGATCTGCGCGGAGCGCTTGAACACCCCGGCGGAGCAGGTGCGGACCGGGAAGACCCGCAGCAGCAGGTCGACGGTCTCGCGGATCGCCCAGGCGTGGGCGTACGGCCCGAAGTAGCGCACGCCCCTGCGCTTGGGCCCGCGCATCACCTGGACCCGCGGGAACTCCTCGTTCATCGTCACCGCGAGCGAGGGGTAGCTCTTGTCGTCGCGGTACTTGACGTTGAACCGCGGGTCGAACTCCTTGATCCAGGAGTACTCCAGCTGGAGCGCCTCGACCTCGGTGGAGACCACCGTCCACTCCACGGAGGCAGCGGTGGTGACCATGGTGGCCGTGCGGTGGTGCAGGTGGGTGATGTCCTGGAAGTACGACGACAGGCGCTGGCGCAGGCTTTTCGCCTTGCCGACGTAGATCACCCGGCGGTGCTCGTCCCGGAACTTGTAGACCCCTGGGGAGTCGGGGATCTCGCCCGGCTTCGGTCGGTAGCTGCTGGGGTCTGCCATGCCTTCCACCCTACTGTCGGGGCCTGACGGTCCCGGGACGATCCGGACGCGTGGGGAGGTCAGGCCCCGGGGCCTGCGGTCAGGCGGCCGCCGGCCGCCTTGACGTCGACGGCCGGCAGGGCCTTGTCGGCCGGGCCGCGCACCACGGCGCCGGTCTCGGCGTTGAACTCGCTGCCGTGGCAGGGGCAGGACGCGGTGGTGCCGTCCACCGTGTCGAGCACGCAGCCCTGGTGGGTGCAGACCGCGCTGAACGCCTTGAAGGTGCCCTTGCTCGGCTGCGACACCAGCACCTTGTCCTCGCGGTAGAGCTTGGCGCCGCCGACCGGCACCGCGGTGGCGGCGCCGAGGTCCACCTGCTTGGTCGGCCCGTCCGCGGAGTCGCTCTTCTTGCCGCCGCAGGCGCTGAGGCCGACCTCGGCGGCGCCGACGGCGCCGGCCAGGGCCGCGCCGCGGAGAACGGTCCTGCGGGTGGCGGGCAGTTCGGTGGACATGGGGTGCTCCAGGTGCGGGATGTGGCCGGTCTTGCGGTCGGTACCTTACGGCCCGCCGCCGGGCGCCCACGCCACGGCATGCCGTGCGCGCCCGACCGGGTCCATCCGCCGGTGGTCCTACGCCTTGGCGGCCCGCTTGCGGGGCGCCGCGGTCTTCTTGGCGGGGGTGGTCTTCGCCGCCGCTGTCTTCGCCGCGGCGGTCTTCTTCGCCGGGGCGCGCTTGCGCGGCGCCGGCACGGCCGCGTCGCTGACCGCTTCCGGACTGAGGATGTCCCGCAGGAACTTGCCGGTGTGGCTGGCCGGGACGCCCGCGATCTGCTCCGGGGTGCCCTCGGCGACCACCAGCCCGCCGCCGCTGCCGCCCTCGGGGCCCATGTCCACCACCCAGTCGGCGGTCTTGATCACATCGAGGTTGTGCTCGATGACGATCACGGTGTTGCCCTTGTCGACCAGCCCGGAGAGCACCTTGATCAGCTTGCTGATGTCCTCGAAGTGCAGGCCGGTGGTCGGCTCGTCGAGGACGTAGACGGTGCTGCCGGTGGCACGCCGCTGCAACTCGGAGGCGAGCTTGACCCGTTGGGCCTCGCCGCCGGAGAGTGTCGGCGCGGGCTGGCCGAGCCGGACGTATCCGAGGCCGACTTCGTTGAGTGTGCGCAGGTGGCGGGCGATGGCGGGCACCGCCTCGAAGAAGTCGAGCGCCTCCTCGATCGGCATGTCCAGCACCTCGGCGATGGACTTGCCCTTGTAGTGCACCTCGAGGGTCTCCCGGTTGTAGCGCGCACCGTGGCAGACCTCGCACGGTACGTACACGTCCGGGAGGAAGTTCATCTCGATCTTGATGGTGCCGTCGCCCGAGCAGTTCTCGCAGCGGCCGCCCTTGACGTTGAAGGAGAAGCGGCCGGGCAGATAGCCGCGGACCTTCGCCTCCATCGTCTCGGCGAAGAGCTTGCGGACGTTGTCGAAGACGCCGGTGTACGTGGCCGGGTTGGACCGCGGGGTGCGGCCGATCGGCGACTGGTCGACGTGCACCACCTTGTCCACCAGGTCGTCGCCGTCCACCCGGGTGTGGCGGCCGGGGACGCTGCGCGCGCCGTTCAGCTCGCGGGCGAGGTGGGTGTACAGGATGTCGTTGACCAGGGTGGACTTGCCGGAGCCGGAGACGCCGGTGACCGCGGTGAGCACGCCCAGCGGGAAGGACACGTCGATGTCCTGGAGGTTGTGCTCGCGGGCGCCGTGCACGGTCAGCCGCCGGGAGCGGTCGATCGGGCGGCGCAGCTCCGGGGTCGGGATGGAGCGCTTGCCGGAGAGGTACTGGCCGGTCAGCGACTCGTCGTTGGCCAGCAGCTCCTTCAGGGAGCCGGAGTGGACGACCTTGCCGCCGTGCTCGCCGGCGCCGGGGCCGATGTCCACCACCCAGTCGGCGGTCTTGATGGTGTCCTCGTCGTGCTCGACGACGATCAGGGTGTTGCCCAGGTCGCGCAGCCGGACCAGGGTCTCGATCAGCCGGTGGTTGTCGCGCTGGTGCAGGCCGATGGACGGCTCGTCCAGGACGTAGAGCACGCCGACCAGGCCGGAGCCGATCTGGGTGGCCAGCCTGATCCGCTGGGCCTCGCCGCCGGACAGGGTGCCCGCGGCGCGGTTGAGCGAGAGGTAGTCCAGGCCGACGTCGACCAGGAAGCGCAGCCGCTCGTTGACCTCCTTGAGGACGCGCTCGGCGATCTTCCGGTCCCGGGCGGCGAGCTTCATCCCGGCCAGGAAGTCGGCGCAGTCGCTGATCGACATCGCGGCGACGTCGGCGATCGACTTGTCCTGCACGGTGACGGCCAGCACGATCGGCTTCAGCCGCCGGCCCTGGCAGGTGGGGCAGGGCACCGCCCGCATGTACCCCTCGAAGCGCTCGCGGCTGGAGTCGCTCTCCGACTCGTTGTGCCGGCGGCGGACGTAGGGGATCACGCCCTCGAAGTGCGTGGTGTAGGAGCGCTCGCGGCCGAAGCGGGTCTTGTACGCCACCCGGACCTCGGACTTGTGCCCGTGGAGCAGCGCCTTCTTGGCGCGGGCGGGCAGCCCGGCGTACGGGATGTCGGTGCGGAAGCCGAGCTCCTCGGCGAGGCTCTGCACCAGCTTGTCGAAGTACCCCTTGGACATGCCGCCGGACCAGGGCGACAGGGCGCCCTCGTCGAGCGACTTCTGGTCGTCGGGGACGATCAACTCGGGGTCGATCTCCATCCGGGAGCCGATGCCGGTGCAGTCCGGGCAGGCGCCGAAGGGCGAGTTGAAGGAGAAGGAGCGCGGCTCCAGCTCCTCGAACGACAGGTCGTCGTACGGGCAGTAGAGGTGCTCGGAGAACATCCGCTCGCGCTGCGGGTCGTCCTCGGGCAGGTCGACGAAGTCGAGGACGACCATGCCGCCGGACAGTCCCAGCGCGGTCTCCACGGAGTCGGTGAGGCGGCGCTTGGCGCTGTCCTTGACGGTGAGGCGGTCGACGACCACCTCGACGGTGTGCTTCTCCTGCTTCTTCAGCTTCGGCGGGTCGGTGAGCTGGATGGTGGCGCCGTCGACCCGGGCCCGGCTGTAGCCCTTGGTCTGGAGGTCGGAGAAGAGCTCGACGAACTCGCCCTTGCGCTCGCGCACCAGCGGGGAGAGCACCTGGAAGCGGCTGCCCTCCTCCAGCTCCAGCACCCGGTCCACGATCGCCTGCGGGGACTGCCGCGCGATCGGGCGGCCGCACTGCGGGCAGTGCGGCTTGCCGATCCGGGCGAAGAGCAGCCGGAGGTAGTCGTAGACCTCGGTGATGGTGCCGACGGTCGAGCGGGGGTTGCGGGAGGTGGACTTCTGGTCGATCGAGACGGCCGGGGACAGGCCCTCGATGAAGTCCACGTCGGGCTTGTCCATCTGCCCGAGGAACTGCCTGGCGTAGGACGAGAGCGACTCGACGTACCGGCGCTGGCCCTCCGCGAAGATGGTGTCGAAAGCGAGCGAGGACTTCCCGGAACCGGACAGGCCGGTGAAGACGATCAGCGAGTCCCGGGGCAGGTCCAGCGAGACGTTCCGGAGATTGTGCTCGCGAGCGCCGCGGACGGTGAGTCGGTCGGCCACGCCAGTGCACCTTTCCGTAGGAGGGGTGATGAACAGTCTGCTACCCCCCGAAAAGCGTAAACGGGGAGCGGCCAGCTTTTCTTCCAGTCGGACCTCTTGCCGGCCCTGGCGCCGCCGTCGGTCCCGGCCGCGGCGACATCTACGACCCTATAGCACGTGCATTCGATTTCCGGGCTTCCGCTACCCGTTTCACCCGATCGTGTGGCGCCCGCGGCCCCGTTGCCGCAGGCCCTACGCTGGTGCCCATGGCGTATACGGGAGAGGTCACGGTCGGCGGCAAGCCCGACGTGCACGAACTGGAAGACCTGATCATCACGAAGATCGCGGTCGGCCCCATGAACAACAACGCGTACCTGCTGCGCAGCCGGGCCACCGGCGAGCAGCTGCTCATCGACGCGGCCGACGACGCGGGGGCCCTGCTGGAGGCCGTCGGCTCCGATGGTCTCACCTCCGTGGTCACCACCCACCAGCACGGCGACCACTGGCAGGCGCTCCAGGACGTGGTGACGGCCACCGGCGCGGCCACGTACGCCGGGCGCGAGGACGCCCCGGGCATCCCCGTCCCCACCGGCACCCTGCTCGACGACGGCGACACCATCCCGCTGGGCCCGCTGCGCCTGACCGTCCGGCACCTGGTGGGCCACACCCCGGGCAGCATCGCGGTGATCTACGACGATCCGCACGGCCACCCGCACGTGTTCACCGGCGACTGCCTGTTCCCCGGCGGCGTGGGCAACACGCACGACGACCCGGCCGCCTTCACCAGCCTGCTGGACGGAGTGTCGGCGAAGCTCTTCGACGCGCTCCCGGACGAGACCTGGGTCTACCCCGGCCACGGCAGCGACACGACCATCGGCGCCGAGCGCCCGCACCTCGCGGAGTGGCGCGAGCGCGGCTGGTAGGCAGCGCCGGGCACTCTCATCGCGGCCGGGGCCCCGTCAGGTACGGGCCCCGGCCGCGCCGCTCAGCGCCCCCGGCGCATCCGCGCGCCGATCTCGCCCTCGTCCGTCTCCCACCAGGGGCGGGTGGTCGCCGGCACCTCGGCCGCCGCCGCGGCCACGGGAGCGGCGGAGGCAGCGGCACCAGTGGGAGGGGCCGCCTGCGGGATCTCGGGCGCCGCCACGGGCGCGGGCGCGGTCCGCGCGGCCTCGCGGTCCAGGGCCGCGTCGAGCGCCGCGGTCCGGTCCCGCTCGGCCCGCCACCACTCCAGGAACACCAGCAGCAGGAACGGCAGCCCGACGAGTTCGGCCAGCGCCAGCATGAGGCCGCCGCCGAGCATCTGGTCCCGCCGCACCGACGGCCCCCAGTCGCGGCCGTGCGCGTGGTACCAGTTCCCGGCCACGAGGGTGCCGCTGGTCATCACGACGATCCCCGGCACCGAGTCGAAGAGCCCGTCGAGGAAGACCAGCAGCGCGCGCACCGGGTGGCTGCACCAGCGCGGCAGCATCTCCTGGCGGCTGAGCATCGGCAGCACGAACAGGCAGCCGGTGAGCAGCAGTTGCAGGTGCATCAGCTGCCGTACCGCGTCGTTCGCCAGCGAGTGCGCGAAGTACGGCGTGAAGTAGATGGTCAGTTCGGAGACGAGCACCAGCACCGAGCTGATCAGCGGGTAGGTCAGCGCGCGCACCGGGCGGGAGGAGAACGCGCGGTGCAGCCGCCCGCCGGGGGCGGCCAGGCCGATCGGGTCGCCGAGCGCGAGGCCGAGCGGCGCGAACAGGTCGAGCAGGATGTTCTGCACCGCGGCCGGCCAGAACAGCACCCGGTTGTAGACCGCCAGCGCCGACATGGTCGCGAAGACCACGGTGCCCAGGCCGAAGACGTAGAACAGCGCGGCCCGCCACAGCGGCCAGCGGCCGCCGGACGCGAGCCTGCGCCGTACGCCGTAGCCGTATGCCAGGGCGAGCAGGAGGACGGCGGCCAGCGCGACGCCGTCGAGGTGCCAGGTGCCGAGGAAGCGGCTCCCGGTCAGCTCGGGCAGTGCCTGGAAGCCGGGTGCGGCTGCCGTGGTCGCCACATCTGCGCCTTTCGCGGGGTCCGGGACCGACGCTGACACGCTAGTCCCCGGCCGGACGCGGCCCGACGCAGGGGGGCGGGTGCGGGCGGCTGTGTCGCGGCTTCCGCAGCCCGCCCCGAGGGCTGCGGCAGGGGCCCGTCAGAGGTCCGGGCCGCGTTCGCGGACCTGCCGACGCGTGTCCCGTCCGCCCTGGTCAGCGCCACTGTCGACGGGACCCTGACGGGACTGCTCCCCCACGGTCAGCGCCCCCGCCGGGACCCCTCGGCGGCCGGCGAGCAGGCTCGTGGCGGTCGTCACCGCGAGCACCGCCAGGATCACCCCCAGGGAGACGGGGACGGAGATCTGCGGCACGTGCACCCCGGTTTCGTGCAGGGCGTGCAGCAGCAGCTTGACGCCGATGAAGCCCAGGATCAGAGACAGCCCGTACGACAGGTGCACCAGGCGCCTGAGCAGCCCGCCGATGAGGAAGTACAGCTGGCGCAGGCCCATGAGTGCGAAGGCGTTGGCGGTGAAGACGATGTACGGGTCCTGGGTGAGGCCGAAGATCGCCGGGATCGAGTCGAGCGCGAAGAGCACGTCGGTGCTGCCGATGGCGAGCATCACCACGAGCATCGGGGTCATCAGCCGCTGCCCGTCCTCGGTGACGAACAGCAGCGTGCCGTGGTAGCGGCTGGTCGACGGAACGCGCCTGCGCACCGCCCTGAGCAGCTTGTTCTCCTCGAACTCCCCCTCACCCGCGGGCGGTCCCTCCATCGCCTCCCGGACCAGCTTCCAGGCGGTCCACACCAGGAAGGCGCCGAAGACGAAGAACACCCAGGAGAAGGCGGCCACGATCGTCGCGCCCGCCGCGATGAACACCGCGCGCAGCAGCAGCGCGATGAGCACGCCGACCAGCAGGACCCGCTGCTGGTAGGGCGAGGGCACCGAGAACCTCGCCATGATCAGCACGAAGACGAAGAGGTTGTCGACGCTGAGCGCCTTCTCGGTGACGTAGCCGGCCAGGAACTCCCCGGCCGGGGCGGCGCCGCCGAGGAGCAGCAGCCCGACGCCGAACAGCGCGGCGAGCACGACCCAGACCGCGGTCCAGACCCCGGCCTCGCGGACGGACACGTCATGGGGGGTGCGGCCGATGAGGAAGTCGGCGCCGATGAGGGCGATCAGCCCGGCGATGGTGAGCGACCAGACGGTGAGGGAAACATCCACGGGGGTCTCTCTCCGGCGGTCTCGGTCGGTCAAGCGACCTTACCCGAATCGCCAAGAGACGGTAAAGACCGCCGCCGGGGCGAGGCCGCGCCCCGCCCCGCCCCGCCGGGCACCGTCACATGCCGTACGCCGGGCGCGCCGCCGCCAGCTTGTGCAGCACCTGCGCCACCACCTGGCTGCCCGGCGGCACCAGCGCCGGTTCGTACGTCCACGCGTGGCCCACCCACGGGTCGGCGAGGTGGTCGCTGGGCAGCGGGGTCAGCCGCAGCATCGAGCGCCACAGCGGGTCCAGCACCGGCCCGTACGCGGAGGCGTCGTCCCGGTCGGCGACCAGCAGCAGGTGGACGCCCGCGGCGGGCCCCTCGTCGGCGAGGTAGCGCAGCTGGTTGACCGCCCGGTCGTCGAAGCCGTACGGGAACTCGTTGACGATCAGGAGCTGCTCGGCCTGGTCGAAGCCGGGCGGCAGGGCGTCGGCCGCGCCGCCGCGCATGGCCATGTGGAGCAGGTCGACCCGCGCGGTGAGGCGGCCGAGCACCTCGCTGACGCCCGCGGCGCCCGCGGCCGGCGGCGGCAGCACCAGGGCGCCGCCGGCGTACAGCGGGGCGAGCGCGCCCGAGGCCGAACCGGCCGGGTCCAGCGCCTGCATCGCGAAGCCGCCGGCCGGGTGGCAGGCGGTCAGCCGGGCGGCGATCGCCACGGCGACCTCCAGCGCCTTCCCGCGGTCCTCGGCGCTGTCGACCCACAGGCCGCGCTCCAGCGGCAGCCGGACCAGCAGCGGGATGTCCAACTCGGGCGCCTCGGGCACGGTCAGGCCACCGAGCCGCACCGCGATCGCCGGGCGGCGCGGCACCTCGTAGGCGTGCCAGGCCGGGTTCTCCCAGCCGGCGAAGGCGGGCGGCAGCGCGGGATCGACCACCTCGGCCTCGGCGGCGAGCTGGGCGAGGTCGCGGTCGAGGACCGCCCGCGCCTGGTCGATCAGCGCGACCCGCTTGGTCATCGCCTGGTCCCGGGCGGCCTCGGCCTGCGCGCCGCCGCGGGTGCGCGGATCGGCCAGGAGCGCGTCCAACTCCTGGTCGTAGCGGGACTGCGCGAAGTCCTCCGCGCTGCGGTAGGCGGCGACGGTACGGGCCAGGTCCTCGAACATGCCCCAGATCTGGTTGTGCAGCCGCTCCTCCATGCTCCAGCCGCCCGCGTCCCCGGCGACGGGGGCGGGCGGGCCGGTGGGAGCGGCGGCCGGGGCGGGCTGTGCGGCCGGGGCGGAGGCCGCGGGCGGCTGCGGCGGAGCCGGGGACGCGGGGGCCTGGGCGTCCTGGGCATCTTGGGCGGCCGTACGGCGGCGCGGGTGGCGGTAGTCGACCGGGCCGGACCGCGCGGGCTCACCGGGCGCACCGGGCGCCGGGACGGCCGCCGGGGCGGCGGGCGGTACGGGGGCGTCCACCGAACGGGACTGCTCGCGGTCGACCGCCTCATGGATCTCGTCCGCGACGGTACGGGCGTCGGGCACACCCTGGTCGAGCAGCAGCGCGGGCAGCCCGCCGTCGTACCCCTGGCCGACCGCGCGGACCTTCCACGCGCCCTGCCGCCGGTACAGCTCCACGGCGAGCAGGGCCGTCTCGCTGCCGAGGCCGGTGAGGGTGCAGCCGGCGATGGCGGTGCCGTCGGGGGTGGTGACGGCCACGTGCGGGGCGGGCGCGGCACCGAAGTTCGCCGGGGCGCCGACCCGGCCGGCCGGCAGGGCCAGCAGGATGTGCACTCGGTGCACCTGCTGCGGCATGGCGCCCAGGTCCACGGCGAGGCGGTGCTCGGCGGCGGCCTGCCGCGGCACCTCCACGCCGGGCAACTGCGGCGCGCCGGGGTGGGCCAGCCACTCCCGGCCGGCGGTGGCGTCGGCGCCGTCCGGCCCGACGGCGCGGCCGTGCTCGTCCCCCAGGGTGACCGCGGCCACCACCGGGGTCCCTGCCGACACCCGGATCTCCAGCCGGTTGCCGGGCAGCGGGTGGTTCTGCCCCCGGACCAGTTCGGCCGTCATGCCAGCCGCCCCCTGCTTTTCGTTGTCGTGCCGGTCGTCCGCGCACCGCGGCCCGGTGCTCCGGGGCGCGGCGCGCGGTGTTGCGCCTAGAGGGCGGGAAGGATCGCCGGGATCAGGTCCTGGAACGTCCGGCCGTTCGCCGCGGTGCCGATCGCGGTCATCGACCAGCCGCTCGCGCCGCGCTGCACCTTGGCCATGATCTGCGCGGTGTACGGGCCGCCGCCGGTGAGGGTGTAGCGGGCCAGCTCCTGGCCGTTGGTCTCGTCCACCAGGCGGCAGAACGCGTTCTGCACCTCGGCGAAGGTCTGGCCGGTGAAGGAGTTCACGGTGAAGACGATCTGGTCGACGTGCACCGGGACCCGCTGGAGGTCGACGATGATCGACTCGTCGTCGCCGCCCTGGCCCGCGCCGCCGACGAGATTGTCGCCGGTGTGCCGGACCGAGCCGTCGTCGCTGGTCAGGTGGCGGAAGAACACCACGTCGACCGGCTGCTTGTCGGCGAAGAGGACCGCGGAGGCGTCGAGGTCGATCTCACGGGTGCGGCTGCCGAACAGGCCCCGGCGCGGCGCGGCCTGCCAGCCCAGCCCCATCCTGACCGCGGTCAGCGTCCCCCCGTCAGCCTTGCTCAGGCTGATCTTCTGCCCCTTGGTCATGTTGACCGTCACGCGCTGTCCCCTCTCGCCCGTTGTGTTCGTATCGGTTGGTCCGCGGCTCTGGCACGGAAAGTCGTGTCCGCACCCTAACAAGACGCCGCCGGACCGTATCCCGGTTCGTCGCCGTGGGATTCCGTTTGCCCGCCGGCGCCGCTGCGGCACAACACGGGTGGCCGGGGCCGGTGTTGCCGCGGTTACGCGATCCCCGCCTCCCGCATCTGCCGCAGCTCCTTCTTCAGGTCGCCGAGCTCGTCCCGCAGGCGGGCGGCGACCTCGAACTTCAACTCGCCGGCCGCGGTGTGCATCTGCTCGGTCAGCTCGGCGATGAGGTCGGCCAGTTCCTCGGCGGGCAGGGCGGCCGCCGTCCGCTTCCCGCCGGACTTCGCCCCCAGCGCCGGCACCGGCGCCTTGCCGCGCGAGCGCTGCCGCCCGGAGCCGAGCAGCTCCTGGGTGTCGGCCTCCTCCCGGGCGTAGGCATCCAGGATGCCGGCGATCTTCTTGCGCAGCGGCTGCGGGTCGATGCCGCGCTCGGTGTTGTACGCGATCTGCTTCTCCCGGCGGCGGTTGGTCTCGTCGATCGCCTTCTCCATCGCCGGGGTGATCCGGTCGGCGTACATGTGCACCTGGCCGGAGACGTTGCGGGCGGCGCGGCCGATGGTCTGGATCAGGGAGGTGCCCGAGCGCAGGAAGCCCTCCTTGTCCGCGTCGAGGATCGCCACCAGCGACACCTCGGGCAGGTCCAGGCCCTCCCGCAGCAGGTTGATGCCGACCAGGACGTCGAACTCGCCGGCCCGCAGCTCCTGGAGCAGCTCCATCCGGCGCAGGGTGTCGATGTCGCTGTGCAGGTACCGCACCTGCACGCCCAGCTCCAGCAGGTAGTCGGTGAGGTCCTCGGCCATCTTCTTGGTGAGGGTGGTGACCAGGACCCGCTCGTCCTTCTCGGCGCGCACCCGGATCTCGTGCACCAGGTCGTCGATCTGGCCCTCGGTGGGCTTGACCACGACCTCGGGGTCGATCAGCCCGGTCGGCCGGATGATCTGCTCCACCACGCCGTCGCCGCGGGAGAGTTCGTACGGCCCCGGGGTCGCCGACAGGTAGACCTTCTGGCCGACCCGGGTCAGGAACTCCTCCCACTTCAGCGGGCGGTTGTCCAGCGCGGAGGGCAGCCGGAAGCCGTGGTCGACGAGGGTGCGCTTGCGGGACGCGTCGCCTTCGTACATCGCGCCGATCTGCGGCACCGTGTTGTGCGACTCGTCGACGACCAGCAGGAAGTCCTCGGGGAAGTAGTCGATGAGGGTGTCCGGCGCGGAGCCGGGGCCGCGGCCGTCGATGTGCCGCGAGTAGTTCTCGATGCCGGAGCAGGTGCCGATCTGGCGCATCATCTCGATGTCGTAGGTGGTGCGCATCCGCAGCCGCTGGGCCTCGAGGAGCTTGCCCTGCCTCTCCAGCAGGGCGAGCTGGTCGGCGAGCTCCGCCTCGATCCCGGCGATGGCCCGCTCCATCCGCTCGGGTCCCGCCACGTAGTGCGTCGCGGGGAAGACGTACACCTGCTCGTCCTCGGTGATCACCTCGCCGGTGAGCGGGTGCAGGGTGTACAGCGCCTCGATCTCGTCGCCGAACATCTCGATGCGGACCGCGAGCTGTTCGTAGACCGGGAAGATCTCGACGGTGTCGCCGCGGACCCGGAAGGTGCCGCGGGTGAACGCCAGGTCGTTGCGCGTGTACTGGATGTCGACGAACTTGCGCAGCAGCTGGTCGCGGTCGATCACGTCGCCGACCTTGAGCCGGACCATGCGGTCGATGTACTCCTGCGGGGTGCCCAGGCCGTAGATGCAGGAGACGGAGGCGACCACGACGACGTCCCGGCGGGTGAGCAGCGAGTTCGTCGCCGAGTGGCGCAGCCGCTCCACCTCCTCGTTGATCGACGAGTCCTTCTCGATGTAGGTGTCCGTCTGCGGGACGTACGCCTCCGGCTGGTAGTAGTCGTAGTAGGAGACGAAGTACTCGACCGCGTTGTTCGGCAGGAGCTCGCGGAACTCGTTGGCGAGCTGGGCGGCCAGCGTCTTGTTCGGCGCCATCACCAGGGTGGGGCGCTGGAGCCGCTCGATCATCCACGCGGTGGTCGCCGACTTGCCCGTGCCGGTCGCGCCGAGCAGCACCACGTCCTGCTCGCCGGCGCGGATACGGCGTTCGAGGTCGTCGATCGCCGCCGGCTGGTCGCCGCTGGGCTGGTAGGGACTGACGACCTCGAAAGGCGCCACAGTGCGTTCGATGTCTGAAACGGGCCGCATGACACCACCGTACGGCTCCCCTGTGACAATCGGCGCCGCGCTCGCCCCGGCCCACCCTGCGGACCGCTTCTGACCTGCGGTTTCGCGGCGGCAGGGGGCGTTCGGGGGGCGTTGTCGGACCCCGGGTCTACCGTGGTGGGCATGGACGAGGTGGCGTGGGTGGTGAAGGAGACGGCGGTGGGGCCGCTGATGGCCGCGTGCAGCGGTCAGGGGCTGGTGCTGGTGGCGTTCCGGGCCGGTCCGCGGACGGTGGCGCGGCAGGTGGCCGCGCTGGAGCGGCGGCTGGGGTGCCCGGTGGTGGAGGACCCGGTGCGCGCCGCGCCGGTCTCCGAGCAGCTGGACGCGTACTTCGCGGGGGAGCTGAGGCGGTTCGACCTGCCGCTGGACTGGTCGCTGACCGCGGGGTTCAACCGGCGGGTGCTGCGCGAGCTGGCCACGGGCGTGCCGTACGGGACGGTGGTGGGGTATCAGCACCTGGCCGACCGGGTCGGCGAGCCGGGCGCGGCCCGGGCGGTCGGCGCGGCGATGGGCGCGAACCCGCTGCCGGTGGTCGTGCCCTGCCACCGGGTGGTGGAGAGCGGCGGCGGGATAGGCGGCTTCGGCGGCGGTCTGGAGATCAAGCGGACGCTGCTGGCGCTGGAGGGGGTGCTCCCGGCCCCGCTGTTCTGACGGGGCTCCGGTGTTCCCAGGGAACGGGCCGCGCCGCTGCTCTGGCCGGTCGGCGCCGGCGCGCTACTCCCCGGAGGTGCGCGGGTCGGGGATCTGGGGGTGCCCGGCGGCCCGGGGCAGCTCGGCCGGCGCGGGCGCGGGCGCGTCCGCCCCGGTCCCGCCGCCGGCCTCGGCCGTACGCTCCGGCTCGCCCGTTGCGCTCTCGGCCTTCGTGCCGTCGCTGCCGGCGGCCTCGCCGGTGCCGGCCGCCGCCCGGTCGAAGAAGCGCAGCATCTCCACCGGGAACGGCATGACGAGCGTGGAGTTCTTCTCCGCGGCGACCTCCACCACGGTCTGCAGCAGCCGCAGTTGCAGGGCGGAGGGGTTGGCGTCCATGGTCTTCGCGGCCTGGGAGAGCTTCTGCGACGCCTGGAGTTCGCCGTCGGCGGTGATGATGCGGGCCCGCCGCTCCCGGTCTGCCTCGGCCTGCCGGGCCATGGACCGCTTCATGGACTCCGGCAGCGCCACGTCCTTGATCTCGACCCGGTCGATGTGCACGCCCCACCCGGTGGCGGGGGTGGCCAGCATCAGCTCCAGGCCCTCGTGCAGGCGCTCCCGGCCGGAGAGCAGGTCGTCCAGCTCGCTCTTGCCGATGATGGACCGCAGCGAGGTCTGCGCGACCTGGAGCATCGCGAACTGGTAGTTCTGCACGTCCACGGTGGCCCGGACCGGGTCGACCACCCGGAAGTACAGCACCGCGTCGACCCGTACCGACACGTTGTCGCGGGTGATGCCGTCCTGCGCGGGCACCGGCAGCGTGATGACCTGCATGTTGACCTTCGTCATACGGTCCACGAAGGGCACCAGCATCCGCGGGCCGGGCTGCTTCGGCAGGGCGCTGACCCGGCCGAAGCGGTAGACCACCCCGCGTTCGTACTGCTTGACCACCTTGACGCTGCTCTTCAGACCGATCAGGCCGACAACGACGAGGATGATCACGAGGACGACGACGGCTTCCATGCCCGGGCCCCTTCTCGAGGTCGGTTCGCGGGTCAGTTCGCGTCGAAGCGGGCAGCTGCCAGGTAGTCGGGGCGCGGGTCGAGCGCGGCGGCGAGCCGGAAGTGTCGCTGGGCTTCGGCGGAGCGGTTGGCGCGCTCCAGGGTACGGGCCAGCGCGAAGTGTGCGAAGGCGTTGTCCGGTTCCCGTTCCAGAACAATCTGGAACTCCAGCTCGGCCGGGCGCAGTTGGGCCGCGGCGAAGAACGCGCGGGCCCGCAGCAGCCGGGCCGCGGTGTTCTCCGGGTGCGCGGCGACCAGGGGGTCGAGCAGCTTGACGGCGCCGCGCGGGTCGCGGGCGGAGAGCAGTTGCTCCGCGGCGCGGTAGTCGATGACAAAGGTTTCCGGGGACCGCTCGTGCAAGGCCGCCTCCCTGGAACTCGGGCACGGGGACGACTGATCGTCTGGACAGACATACCCAACACGACCGGCGGCAACCGCATTCCCGGTCCGGCCGGCCCCTGCGCGGCCCCGCCCTCGGCCCGCCCCGGGGTGCTGCTACTCCCCCGCCGCGGCCGCCCGTGCCCGCAGTTGCTCCCACACCTTCCGCACCTGCGGTTCGAGGTCCGCCAGCGGGCCGTCGTTGTCGATGACGAGGTCCGCGATGGCCAGCCGTTCCTCCCGTGCGGCCTGCGCGGCCATCCGGGAGCGGGCTTCCGGCTCGGCCATGCCACGCTGCCGTACCAGCCGGTCGAGTTGGGTGGCGGGGGCGGCGTCCACGACGACGATCAGGTCGTAGCGCGGGGCGAGGCCGTTCTCGGTGAGCAGGGGCACGTCGTGCACCACGATCGCGTCCGGCCCGGCGGCCTGCTGGAGTGCGGCGGAGCGCTCGGCGACCAGCGGGTGCACGATCGCGTTGAGCGCCTTGAGGCGGTCGGCGTCGGCGAAGACGATCGCGCCGAGCCTGGGGCGGTCCAGGGCGCCGTCGGCGCGCAGCACGTCCGGCCCGAACTCCGCGACGACGGCGGCCAGTCCGGGGGTGCCCGGCTCCACCACCTCGCGGGCGATACGGTCGGCGTCCACCACTGTCGCGCCGTACGACCCCAGCAGCCGGGTCACTTCGCTCTTGCCGGCACCGATGCCGCCGGTCAGCCCCACGTTCAGCATGGCAGCAGCCTAGGGCCTGCCGTTCGGCAGGCCCCGGCGGGTCCGGCGGGGCGGTGCGGGCGCCCCGACGGGGTGTCAGCGGGCGTCAGCGGCCGTCGTCTTCGCGGTCGGCGAGGAACCGCTCGAACTCGGCGGCCAGGTCGTCCGCGGTGGGCAGGTCGACCGGCTCGGCGATCAGGCTCTCCCGGCTCTGCGAGCCGGTCACCGCGTCGTACTGGCTCTCCAGGCCCCGCACGACGGAGACGAGTTCGCTGTCGCCCTCGGCGACCTGGCGGTCGATCTCGACGCGGACGGTGTGGGCCTCGCGGCGCAGCGCGTGCGCGACGTCGGGCAGCACCAGGCCGGTGGCGCCGGTGACGGCCTCCAGGACGGCGAGCGCGGCGTCCGGGTAGGGCGAGCGCGCCAGGTAGTGCGGCACGTGGGCGGCGACGCCCAGGACGTCCCGTCCGGCCTCGGCGAGCCGCAGCTCGACCAGGCTGGCGGCGCTGCCGGGGACCTGCGCCTCCTCGAACCAGGCGCGGTGGCCGGGCACCAGGTCCACCCGGTTGCCGTGCGGGGTCAGGCCGACCGGGCGGGTGTGCGGGACGCCCATCGGGATGCCGTGGAAGTTGATGGCCAGGCGCACCCCGAGCCGCTCGACGACCTGGAGCACGGCGGCGCTGAAGCGCTCCCACTCCACGTCCGGTTCGGAGCCGGTGAGCAGCAGGAACGGCGTGCCGGTGGTGTCCCGCACCAGGTACAGGTCGATGCAGGGCGCTTCGTACGACGACCAGTGGTCGCTTTCGAAGGTCATCAGGGGGCGGCGGGCCCGGTAGTCGACCAGCCGGTCGGCGTCGAAGCGCACGACGAGCTGGTTGTCGAGCCGGTCCAGCAGGTGCTGGGCGATCTGCTGGCCGGTCTCGCCGGCGTCCATGTACCCCTCGAAGTAGTAGAGCAGGACGGGTCCGGTGTCGCCGACCGCTTCGTCAACGGCTTCGGCACCGCCCGGTACGTACTCGTAAAGCCCCTGCGGATCGGCCACGGTGATCGTCCTCCCTTGCTCCTCGTGAGCGACAACGAACCGTATCCGCCCGCCATTCCCGCCCGCGCGCCCCGAACCCGTTTTCCGGCCGGTGCACAGGTGTTCACCCCGGGTGTCCGCCCGGCGGAAAGGCGGTGGGCCCGCCCCTCTCCGAGGAGAGGAACGGGCCCACCGGGGAACCTGGAGCGGGGAGCGTCAGCTCTGGCCGCCCGCCAGCTTCTCGCGCAGCGCGGCGAGCGCCTCGTCGGAGGCGAGGGCGCCGCTGTTGTCGTCGGACTCCGAGGAGTACGAACCGCCACCGCCGCCGCCGGAGGCCGCCGCCTGGGAGGCGGAGCCGGCCTCGGCCGCCGCCTGCTCGTCGGCCTCGCGGGACTTGATGACCTGCGCCTGGTGCTGCTCGAAGCGGGCCTGGGCCGTGGCGTACTGGCCCTCCCACTCCTCGCGCTGCTTGTCGTACCCCTCGAGCCAGTCGTTGGTCTCGGGGTCGAAGCCCTCGGGGTAGATGTAGTTGCCCTGGTCGTCGTAGGACGCGGCCATGCCGTACAGGGTCGGGTCGAACTCGACCGAGGCCGGGTCGGCACCGAAGGACTCGTTGGCCTGCTTGAGGGACAGCGAGATCCGGCGGCGCTCCAGGTCGATGTCGATGACCTTGACGAAGATCTCGTCGTTGACCTGGACGACCTGCTCGGGGATCTCCACGTGGCGCTCGGCCAGCTCGGAGATGTGCACCAGGCCCTCGATGCCCTCGTCCACGCGGACGAACGCACCGAACGGAACGAGCTTGGTGACCTTGCCGGGCACGACCTGCCCGATCTGGTGGGTCCGGGCGAACTGCTGCCACGGGTCTTCCTGGGTCGCCTTCAGCGACAGGGAGACGCGCTCGCGGTCCATGTCGACGTCCAGGACCTCGACCGTGACCTCCTGGCCGACCTCGACGACCTCGGAGGGGTGGTCGATGTGCTTCCAGGACAGCTCGGAGACGTGCACCAGGCCGTCGACCCCGCCGAGGTCCACGAACGCACCGAAGTTGACGATCGAGGAGACGACGCCGGAGCGCACCTGGCCCTTCTGGAGGGTGGTGAGGAAGGTCTGGCGGACCTCGCTCTGGGTCTGCTCCAGCCAGGCACGGCGGGACAGGACCACGTTGTTGCGGTTCTTGTCCAGCTCGATGATCTTCGCCTCGAGCTCCTTGCCGACGTACGGCTGGAGGTCGCGGACCCGGCGCATCTCGACGAGCGACGCGGGCAGGAAGCCGCGCAGGCCGATGTCGAGGATGAGGCCGCCCTTGACGACCTCGATGACGGTACCGGTGACGATGCCGTCCTCTTCCTTGATCTTCTCGATGGTGCCCCAGGCACGCTCGTACTGGGCGCGCTTCTTCGAGAGGATCAGGCGGCCTTCCTTGTCCTCCTTCTGGAGGACCAGGGCCTCGATCTCGTCGCCGACGGCAACGACCTCGTTGGGGTCGACGTCGTGCTTGATCGACAGCTCGCGGGAGGGGATGACGCCCTCGGTCTTGTAACCGATGTCGAGCAGGACCTCGTCCCGGTCGACCTTCACGATGACGCCGTCGACGATGTCGCCGTCGTTGAAGTACTTGATCGTCTCGTCGATCGCGGCGAGGAAGGCTTCCTCGTTGCCAATGTCGTTGACCGCCACCTGCGGGGTGGTACGAGGGGCCTCGGTGCTGCTCGTCATTAGGGAAAGGACTCCGGTACGGACAGTAAGTCGTAGGTACTGCTACGCCGGGAACCTTTTTCAAGCTGTCGCCCCCACCATGTGAGGGCCCGTGGCCGCGGGGCCGAGGGTTCTGCAACAGTTCGAGCGTGGCCTGCTCCGTCTGAGGCGCGCAGGCTCGCAGCGCAACTTGTAGCATACGGGGGCAGCCGGGCACGGTCAATGCGCGAAGAGGCACAGCAGGCGCATAACGGACCCGACCGACGCAAACCCGCCACCTGCCGGTCCTCTGAGAGAGTACGACGACTGCCGCGATGATCCAAGGACCCGAGATCCAGGGACCCGAACCCGAAGCGACCCGGCGCACCGCGGGCAGCACGGAGAGCAGCCGGGCGAACCGCCGCTGGTGGGACCGCAACGCCGACGACTACCAGCGCGAGCACGGCGACTTCCTCGGCGACGGCCGCTTCGTGTGGGGCCCGGAGGGCCTGGACGAGGCCGAGGCCGCGCTGCTCGGCCCGGCCGCCGGCCTGAAGGGCCTGGACGTGCTGGAGGTCGGCGCGGGCGCCGCCCAGTGCTCGCGCTGGCTGGCCGCTCGCGGCGCCCGGCCGGTCGCGCTCGACCTGTCCCACCGCCAGCTCCAGCACGCCCGCCGCATCGACCTGGAGGCGGGGGATGCAGTTGCAGACGTCCCCGCCGCGGCGGCCCCGGCCGCAGCGCCCGCCCTGGTGCAGGCCGACGCGGGCGCGCTGCCCTTCGCCGACGCCTCCTTCGACCTGGTCTGCTCCGCCTACGGCGCGCTGCCCTTCATCGCCGACACCGCCCGCGTGCACCGCGAGGTGGCCCGGGTGCTGCGGCCCGGCGGCCGCTGGGTGTTCTCCGTGACGCACCCGGTGCGCTGGGCCTTCCCCGACGAGCCGGGCCCCGAGGGCCTGACCGCCGTCGCCTCCTACTTCGACCGCACCCCCTACGTCGAGCAGGACGACCGGGGGCTGGCCGTCTACGTCGAGCACCACCGCACCCTGGGCGACCGGGTGCGGGAGATCACCGCGGCCGGGCTGCGCCTGGTCGACCTGGTCGAACCCGAGTGGCCGGACTGGAACGGGCAGGAGTGGGGCGGCTGGTCCCCGCTGCGCGGGCGGCTGCTGCCGGGCACCGCGGTCTTCGTCTGCCTGGCGCCGTGATCCGGCCGCGGCCCGAGGGCCTGGCCCTGCCGGTCGCGGCGGTCGTGCCCGCGCTGCTGGCCGCGCTGCGGGAGCGGGGCCGCGCGGTACTGGCCGCGCCGCCCGGCACCGGCAAGACCACGCTCGTCCCGCTGCTGCTGGCCGCGGAGTCCACCGGCCGGGTGCTGGTGGCCGAGCCGCGGCGGATGGCCGCGCGGGCCGCCGCCCGGCGGATGGCGTGGCTGCTGGGCGAGGAGGTCGGCGGCACCGTCGGCTTCACGGTGCGCGGCGAGCGGCGGGTGTCGGCGGCGACCGCGGTGGAAGTGGTCACCACCGGAGTGCTGCTCCAGCGGCTGCAACGCGACCCGGAACTGGCCGGGGTCGGCACGGTGATGCTCGACGAGTGCCACGAACGGCACCTCGACGCCGACACCGCGACGGCCTTCCTGCTGGACGTACGCTCCGTGCTGCGCCCGGAACTGCGGCTGCTGGCGGCGTCCGCCACGACCGACACGGCGGCGTGGGCGGAACTGCTGGACGGCCCGGTGATCGAGGCCGAGGGGGTCCTGCACCCGGTCGCGGTGCGGTGGGCGCCGCCGCCCCGCCCGCCGCGGCCCCCGCACAGCGGTGCTCCGTCCGCCGCGAGCAGGGGCCGGGTGGACCCGGCGCTGCTGGAGCACGTGGCCGCCACGGTGCGGCGGGCGCTGCGCGAGCAGGACGGCGACGTGCTGTGCTTCCTGCCCGGTGCGGGCGAGATCGCCCGGGTCGCCGGGATGCTCGGCACCGACGGGCCGACCGAGGTGCTCCAGGTGTACGGCCGCGCGCCCGCCGCCGTACAGGACGCGGCGCTGCGGCCCGGGGAGCGCCGCCGGGTGCTGCTGGCCACCTCCGTGGCCGAGTCGAGCCTGACCGTGCCCGGGGTGCGGGTCGTGGTCGACTGCGGGCTGGCCCGGGAGCCGCGGATGGACCACGCCCGCGGCCTTGGCACCCTGTCCACGGTGCGGGTCTCCCGCGCCGCCGCCGAGCAGCGGGCCGGCCGCGCCGGGCGGGAGGCGCCCGGCACCGTCTACCGCTGCTGGGCCGAGGCCGAGCACGCCCGGCTGCCGCGGCTGCCCGCGCCCGAGATCGCGCTGGCCGACCTGACCGCGTTCGCGCTCCAGGCCGCCTGCTGGGGTGCGCCGGACGCCGAGGGGCTCGCCCTGCTCGACGCCCCCCCGCCCGGCGCGCTCGCCGCGGCCCGCGCCACCCTGCACGGGCTCGGCGCCGTGGACGGTGCCGGCCGCGCCACCGACCGCGGCCGGCGGCTCGCCCTGCTCGGGCTGCACCCCCGGCTGGGCCGTGCCCTGCTGGACGCCGCCCCCGAGGCGGGCGCCGCCCGGGCCGCGGAGGTCACCGCCCTGCTGTCCGAGGAACTCCCCGGCTCCTACGGCTCCGACCTGACCGCCGCCTGGCACCGGGCCGGCCGCGGCGGCGACCCCTACGCCCGGCGCTGGCGCGCCGAGGCCCGCCGCCTGGAGGCCGCCCTGCGCTCCGCACTGCCGCGCGGCGGCCAGCCGGCCGAGCCGCCCGCGGGCGGCGGGCGGCTGTCCGACGACGCGGTGGCCGGGCTGGTCGCCGCGCTGGCGTTTCCCGAACGGGTCGCGCGGCGCCGCGGCCCGGGCGCCTACCTCATGGCCGGCGGCACCGCGGCCGAGGTCGGCGGCGGCGTCGGCGAGGCGGAGTGGGTCGCCGTCGCGGTCGCCGACCGGGGCGCGGGCCGGGCCGGTGCGCGGGTGCGGGTCGCGGCCGTCATCGACGAGGGCATCGCCCGGCAGGCGGCGGGCGGCGTCCTGGAGTCGTACGAGGAGGTGCGGTGGCGCGACGGCGACGTGGTCGCGCGCCGCGTGGAACGGCTGGGCGCGATCGAGTTGGGCACCGCGCCGCTGCGCCGCCCCGAGCCGTCCTTGCTGCGGGCCGCGCTCCTGGAGGGGCTGCGGGCCGAGGGCACGGGGCTGCTGCGCTGGTCGCGCGAGGCGGCGGGCCTGCGGCAGCGGATGGCGTTCGCGCACCGGGTGCTGGGCGGGGCGTGGCCGGACGTGGCCGAACAGGCCCTGCTGGAGCGGGCACCGGAGTGGCTGGGCCCCGAGCTGGCCGCCGCCCGGCGCCGCGCCGACCTCGAACGCGCCGACGCCGGGGCGGCGTTGCAGCGGCTGCTGCCCTGGGCGACCGGTGAGGCGGCGCGCTTCGCCGAGCTGGTGCCCGAGCGGATCGCGGTGCCGACCGGGTCGAAGATCCGCGTCGACTACAGCGGTGAGCAGCCCGTACTGGCGGTCAAGCTCCAGGAGTTGTTCGGGTTGCGGCAGACCCCGCAGGTGGCCGGGGTGCCGGTGCTGGTGCACCTGCTGTCCCCGGCCGGGCGGCCGGCCGCGGTCACGGCCGACCTCGCGTCCTTCTGGCGCGAGGGGTACCGGGCGGTGCGGGCGGAGTTGCGCGGGCGCTACCCGCGCCACTCCTGGCCGCAGGACCCGACGGCGGCGCCGCCCACCCGGCGCTGAGGAGCCGCGCCCGCGGTACGAGCCCGGCGCGCCTCACACACTGACGCCTTACGAGCCGGCCGCTTGCGGGTCGGCCGCTTACGAGCTGAGTGCTGCGCCCGTGGCCGTGCCCGCCGTGTCGGTGGGGTCGGGGGTCGCCGAGGGGGAGGTACCGTCCGAGCTGCCGGAGTCGTCGCTGCCGCACGTGGGGTCGGGCGTGGTCGAGTCGGTCGGCGAGTCGGTCGGGCTCGCGGTGGCGGAGTCCGTCGGCGTCGGGGTGTCCGTGGTGCAGCCCGGGTCCGTCGGGGTGCTGCTGGTGGGCGGCGTGGTGGGTGAGGTCGACGGGTCGCTGCTGGTGGGCGGGGTGGTGGACGCGCCGCCGCTCGGGCTGGTCGTCGGGCTGGAGGAGGCCGGGGAGCTGGGTGCCACGGTGCCGCTGACGCTCTTCGTCGGGGACGGCGACGGCGAGGCGGTGCCCGAGGCGGACGGCGTCGGGGTGGCCGTCTTGCTCGGGGAGGGCGTCGGGGATGTCGACGGGCTGAGCGCGGGGCTGGCCGAACCCGACCGGTCCGGCACCGTGACGGTGCCGCCCTGCCGGAAGTGCTCGTACCAGGCCATCACCAGGTTCAGGTAGTCCTGCGAGTGGTTGTAGCCGAGGATCGCCCGGTCCATGTCGGCGGGCACCGCCAGGTCCCGGCCGTCGGCGCACAGGTAGTGCGCGGCGGCGAGCGCCGCGTCGTAGATGTTGTTCGGGTCGCTCACCCCGTCGCCGTTGCCGTCCGCGCCCCAGGTGCGCCAGGTGGACGGGATGAACTGCATCGGCCCGACGGCCCGGTCGTGCACCGCGTCCCCGTCGTACTTGCCGTTGTCGGTGTCGGAGATGTTCGCGAAGCCGTCGCCGTTGAGCACCGGGCCGAGGATCGGCTTGTACGTGGTGCCGTTGGCGTCGACCGCGCCGCCGCGGGCCTGCCCGGACTCCACCTGGCCGATCGCGGCGAGCAGTTGCCACGGCAGGTGGCAGCCCGGGTCGGACTCCGCGACCGACGCCTGCGCGCGCTGGTAGGCGGCGAGCACCGTCGTCGGCAGGCTCGCGCCGCCGGACACCGTCACGTCCGTGTCCGTGCCGGTGCCGGTGGGCGAGGCGACCGGGCCCTGCGGGCTGCTCAGCGGCGGGAGTTCGGTGACGTACGGGGAGTCGCCGTCGATCGAGCCGTCCGGAGTGGTGCTCGCCTGGGACTGCTGCTGGTCCTGCGCGGCGGCGTGGGCGACCTGGATCAGGCCGGGGGCCTGCGAGGCGCCCAGCGCCGCCATGGCCGCGGCGGCCACCACGGTGCCCGCCGCTCCCCTACGAACCCTCTTGCTGGTGCCGAAGCGCCGCGCTGCCATATCGGCGTCCCTCCCCGAAAGCGATATGTGAGCCTGTCCCGGCTCCACAACTCGCACGACCCTACGGCAACTTCAGCCCCGCGACCATGGCCCGTCGGTGAATCCACAGCGTCCGGGAGCTGTCGTGCGGTGTGCACCCGGACCCGCGAGGCCCCTTCCGGCGGCCCCCACCCCGGGCGCCCCGGCCGCCCCCGGCCGCTTCCCCCTAGTGCGCGGCCGACTCCCAGTCCGGGCCCGAGCCCACGGAGACGTCCAGCGGCGCACGCAGCGGGTACGCGGTGGACATCTCATGCCGCACCAGCGCCTCCACCTGCTCGCGTTCGCCCGGAGCGACCTCCACCACGATTTCGTCGTGCACCTGGAGCAGCATGCGCGAGGCCAACTGCCGGTCGGTGAGGGCCTGGTCGACCCGGAGCATCGCGATCTTGACGATGTCCGCGGCCGACCCCTGGATCGGCGCGTTCAGCGCCATGCGCTCGGCCATCTCCCGGCGCTGCCGGTTGTCGCTGTTGAGGTCGGGCAGATAGCGGCGCCGGCCGAGCAGCGTCTCGGTGTACCCGGTGCCGCGGGCCTCCTCCACCGCGCGGCGCAGATAGTCCCGCACCCCGCCGAACCGCTCGAAGTACGTCTCCATCAGCGCCCGCGCCTCGGCCGCCTCGATCCCGAGCTGCTGGGACAGCCCGAACGCCGACAGCCCGTACGCCAACCCGTACGACATCGCCTTGATCTTGCGGCGCATCTCGGCGTCGACCTTGTCGCGCGGCACCGAGAAGACCTGCGAGCCGACCGTGGTGTGCAGGTCCTCGCCGGAGGTGAACGCCGCGATCAGCCCGTCGTCCTCCGACAGGTGCGCCATCACCCGCAGTTCGATCTGGCTGTAGTCGGCCGTCAGCAGCGAGTCGTACCCCTCGCCGACGACGAAGCCCCGGCGGATCGCCCGGCCCTCGTCGGTACGCACCGGCACGTTCTGCAGATTGGGGTCCGTGGAGGACAGCCGGCCGGTCGCCGCGACGATCTGGCTGAACGTGGTGTGGATACGGCCCTCGGGCGCGATCGTCTTGACCAGGCCCTCGACGGTGACCCGCAGCTTCGCCTGCTCCCGGTGGCGCAGCATGATCACCGGCAGCTCGTGGTCGGTCTGCCCGGCCAGCCACGCCAGCGCGTCGGCGTCGGTGGTGTAACCGGTCTTCGTCTTCTTCGTCCTGGGCAGGCCCAGCTCGCCGAAGAGCACCTCCTGGAGCTGCTTGGGCGAGCCGAGGTTGAACTCGTGGCCCACCGAGGCGTGCGCCTCCTCGACCGCGTGCCGCACCGCGGCAGCGAACTGCTGCTCCAGCCCCTCCAGATGGGCCCGGTCCGCGGCGATCCCGGCCCGCTCCATCTTCGCCAGCAGCGCCGACGTCGGCAGCTCCACGTCCCGCAGCAGCTCCGCGGCGCCCACCTCCGGCAGCCGCTGCCCGAACACCTCGCCCAGGTCCAGCACAGTCCGCGCCTGCACCATCAGCGCCTCGGCGGCGGCCGACTCCCCGTCGTCCTCCTCGCCGAACGCCAACTGGCCGCCGTCCGAGGCAGCCGGCGCCAGCTCACGGCCCAGATACTCCACCGACAGCACGTCCAGCGCGAACGACCGGCGGCCCGGCTTGATCAGATACGCCGCCAGCGCCGTGTCCATCCCGACACCCGCCAACTGCCAGCCGTGCTCGGCGAAGACCCGCATCGCGTTCTTCGCGTTGTGCACCACCTTGGGGCGCGACGGATCGGCCAGCCACTGCGCGAACGCCTTCTCGTCCGCCCCGTCCAACTGCGCCGGGTCGAACCACGCCGCGTCCTCCCCCGCGGCCAGCGCGAGTTGGCTGACCGCGCCGGACCCCAGCGCCCAGGTGTCCACGCTCGCCAGCCCCACCGGGCCCCCGGCGTGCCCCTCCAACCAGCCCGGCAGCTCACCCGCCGACAGCACCACACCCTCGACCGCCACCCCCTCGGCGATCTCCGCCTCCTCCGCGGCCGCGCCCGGGTCGGCGGCGAACAGCCGCTCCCGGAAGTTCGGGTTGCGGAACTCCAGCGCGTCCAGCACCTGGCCGAGCGACTCGCGGTCGTACGGCTCCCGGCCCAACCCGTCCGCGCTCGCGGGCAGCGCCACGTCCCGCACCATCTCGGTCAGCCGCCGGTTCAGCTTCACCGCGTCCAGGTGGGCCCGCAGGTTCTCGCCCGCCTTGCCCTTCACCTCGTCCACCCGCGCGCACAGCTCCGCGAACGAGCCGAACTGCATGATCCACTTGGCCGCGGTCTTCTCGCCGACACCGGGGATGCCCGGCAGGTTGTCCGACGGGTCGCCGCGCAGCGCCGCGAAGTCCGGGTACTGCGCGGGGGTCAGGCCGTACCGCTCCTCGACCTTCGCCGGGGTGTAGCGGGTCAGCTCCGAGACGCCCTTCGTCGGATACAGCACCGTGACGTGGTCCGAGACGAGCTGGAAGGCGTCCCGGTCACCGGTGACGATCAGCACCTCGTAACCCAGCGCCTCCGCCTGCGTGGCCAAGGTGGCGATGATGTCGTCGGCCTCGAAGCCCTCCACCGCGAAGCGCGGCACCACCATCGCGTCCAGCAGCTCCCCGATCAGCGCGACCTGCGAGCTGAACTCGTCCGGCGTCTTCGAACGGGTCGCCTTGTACTCCGGGTACTCGTCGAACCGCCAGGTCTTGCGGGACACATCGAACGCCACCGCCAGATGCGTGGGCTGCTCGTCGCGCAGCGTGTTCGCCAGCATCGACGCGAACCCGTACACCGCGTTCGTCGGCTGCCCCGTGACCGTGTTGAAGTTCTCCACGGGCAGCGCGTAGAACGCCCGGTACGCCAGCGAATGCCCATCGAGCAGCATCAGCCGCGGTCGGTCGGTCGTCGTCTTCGATCCGGATACTTTCTCAGCCACATCCCGATCCTCCCACGCCCCACCGACATTTTTTCTTGCCGCCGGTTCGCCTCCGGGCGCTTTAACCCGGTGTCGACGGTCGATCATGCTCGACCCCTCGTTCCTCGGGGACTCCGCGTGTTCTCCCTTTCGACACCGGCGCGCCCTTCGGCTCACCGGCTACCACGGGCGGGCCGGACCGCAAGCGCTCGAAGGTGAGCAGGTGGGAGGATGGGGGCATGGCGAAGAAGCCCCCTGGTGGTGACCCCGTACAGGACGCGCCGGATGTCGGTGCGCCCAAGCACGCTGCCGCGGGGCTGACCGCGGTCGCGAAGAGCATGAGGATCGCCGACGCGCAGATGGGCGCGCGGCGGACCGCACTGACCTTGCTGAAGGTCAACCAGAAGAACGGCTTCGACTGCCCGGGCTGCGCGTGGCCCGAGGGCGAGCGCCGCCACACGTTCGAGTTCTGCGAGAACGGCGCCAAGGCCGTCGCGGAGGAGGCGACGCTGCGCCGGGTCACCCCGGACTTCTTCGCCGCCCACCCCGTCTCGGAGCTGGCGCGCCGCAGCGGCTACTGGCTCGGCCAGCAGGGCCGGATCACCCAGCCGATGTACCTGCCCGAAGGCGCCGACCACTACGAAGCGGTCCCCTGGGAGCGGGCGTTCGAGATCATCGCCGGCGAACTGACCGCCCTGGACAGCCCCGATGAGGCCGTCTTCTACACCTCCGGCCGCACCAGCAACGAAGCCGCCTTCCTCTTCCAGCTCTTCGCCCGCGCCTACGGCACCAACAACCTCCCCGACTGCTCCAACATGTGCCACGAGTCCTCCGGCTCCGCACTGACCGAGACCCTCGGCGTCGGCAAGGGCAGCGTGCTCCTGGAAGACCTGCACCGCGCCGAACTCATCATCGTCGCCGGCCAGAACCCCGGCACCAACCACCCGCGGATGCTCTCCGCACTGGAGAAGGCGAAGCACGGCGGCGCCCGCATCGTCACCGTCAACCCGCTCGCCGAAGCCGGCACCGAACGCTTCAAGAACCCGCAGACCGCCACCGGACTGGCCGGGCGCGGCACCGCGCTGTCCGACCTGCACCTGCCCATCCGGCTCGGCGGCGACCAGGCCCTCTTCCGCGCCCTGGGCCGCCTCCTGATCGAGGACGACGCCCTCGACCACGACTTCATCGCCACCCACACCCACGGCTACCAGGAGTACGAAGCCGCCGCCCGCGCCGCCGACTGGGCCGAGGTCGAACGCGCCACCGGCCTGACCCGCGCCGAGATCGAGGAACTGCACACCCTCGTACGCGGCGCCAGGAGCGTCGTCGTGTGCTGGGCCATGGGCCTGACCCAGCACAAGCACGCCGTCCCCACCATCCGCGAGGTCGTCAATTTCCTGCTGCTCGGCGGCAACGTCGGCCGCCCCGGCGCCGGTGTCTGCCCCGTCCGCGGCCACTCCAACGTCCAGGGCGACCGCACCATGGGCATCTTCGAACGCCCCGCGCCCGCCTTCCTCGACTCCCTGGAACGGGAGTTCGGCTTCGCGCCGCCCCGCCACCACGGCTACGACGTCGTCCGCGCCATCCGCGCCCTGCGCGACGGCACCGCCAAGGTCTTCCTCGCCATGGGCGGCAACTTCGTCGCCGCCTCCCCCGACACCGACGTCACCGAAGCGGCCGTCCGCAACGCCCGGTTGACCGTCCACGTCTCCACCAAACTCAACCGCTCGCACACCGTCACCGGCGCCCGCGCGCTGATCCTGCCCACCCTCGGCCGCACCGAGAAGGACCGGCAGGCCGGCGGCGACCAGTTCGTCACCGTCGAGGACTCCATGGGCATGGTGCACGCCTCCCGCGGCAACCTGCCCCCCGCCTCACCCCAGCTGCTCTCCGAACCGGCCATCGTCAGCCGCCTCGCCCGCGCGGTGCTCGGCCCCCGGCACGGCATCCCCTGGGCCGACTTCGAAGCCGACTACGACCAGATCCGCGACCGCATCTCCCGCGTCGTCCCCGGCTTCGACGACTTCAACACCCGCGTCCGCCGCCCCGGCGGCTTCACCCTGCCGCACGCGCCGCGCGACAGCCGCACCTTCCCCACCGCCACCGGCAAGGCCAACTTCACCGCCGCGCCCCTGGAGTACCCCGAGGTCCCCGCCGGGCGGCTGCTGCTCCAGACATTGCGCTCCCACGACCAGTACAACACCACCATCTACGGCCTCGACGACCGCTACCGCGGCATCCGGAACGGCCGCCGCGTCGTCCTCGTCCACCCCGACGACGCCGCCGCGGCCGGCCTCGCCGACGGCGACTACGCCGACCTCGTCGGCGAGTGGACCGACGGCGCCGAGCGCCGCGCCGACGGCTTCCGCGTCGTGCACTACCCCACCCCCCGCGGGTGCGCCGCCGCGTACTACCCCGAGACCAATGTGCTGGTCCCGCTCGACCACACCGCCGACACCAGCAACACCCCGGCGTCGAAGTCCGTGGTGATCCGGCTCGAACCGCACCGGCCGGACCGGCCCTGACCCCCGGCCGGACGGCGGGTCCGACCGGCCCTTACCCTCGATCTGCGCGCCGGCCGCACCGGCCGTCCCGCGCCTCCCGACCGCACCACCACCGGCAGAACGGAGCCGACCCGCATGGGCGAGCAGACCCCCACCCAGTTCTCCCCGGAGACCCTGGCGCAGTACGCCGGGCTCGGCATCGACCTGCCGTCGTTCTTCTCGGCCGGGCCGCTCGGCGGGCGGATGGGCATCCAGATCGTCGAGGCCACGTCCGAGAAGGTGGTGGGCACCATGCCCGTCGAGGGCAACACGCAGCCGTACGGGCTGCTGCACGGCGGGGCGTCCGCGGTACTGGCGGAGACGCTGGGGTCGGTCGGGGCGATGCTGCACGGGGGGCCGAGCAAGATCGCGGTCGGGGTGGACCTCAATGCGACGCATCACCGCAGTGTGCGCAGTGGGAGCGTGACGGGGACGGCGACGCCGGTGCACCGGGGGCGGTCCTCGGCCAGCTACGAGATCGTCATCACCGACGACGCCAGCGGCAAGCGGGTCTGCACCGCGCGCCTCACCTGCATGCTGCGCCCCGCCTCCCCGCCCCAGCCCGCCCCCACCGCCACCGCCTGAGCGCCCCCGGCCGGCCCACCGCCCCGCCTGAGCGGCCCCGGCCGGACCCGCCCCGGGACGGCCGCTCAGTGCTTGGGGCCGACGTGGCGGTCCATGAGCGCGACGGCCTCCCGGCGGGCGACGGAGATGTTCGCCGCCCCGCCCCGGCGGCGGCTCTCGGTCCAGGTGACGCCGACGGCGTCCAGCGTGTTGGTGAAGAGGGCCCGGATGTCGGCCGAGGTGTTGGTGAAGAAGTACCGCGGATACTCGTAGCGCTTCGGCCGGCCGCCGATCGTGCGGACGGTCCAGTTGGTGATCCGGCAGCCGTCGGAGTGGATCAGGCCGCGCACGAACTCCCACGGACACGCGTCCACCCTCTCCTGCTGCCAGGGAGCGAGCGCGATGCTCCGCTCGTGCTTGCGGCCCGGGCCGTGCTGAGGGAAGACGGTCGGCCACTGCTTGCTCAGCGACGTGACCTGGACGCAGCCCTGTTGCTGCACCCGGAAGACGGGGCCTTCCGGGCGGACGGCGCGGATCGCGGCCTCGCAGGCGTCGATGAGCCCCGGCCACGCGTTGCCGCACGCGATGCGCAGCGCGTACACGCCGCGGCCGTTGCCGCTGAGGCAGCCGTCGCCGAGGTAGAGGCCGAGCAGGTAGGGATAGGCGGGGCCGTCCGTGCGCAGCGGCGCGGCGCCGCGGCTGACCGGCTCGATGCCGTGGTCGCGCCAACTCCGCAGTGCGGCACGCGATATGCCGGTGGAGCGGCTCACGGAGTTCAGGCTGCGGCCGGTGGCCATCTCCGCCAGCGCGTGGCGTCGCGTCGCGGAATCGTACATACGAACCATGATCGACACATGATCCGACGGAGGGAATGCCCGCCGGGGATGTTCACCCGGTCGGAGTAGCTCCCACGAGTGCGTCAGCCTTCGATTCGAAGGTAAAGTGCCCCGAGTCGGACTCGAACCGACACTGTATGGGTTTTGAATCCATTGCCTGCTGCCAATTGGGCTACCGGGGCCTTCAAAACAGAGGTCAGCCTACCACCTCCGTGTTCAAACTCTACCCGAGCTAGGTAGGCTCAGGTAGCAGGATTCGACGCCATGACCCGAGGAGCACCGCACCGTGAGCGCCCCCGACGAGCCCACACCCGCGCAGGATGACGCTGCCCCGCATGTGCCGCCCGCGACCACGCGGGTCGTCATCGCCGAGGACGAGGCGCTGATCCGGCTGGACCTGAAGGAGATGCTGGAGGAGGAGGGCTACGCGGTCGTCGGCGAGGCGGGCGACGGCGAGACCGCGGTGAAGCTCGCCGAGGAGCTCCGCCCGGACCTGGTGATCCTGGACGTCAAGATGCCGGTCCTCGACGGCATCAGCGCCGCGGAGCGGATCGCCGGGGAGAAGCTGGCCCCCGTGCTGATGCTCACCGCCTTCTCCCAGCGCGAGCTGGTCGAGCGGGCGCGGGACGCGGGCGCGATGGCGTACCTGGTGAAGCCGTTCACCAAGAGCGACCTGGTGCCGGCGATCGAGATGGCGGTGAGCCGCTTCCAGGAACTGCGCGCCCTGGAGGCGGAGATCGCCGACCTGTCGCTGCGGCTGGAGACCCGCAAGCTGGTGGACCGGGCGAAGAGCGTGCTCCAGACCAAGTACGGGCTGACCGAGCCGGCCGCGTTCCGCTGGATTCAGAAGACGTCGATGGACCGGCGGATGTCGATGCAGGCGGTGGCGCAGGCGGTCATCGACGAGGTGACGGAGAAGTAGGTCCCCGCCCGCGGTACAGGGCGGCTGCACGGTACGGGTAAGGCCCGCACTCCAGGAGTGCGGGCCTTACCCGTCGATCGGTCCCCGGTGTGCCCCGGGGCGCCGGTCAGTCCTCGCCGAGGTACGTCTTGCGGACGCCCTCGTCGTGCAGGAGTTCCTGGCCGCTGCCGGAGATCTTGATGCTGCCGATCTCCATGACGTGGGCCTGGTCGGCGAGCGAGAGGGCGGCCTGGGCGTTCTGTTCGACGAGCAGGATGGTCATGCCCTGGGACCGCAGCTCGACGATGGTGGCCATGATCTTCTGCATCATGATCGGCGAGAGGCCCATGGAGGGCTCGTCGAGCATCAGCAGCTTGGGCTGGGACATCAGGGCGCGTCCCATGGCGAGCATCTGCTGCTCGCCGCCGGACAAGGTGCCGGCGGCCTGCTTGCGGCGTTCCCCGAGGATCGGGAACAGCTCGTAGGCGCGCTCGACGTCCTTGGTGATGCCGGCGGCGTCCCGGCGGAGGAAGGCGCCGAGCAGCAGGTTCTGCTCGATGCTGAGCCGGGGGAAGATGTGCCGGCCCTCCGGGGAGTGGGCCAGGCCCAGGGAGACGATCTTGTGCGGGGGTACCCGGGTGAGCACCTTGCCGTCGAAGGTGACCCGGCCGCCGATCGGCTTGAGCAGGCCGCTGAGGGTGCGCAGGGTGGTGGTCTTGCCGGCGCCGTTGGTGCCGATGAGGGTGACGACCTGGCCGGCCTCGACGGTGAACGAGATGCCCTTGACGGCCTCGATCTTGCCGTAGGCGACCCGGAGGTCCTCTACTTCGAGCAGTGCGGTCATCGGTCGTTCTCCTGCTCCTGCGCGCCGGTGCCGGTGCCGGCCTCGTTGTCGCCGTCGGCCGCCGGTTCCGGTTCGGCCGCCGGTTCCGCCTCGAACGGCTCGCCCAGGTAGGCCGCGACGACGCGCTCGTCGCTCTGGACGACGTCGGCGGTGCCCTCGACCAGTTTCTGGCCCTGGACGAGGACGGCGACGCGGTCGCAGAGGTTGAAGATGAACCGCATGTCGTGCTCGATGACGAGCACCGCGATGCCCTGGTCCCGGATGGCGAAGACCAGTTCCTCGGTGGCGCGGGTCTCCTGCGGGTTCATGCCGGCGGTGGGCTCGTCGAGCAGGAGCAGCCCGGGCTCGCTGGCGAGCGCGCGGGCGATCTCCAGCTTGCGCTGCTCGCCGTAGGGGAGGTTGCGGGCGAGGTGGTCGGCCTTGGTCGCGAGGCCGGTGAACTCCAGGAGTTCCATGGCCCGTTCCCGGGAGCGGGCCTCGGCCTTGTGGTAGCGCGGTCCGCGGATGAGGGCGGAGAAGAGGCCCTCGCGGGTGCGGGTGTGCCGGCCGACGAGGACGTTCTCCAGCACGGTCATGTTGGCGAACAGCCGGATGTTCTGGAAGGTGCGGGCGACGCCTGCCTTGGTGACGAGGTGGGGCTTGGGCGGCAGGACGGTGCCCTGGTAGCGGACGGAGCCCTCGGTGGGGACGTACAGCCCGGTGAGGCAGTTGAAGAAGGTGGTCTTGCCGGCGCCGTTGGGGCCGATCAGGCCGACGATCTCACCGCTGTTGACGGTGAGGCTGACGTCGCGGACGGCGGTGAGGCCGCCGAAGCGCATGATGACGCCGCTGGCCTGGAGCAGCGGGGTGCTGCCGGGGGTGGCCGCCGGGGCGGCGGGGGTGCTGGTCGTCGTGGTCATGGTGTCCTTCACGCCCCTGCCGCGCCGGCGGCCGCGCCGTCGCCGCCGACGGCCGGCTGTGCGGGGACGAGGGTTTCGTCCGGGGCCGGGGGTTCGTCCTTGTGGAACTCCAGCTGGCGGCGGCGGTTGGCGATGATGCCCTCGGGCCGGAACCGCATGATGAGTACGAGGGTGACGCCGAAGGCGAGGAGTTCGTAGCGCTGGAGGAAGCCGAGCTTCTCGGGGATGAGGTAGAGCAGGGCCGCGCCGAGGACGGGTCCGGTGACGGTGCCCATGCCGCCGAGGACGACGGCGGCGAGCAGGAACGCCGAGTTGGGCGGTGCGGCGCCGGAGAACTGGTACGGGTTGGGCACGACGCTGTAGGTGACGTGGGCGCTGACGGTGCCGGCCAGGCCGGCGAGGGAGGCGCCGAGCGCGAACGCGATGAGCTTGACCCGGAAGCCGTTGATGCCCATGGCGGTGGCGGCGGTCTCGTCCTCGCGGATGGCGATCCAGGAGCGGCCGATCCGGGAGTCGGAGGCGCGGGTGAAGACGAGGACCACGATCACCGTGATGACGAGCATCAGCAGGTAGTAGTTGGCGAACCGGCCCAGCGTGATGGAGCCCATGGTGTGCGGGTCGCCGAGGTTGTAGCCGAAGATCGACAGGTCGGGGATCTGCGAGATGCCGTTCGGGCCGTTGGTGACCTTGGGGCCGGAGACGCCGTCGAGGTTGTTGACCGCGATGCGGAAGATCTCTCCGAAGCCGAGGGTGACGATGGCCAGGTAGTCGCCGCGCAGCCGCAGGGTGGGGGCGCCGATGAGGACGCCGAAGACGAGCGAGGCGGCCATGCCGGTGAGGGCGGCGGCCCAGAACGGGAACTGGACGCCGGACCAGATGGAGTACTCGGAGCCGGAGACCAGGGCGGCGGCGTAGGCGCCGACGCCGAGGAAGGCGACGTAGCCGAGGTCGAGCAGGCCGGTAAGGCCGACGACGATGTTCAGGCCGAGGGCGACGGTGCCGAAGATGAGGATGTTGACGCCGAGGTTCGCCCAGTGCTCGTTGTTCTGCACGAACGGGTAGGCGATGGCGGCGAGGATGCCCATCAGGATGGCGAACGGCCGGTGGTCGGCGGTGATCTTGGAGAACTGCCGGGTGAGTCCGGCGGCGTTGAACGACCACAGGGTGAAGGCGACCAGGATCAGGTAGCCGACGAAGAGTTCGGTGTATCCGGTGGCCAGGCCGTAGGTGAGGACCTTCACGCCGACGGCGGCGACCACGACGATGGCCAGGTACTGCACCCACGCGGGGGCCCGGGCCGGGTCGGGGACGGACAGTTCGGTGTGGTGCAGTCGGGCCTGGCGCAGCCGGCGGTAGGTGGCGCGGGCGGCGCCGTTCTCGCTCAGCCGGCCGAGTTCGTAGTACTCGGCGTCGGTGGCGTCCAGCGGCTGGCGGTTGATGGGCAGGGCCAGGGCGCCGACGAGCAGGACGAGCGAGGCGACGGCGGCGACGAAGCCGCCGGGGTTGAGGTTGGCCAGGCCGCCGAGTTCCTGGGCGATGGCGATGACGGCGTACCAGGTGGTGGCGAAGGTGCCGGCGGCCAGCAGGAGGACGGCGTTGGCGGAGCGGTTGGGCACCAGCCAGGTCAGGCCCTTGACGCCGAAGGCGCCGAGGGCGAGGAGCCCGGTGAGGACGGCGCCGATCAGGGTGAGGACCTGGAGGCCGCCGGGGTAGCCGTTGACGGTGAGGTCGCCGGGGAAGTCGGAGGTGTAGGTCCACGACATGAACGTGGAGGCCACGGTGCCGACGGCGCCGACGAGGGTCGCGATGCGGGCGGCGGCGGGCGGCAGGCTGAGGTAGGAGTCGGCGCGCGGGGCGTCGGGGCGGGTGGTGCCGAGCGGGGTGGGCTGGAGCGCCTCGGTGGCGGGGATGTCGGTCATGGGTGTCACGCCCTGTCCGCTACGCGTTCACCCAGCAGGCCCTGTGGTCGGACCAGGAGGACCACGATGAGCAGGACGAATGCCCATACGTTGGCCCAGCCCTGTCCGCCGAGCTGGTGCATGCCGGGGATGTTGGCGATGTAGGCGGTGGCGCAGGCTTCGGCGATGCCGAGGACGAGTCCGCCGAGCATGGCCCCGTAGATGTTGCCGATGCCGCCGAGGACGGCGGCGGTGAAGGCTTTCAGGCCGGCCTGGAAGCCCATGTTGTAGTTGATCTGGCCGTACTTCAGGCCGAAGGCGACGCCGGCGACGGCGGCGAAGAGGCCGCCGATGGCGAAGGCGATCACGATGATGCGGTTGGTGTCGATGCCCATGAGCTGGGCGGTGTCCGGGTCCTGCGCGGTGGCCTGCATGGCGCGGCCGGTGCGGCTGGTGCGGACGAAGGCGGCCAGGCCGATCATGCAGATCGCGGCGGCGACGACGAGGAAGATGTCGTTGCGCTGCACGCTGATGGAGCCGAGGTGGTACGGGTGGGTGCCGAGCTGCGGGAAGTTCTTGGCGTTGTCGGCGCCGGGGTACCAGACGAAGATCGCCTGCTGGAGGGCGAGGGAGAGGCCGATCGCGGTGATCAGCGGGGCGAGGCGTGGTGCGCCGCGCAGCGGCCGGTAGGCGAACCGTTCGGCGCCGACGGCTATGAGCACGGAGACGATGGCGCCGCCGATGAGCATCAGGGGCAGTGCGGCCCAGATGTTCATGCCGTCGGGCAGGACGTTCCATACGGTGAGCGCGCCGAACGCGCCGGTCATGAAGATCTCGCCGTGGGCGAAGTTGATGAGCTGGACGATGCCGTACACCATCGTGTAGCCGATGGCGATGAGCCCGTACATCGAGCCGAGGAACAGCCCGTTGGCCAGCTGTTGCGGCAGGGTGTGCACCGCATGGCCTCCATGTCGCTGGGAGCAGGTGGGTGGGGACGGGTCGCGGGTGGGTGGTGCGGCGGGCGGGTGGGTCGCGGGGGTGGCAAGCAGTGGGCCGCGCGGCCGGGGTGACCGGCCGCGCGGCCCTCGGTGCTGCGGGGTCGGTCAGCCCGTGTAGACGCCGCTCTTCACGGCGGTCCACTTGCCGTTCTTGACCTGGTAGACGGTGAGCTGCTTGTTGGTGGTGTCGCCGTACTGGTCGAAGGAGACGTGGCCGGCGATGCCCTGGAAGTCGGTCTTCTGGACGGCGTCGACGACCTTGGAGCGGGCGTCGTTCATGGCCGGCAGCTTGCCGCCGTTGGCGTCCATGACGCTCTTGACGGCGTTGATGATGGCGGTGGCGGCGTCGTAGGAGTAGCCGCCGTAGGTGCCGTAGTCGCCGGGGTACTTCGCGGCCTTGTAGGCCTTGATGAAGTTCTGGGCGGCCGGGAGGGTGTCGACGGGGACGCCGACGGAGGTGGCGAGGTCGCCGTTGGCGGCCGCGCCCGCGGTCTTGATGTACGTGTCGGAGTACATGCCGTCGCCGCCCATGAGCGGGATGTTCACGCCGCCGGCCTTGAGCTGCTTGGTGATCAGCTCGGACTCGTCGTACTGGCCGCCGTAGTAGAGCATGTCGGCGTGCGACTGCTTGATCTTGGTGACCAGCGCGGAGTAGTCGGTGTCACCGGTGTTGACGTGGTCGGTGCCGGCGATCTTGCCGCCGAGGGCGGCGAACTTGCTCTTGAAGATCGACGCGAGGCCGGCGCCGTAGGCCTGCTTGTCGTCGACGACGAAGACGTCCTTCTTCTTCAGGGTGTTGTAGGCGTAGTCCGCCGCGAAGCCGCCCTGGTTGGCGTCGGTGGTGGCGGTGCGGAAGTAGGTCTTGAAGGGGCGGACCTTCTTGCCGGTGGCCCAGTTCTTGCCCTGGGTGAGGTCGGGGTTGGTGTTGGCCGGCGAGATCTCCACCAGGTTGGCGGTGGCGAAGACCTGCTGCATGGATTCGGCCACACCGGAGTTGAGCGGGCCGACCACGCCGATGACGTTGTTGTCCTGCACCAGGGCGGTGGCGTTCTGCTGGCCGGTGGCGGGCAGCGCCTTGTCGTCCAGCGCCTTGACCTTGAAGGTCACGCCGGGCACGAGCTTCTTGGAGTTGGCGTCGTCCACCGCGAGCTGCGTGCCGTACTGCAGGCCCAGGCCGGTGGCGGAGTTCTGGCCGGTGAGCGGCGCGTCGACGCCGATGGTGAGCGTGACGCCGCTGCCACCACCGTCGCCGCCGCTCTTCTTGCTGTCGTCGCTGCGCGATCCGCAGGCGGTCAGAGTGAGGGCTCCTGTGGTCAATACGGAGGTGAGCAGCAGCAAAGAGCGGTGTCGCACAAGCGGTCCTTTCCCCTGGCTCGACCGGTCCTCGTGGACGGTCGAAGTCGCACGCTTCAGTCCGATCGCTAATTCGGAGGCGCGGTGACTGGCCGTGACTCTAGGCGCGTGATGGGGGGTCGGGGAGCAGTACGGCGAAGAGTGTGACTGTCTTGTTATGCCAAACGTCTGTTCTTGAGCTTCAGTTGAGGTTTGCCGTGCTGTTTGGGTGCTTTGCGCGGGGTCCGCATGATGAGAACGTGCACTTCGAGTGGGCGCGGCAGGCCGGCGGCAGCGGTACGCCGTCATTTCGGACAAGATCGACGCAACGGGAATACGGGGGCGGCGGCGCACGGCGGCGACGAGGGAGCGCGGGCCGCCGATTGCGTATTGCAGACAGGTAACAGAGTGTTAATTGCGAGGGTTCGGAGTTTCCGCCACTGGCCGAAAACCGACGGGCCCCGCGGACTGTCCGTCCGGCGGGGCCCGCTATTGGAGAAGGGGCGCCGACCGCTCCAAGCTGGGAAGTCAGCACCAACGTCGGCAATGGTGCATTACCGTTTCGGGGAGTCGTCCTCACCGATGTGGTGGACCCGGACCATGTTGGTGGTGCCGGGCATTCCGGGCGGCGAACCGGCCGTGATCACCACGACGTCGCCCTTCTTGCAGCGGCCGATCCGCAGCAGCTGTTCGTCGACCTGCTGCACCATCTCGTCGGTGGTCTGCACCGTCGGGCCGAGGAACGTCTCGACGCCCCAGGTCAGGTTGAGCTGGGAGCGGGTGTCCTCCTCGGGGGTGAAGGCGAGCACCGGGATCGGCGAGCGGTAGCGGGACAGCCGGCGCACCGTGTCGCCGGACTGGGTGAAGGCCACCAGGTACGACGCGCCGAGGAAGTCGCCCATCTCGGCGGCGGCGCGGGCCACGGCGCCGCCCTGGGTGCGCGGCTTGTTGCTGTCGGTGAGCGGCGGCAGCCCGGCGGCGAGGATGTCCTCCTCGGCGGCGGCCACGATCCGGGACATCACCTTGACCGTCTCGATCGGGTGCTTGCCGACGCTGGTCTCGCCGGAGAGCATCACCGCGTCGGTGCCGTCGATCACCGCGTTGGCGACGTCGCTGGCCTCGGCGCGGGTGGGGCGGGAGTTGTCGATCATCGAGTCGAGCATCTGGGTGGCGACGATGACCGGTTTCGCGTTGCGCCGGGCGAGTTTGACCGCGCGCTTCTGGACGATCGGCACGGCCTCCAGCGGCATCTCGACGCCCAGGTCGCCGCGGGCGACCATGATGCCGTCGAAGGCGTCGACGATGTCCTCCAGGTTCTCCACCGCCTGCGGCTTCTCGATCTTGGCGATCACCGGGACCCGGCGCCCCTCCTCCGCCATGATCCGCAGCACGTCGTCCATGTCGCGCCCGCTGCGCACGAAGGACAGCGCGATGACGTCGGCGCCGGTGCGCAGCGCCCAGCGCAGGTCGCGGATGTCCTTGTCGGACAGCGCCGGGACGGAGACCGCGACGCCGGGCAGGTTCAGGCCCTTGTTGTCGGAGACCATGCCGCCCTCGATCACCATGGTGTGCACGCGGGGGCCCTCGACGTCGGTCACCTCCAGGGTGACCCGGCCGTCGTCGACGAGGATGCGCTCACCTCGGGCGACGTCGGCGGTCAGGCCCTTGTAGGTGGTGCCGCAGATCGTCTGGTCGCCCTCGATGTCGTCGACGGTGATGGTGAACTCGTCGCCGCGTTCAAGCAGTACGGGCCCCTCGGCGAAACGTCCCAGCCGGATCTTCGGGCCCTGAAGGTCCGCGAGGATGCCGACGCTGCGCCCGGTCTCGTCGGCGGCCTTGCGTACGCGGCGGTAGCGGTCCTCGTGTTCGGCGTAGCCGCCGTGGCTCAGGTTCAGGCGGGCGACGTCCATCCCCGCCTCGACCAGTGCTTTGATCTGGTCGTAGGACTCGGTGGCAGGACCCAGGGTGCAGACAATTTTGGCTCGGCGCATGTGTCGAGCGTATGACTTACTCGTTGGTAGGGAGCGCGGTGACGCCAACAGCCCAACGACGTTCGGATTAACGGTTGTTGACAAGTGTCGAAGTGTGTGCGGGCACCCGCTCCGATGAGCGGTCCGGGGTCCTCGCGCGCCGTCTTCGTCGGCCCATCGTGTACGAGCGGCGGGCCGTTCACTCCCCGGGGGTGTTGCCGGGCCCCTCCTCTGGTCCAGAATCTACGCGCGTCGCGATGCCGTCCGGCCGCGCCCACCGCCCGACCCCTTCAGGGAGAACCCGACATGCCGCTCAACCGCAGGGACTTCATCAACCGATCCGCCGCGACAGGTGCGGGCGTCGCGCTCACCGGAGCGGCCGGTGCGGTGGCGGCGGCACCGGCGCAGGCGGCCGACCGGCAGCCCGCGCCCGGCCACGGCCACCGGCCCACCACCTACAGCCTGCGGGTGCTGGGCACCACCGACGTCCACGGCCACGCCCTGAACTGGGACTACTTCACCGACGCCGAGTACGACGACGCCACCCACAACGACGTCGGCATGGCGAAGCTCGCCACCCTCGTCGAGGACGCCCGCGCCGAGAAGGGCCACGACCGCACCCTGCTCGTCGACGCCGGCGACATCATCCAGGGCACCCAGCTGTCCTACTACTTCGCCCGCGTCGAGCCGATCACCGGCGCGAAGAAGGGCCCCCAGCACCCGATGGCGCTGGCCATGAACCACATGCGCTACGACGCCGCCGCCCTGGGCAACCACGAGTTCAACTACGGCATCCCGCTGCTGCGCGCCTTCCAGGACCAGTGCGACTTCCCGCTGCTGGCGGCGAACGCCGTGGACGCCAAGACGCTGCGCCCGGCCTTCCCGCCCTACCTCGTCAAGGAACTGCGGGTGAAGGGCGGCCCGAACATCAAGGTCGGCATCCTGGGCCTGACCAACCCGGGCATCGCGGTGTGGGACAAGGCCAACGTGCAAGGCCAGCTGTCCTTCCCCGGCCTGGTCGAGCAGGCCCGGGTGTACGTCCCCAAGCTGCGCGCGCTCGGCTGCGACGTGGTGTTCTGCACCGACCACTCCGGTCTGGACGGCAGCACCACCTACGGCGACGCGGTGCCCTACCCGGAGAACGCCTCCTCGCTGGTCGCCGCGCAGGTGCCCGGCATCGACGCGATCCTGGTCGGCCACACCCACGTGGAGCGCCCGCAGACCCTGGTGGTCAACGAGGAGACCGGCAGGACCGTGGTGCTGTCCGAGCCGCTGATGTGGGGCATGCGGCTGAGCGTCTTCGACATCGACCTGGAGCTGGAGCACGGCCGCTGGAAGGTCACCTCCGTCAAGGCCGAGGTGCGCAACGCCAACACCGTCGAGGAGGACCCGGCCGTCGCCAAGCTGGTGCGCGACGAGCACCAGAAGGTCGTCGACTACGTCAACCAGGTCGTCGGCACCTGCACCGAGGCGATGTCCGCGGCGGAGTCCACCTACAAGGACACCCCGATCATCGACTTCATCAACAAGGTCCAGGCCGACACCGTCACCGCCGCGCTGGCCGGCACCGACTACGCCGACCTGCCGGTGCTCTCCCAGGCGTCGCCCTTCTCCCGCACCGCGGCCATCCCCGCCGGGCAGGTCTCGCTGCGCGACGTGGCGGGCCTGTACGTCTACGAGAACACCCTGGACGCCAAGCTGCTGACCGGCGCCCAGATCAAGGACTACCTGGAGTGGTCCGCGGAGTACTTCGTGCAGACCGCGCCGGACGCCGCCGTGGACGTCACGAAGATCACCAACGCGAACAACACCCCCGACTTCAGCTACGACGTGCTCAGCGGGGTGTCGTACGACATCGACATCGCGCAGCCGGCCGGCTCGCGGATCACCAACCTCACGCACGGCGGCGCGGCGCTCGACCCGGCCGCGCAGTTCGTGCTCGCGGTGAACAACTACCGCTCCAGCGGCGGCAGCAACTACCCGCACGTGGCCGCCGCGCAGTCGGTGTGGTCCACCTCCGACGAGATCCGCAACACCATCATCGCGTGGGTGCAGGCGCACGGCACGATCGACCCGGCCGGCTTCGGCGGCGACCAGTGGCAGCTCACCCGCGACGGAGTTCCGCTGTTCGGCTGAGCTCCTGGGCCGTGTCGGCAGCCCCCGTCCCCGTCCCCGCACCCGCTCCCGTCCCCTGCCCTGTCCCCTGCCCTGTCCCCTGCCCCGCGCCCGGTCCGCCGGCCGGGGCGGGGCCGGGCAGGCCGAAGGTGGTGAACGCGGTCCGGTCCGGCAGCCGGTAGTGCTCCGTGCCGGTCAGCAGCGCGGTCAGGTCGTTGAGCACCACCGCGGACCGCCAGGCGGCGAGCCCCAGGTCGGGCGCGCCCACGCCGTGCGTGTGGCGCTCGGCGTTCTGCACGTAGATCCGGCCGGAGACCGAGGGGTCCAGCCGCATCCGGTAGCGGGCGTCGATCTGCGGCCGGCCCGACGCGTCCCGCCCGACGTACGGCGCGAGCGGGTCGAGCAGCCGGTCCAGCGGGCGCTCCTCGTAACCGGTGGCGAGCACCACCGCGTTGGTCACCAGCCGGGTGCGGGTGCCCTGTTCGGCGTGCTCCACGTGCAACTCGACGCTCTGCGTGCCCAGCCGGCCGGCGGTGCGGACGCTGACGCCCGGCGCGAGCACCGCGTCGGGCCAGCCGCCCTCCAGGGAGCGGCGGTACAGCTCGTCGTGGATCTCGCTGATCGTCTCGGTGTCGATGCCCTTGTGCAGCTGCCACTGCTGCGGCACCAGCCGGTCCCGGACCGGCTCGGCGAGCTGGTGGAAGTAGCGGGTGTAGTCGGGGGTGAAGTGCTCCAGGCCGAGCTTGCTGTACTCCATGGGCGCGAACGCCGGGGTCCGGGCCAGCCAGGTGATCCGCTCCCGGCCGGGCGGGCGCTGCCGCAGCAGGTCGAGGAAGACCTCGGCGCCGGACTGCCCGGAGCCGACCACGGTGATGTGCTCGGCGGCCAGCAGCCGTTCGCGCTCCTGGAGGTAGCGCGAGGAGTGCACGACCGGCACCGCCGGGGAGTCCGCGAGCGGCCGCAGCGGCTCGGGGACGTGCGGCCGGGTGCCGACGCCGATCACCAGGTGCCGGGCGTAGGTGCGGGCCAGCGCCTCGGCCTCGCCGTGCGCGTCGACGTGGGTGTGGTCCACCTCGAACAGGGCGCGGGCCGGGTTCCACCGCACGCTGTCGACCTGCTGGCCGAAGTGGGTGGTGGGCAGTGCCTGGGCGACCCAGCGGCAGTAGGCGTCGTACTCGGCGCGGTGCACATGGAAGCGCTCGGCGAAGTAGAACGGGAAGAGCCGGTCGCGGCCGCGCAGCCAGTTGAGGAAGCTCCAGCGGCTGGTGGGGTCGGCGAGGGTGACCAGGTCCGCGAGGAAGGGCACCTGGAGGGTGGCGCCGTCGATGAGCAACCCGGGGTGCCAGCGGAAGTCGGGGCGCTGGTCGTAGAAGGCGGCGGTCAGCTCCGGGACGCCGTCGGCGAGCGCGGCCAGGGAGAGGTTGAACGGGCCGATGCCGACGCCGAGCAGGTCGAAGGGCTCCTCCGCGGGCGCGGCGGTGCCGGGGGCGCCGTCGGCGCCGGACGGGGTGGGGTTCATCGTGCCGTGGTGCCTTCCGTGGTGAGGTGGAGCAGCCGGTCGAGGTCGTCGGGGCGCAGGTGCGGGTTGAGCAGGGTGGCCTTGAGCCAGAGCCGGCCGTCGGCGCGGGCCCGGCCGAGTACGGCGCGGCCCTCGTGGAGCAGGCGGCGCCGCAGCTCGGCGGTCTCCTCGTCGTCCGCGGCGGTCGGGCGGAACAGGACGGTGCTGATCGCGGGCCGGGCGTGCAGGGTGAGCGCGGGGTGGCGCTCGATGCGGTCGGCGAGGTCGTGGGCGAGGTCGCAGACGGCGTCGACGAGGGCGGCGACGCCCTCGCGGCCCAGGGCGCGCAGGGTGACGGCGACCTTGAGGATGTCGGGGCGGCGGCTGGTGCGCAGCGAGCGGCCGAGCAGGTCGGGCAGGCCGGCCTCGGTGTCGTCGGCGGCGTTGAGGTAGTCGGCCTGGTGGGTCAGCGGGCGCAGCGCGGTGCCGTCGGGTACGGCCAGCAGTCCGGCGGCGACCGGCTGCCAGCCGAGTTTGTGCAGGTCGAGGGTGACGGAGACGGCGGACTGCAACCCGTCGAGCTTGGCGGCCTCGCGGCTGCTGAACAGCAGGGGGCCGCCGTAGGCGGCGTCGACGTGGAGTTCGGCGCCGTGCTGCCCGGCGGCGTGGGCGATCGCGGGCAGCGGGTCGATGGCGCCGCTGCCGGTGGTGCCGGCGGTGGCCACCACCAGGGGGCGGCCGGGCAGTTGGTCGAGTGCGGTGTCCACGGCGGCCGGGTCGAGGACGCCGGCGGGGGTGTCGAGCACGATCGGCTGCGGCAGGCCGAGCAGCCAGGCGGCGCGCTGGACGCTGTGGTGGGCGTTGGCGCCGCACACCACCTGGACCCGGGGGCCGCCGGCGGCGCGCTCGCGGGCGAGCAGCAGGGCGAGCTGGTTGGACTCGGTGCCGCCGGTGGTCACCAGCGCGTCGGGCGCGGGCAGGTCGGGGTAGACGAGGGCGGCCAGCGCCGCGGTCACCCGTGCTTCGAGGGCGCTGGCGGCGGGGGCCTGGTCCCAGGAGTCCATGGACGGGTTGAGCGCGGAGGCGGCGAGGTCCGCGGCCACCGCGACCGCCAGCGGCGGGCAGTGCAGGTGGGCGGCGCACAGCGGGTCGGCGGGGTCGGCGGCGCCGGCCGCCATGAGGTGCACCAGGGTGGCGAGTGCTTCGTGCTCGCCGGTGCCGGCCAGCGGCAGTACGTCGGGGGCGGCCTGCTCGACGAGCCGGGCGACGCCTTGCGGTCCGCCGCCCGGCATCGGACCGCCGCGGTCGCGGGCGCCGTCCGCCAGCGCGCCGCAGACGGTGTCCACCAGGGGGCGCAGCGCCTCGGCGGTTCCACGTCCTCCGGCAAGTCCGGGCATCGGCATGGGTGTTCCTCACTCAGCGGCGGCACGGCGCGGCCCGACCGGCGCCCGCCGGCGCGCACGACAAGGGCGTTGTGTTCAACGACCGCTGCCCCGAATGGGTACGTCCCCACCCCGACCCGCGCCCGTCCCCCGAACTCTCCCCAACTCGCCTCGATTTCAGGCCAGTTGAAGATCCACGCTACGTCACATCTCCCGCCGGGCGGGGCCGGGGTGTGGACGGAGGGGCGCCGCCTCTCCGCTCCCCGAGCCGAACGGCCTTCCGGCCGGGGCCGAACGAGCGGACGGGCTCGGCCCCAGAGCGGACCGGGCCCCCGCACCCGCCAGGGCACCCCACAAAGCCCCGCGGCCCACGCACCGCGCTGGCCTCACGGACCGCCCGCGCGGCACCCCGTGACGCCCTGGCGTCGGTGCGGGAAAGGGGCCCGCTCAGGCGGGGAAGACCTGGTGGATGCGCAGGGCGCGGGCGAGGTCGTCGACTTGGTCGGTCAGGGCGCGGCGCAGGGCCGGGGTGAGGGTGGGGTCGTCCAGGGCGGCGCGGCCCAACGCCAAGGCGGGTGGGGTGACTTCGGTGCCGGGGAAGCCGCGGCGGGCGACGGCGTCGGAGATCGCGGGGCCGCGCCGGGCGGCGGCCGCTGCCGCGTCGGGGTAGTAGCGCGGCAGGTAGTCGGCGAGCACCTCCCGCTGCTCGGGGTGCCAGAAGCCGTCCGCGGCCGCGCCGACCAGGTGCGCGGAGCGCGACTCGTGGAAGATCGCCTGCCAGGCGGCGGCCTTGGCTTCGGGGTCGGGCAGGGACGCGCGGCAGCGGGCGGCGGCCTCGTGTCCGGCGGCGCCGGGGTCGCGGGCCAGTTCCGCGTCGATGTCGGCGCTGTCGGCCGCGCCGAGGACGGCCAGCCGTGCCAGCAGCAGCCAGCGCAGTTCCTGGTCGAGGGTGGCGCCGCCGGGCCCGGTGCCCGTGTCGTACCAGCCGCGCAGTTCGGCCGTCCCGGCGTCGCCCGCCGCGGAGGCGGCCAGTGCGCGCAGGGCGGTGAGCCGGTTGCCGGGGCGGCCCTCGGCGAGCAGCGCGCGGGCGGTGGCGGCGAGTACGGCGAGCGCCGCGGGCCGCGCCTGCGGGCCGAGGTAGCGGTCGGCGACGGTCACCCGGGCGAAGGTGAGCACCCCGTGCACGATCGACGGGTCGGCCTCCCCCGGCAGGTGCCGGCCCACCAGGTCCAGGTACTGCGCGGGCGCCAGCCGGGCGTCCCGTACCAGGTCGCGCGCCGCGTTCCAGGCGACGGAGCGCGACAGCGGGTCGGGGATGCTGCCGAGCGCGTCGCGCACCGCCTCCCACGAGCGGTCGTCGAAGCGGACCTTGACGTAGCTGAGGTCGTTGTCGTTGAGCAGCACCAGGTCGGGCCGGGCGCCGTCGAAGGTGCGGCGCTCGACGGCGGCGGTGGCCGTGATGTCCACGGTGGCGCGTTCGCGCAGCACCAGCCGCGCGGTGTCGCCGGGCGCGCGGTCGTAGAGCCCGACGTCGATGCGGTGCGGGCGGTGGCCGCTGTGCCCGATCTCCAGCCGCCAGCCGCCGGGCGCGAGGGACGCGGACGGAGTGAGGGTGTCGATGCCGGTGCTGCGCAGCCACGCCTCGGCCCAGGCGGGCACGTCGCGTTCGGTGGCGGCCGACAGCGAGGCGATGAGATCGGCGAGGCGGGCGTTGCCGAAGCGGTGGCGGGCGAAGTGCGCGTTCAGGCCGGCCAGGAAGTCCTCCCGGCCCATCCAGGTGACCAGTTGGCGCAGCGCGGAGCCGCCCTTGGCGTAGGAGATGCCGTCGATGTTGGTGAGCGCGGACGCGGTGTCGGGCACGTCCTCGGGCAGCGGTGCGACGGGGTGCGTGGAGGGGCGCTGGTCGCTGTCGGAGCCGCGGTACTTGCGGTTGGCGCCGTAGTCGGTCCAGGCGCCGGCGAACTGCGGGTCCTCGGAGACCACCTGGTAGCCCATGTACTCCGCGAACGACTCGTTCAGCCAGATGTCGTCCCACCAGCGCAGGGTGACCAGGTCCCCGAACCACATGTGGGCCATCTCGTGGGCGATGACCACCGCGCGGTTGCGCAGTTCGGTGGGGGTGGCGTCCGAGCGGTAGACGTACTCGTCGCGCAGGACCACCAGTCCGGGGTTCTCCATGGCGCCGAAGTTGAACTCGGGCACGAACGCCTGGTCGTAGGAGTCGAAGGGGTACGGCTCGGCGAACATCTCGCGGTAGCGGTCGAAGCAGCGGAAGGTGAAGGCGAGCAGGTCGGGCGCGGCGCGGTCCAGGTGCGCGGCGAGCGAGCGGCGGGCGTGCAGCGCGAAGGGCAGCCCGGCGTGCTCGGCGCGCACCGCGTGGTAGGGGCCGGCGGCGACCGCGACGGCGTAGGTGGGCAGCGGCGGGGTGGGGGCCATCTGCCAGCGGCCGGGAGCGGTGCGGGTGGCGATGCCGTTGCCGAGCACCGTCCAGTGCTCCGGCGCGGTGACGGCCACCTCGAAGCGGGCCTTCAGGTCGGGCTGGTCGAAGGCGGCGAAGACCCGCCGTACGTCGGCGAGGAACATCTGCGTGTAGAGGTAGGTCTCGCCGTCGGCGGGGTCGGTGAAGCGGTGCATGCCCTCGCCGGTGTGCGAGTAGGCCATGTCGGCCTCGACGCGCAGTTCGTGCGGGCCCTGCGCGAGTCCGGGCAGCGGCAGCCGGTTGCCGTCCAGCAGTGCGGTGTCGACCGGGGTGCCGTCGAGCAGCACCCGGTGCAGGGCGGCCGGTTCGACCTCGGCGAAGGTGTCGCAGTCGCGCAGGGCCGCGAAGCGGATGACGGTGGTCGATCCGAAGCGCTCGGCTCCCCGGGTGAGGTCAAGGTCGATCGCGTAGTGCGCTACGGCCAGGTCACGGGCGCGGGTCTCGGCCTCGGCGCGGTTGAGAGCAGGCATGCCCTTCATGCTGCCGCACGAAAGCCGCTGGTGGAACGCCTTCGCCGATCATGGATACGAGGCCGGCGCACCTGTGCGAGGCCGCGGTGCCGCGGGGCCCGGCGCGCGTACCGGTGGAGGGGTTACGCTCGCAGGGGCGCGGGGAGGTGGCCATGGACGGGTCGGCGCGGGGCGGCGCGGAGGCGGCCGGGGGGCCGATCGTGCACGGCTTCCCGCATCTGGACACGGTGCGGCGGGCGCTGACCGCGCTGTACCGGCGGCTGTCGGCGGACGGGGTGGCCCGGTTCGCGGCGAGTGTGCGGCCGGAGCTGGTGGACTTCCCCGACGACGAGGACCCGTATCTGGGCGCGCTGCGGGTGGCCCGGGTGATGGTGCGGCACCTGCGGCTGCCGGACGCCCGCATGGTGGTGGGGTTCCGCGACATGGCGCACGCGGGCAGCGTCGAACTGGCCGCGGGCCCGGAGTACTTCGTGGAGCTGCACGCCCGGTTCCGCACCGACCGCCGGGACGTGGGCGCCGCGCTCGCCCACGAGGTGACGCACGTCTACCTGCACCGGCTGGGGCTGGAGTTCCCCGGCACCCGCGACAACGAGATCCTCACCGACACCGCGGCCGCCTACCTCGGCGCGGGCTGGCTGCTGCTGGACGCCTACCGGGAGGAGCCCGCACTGCGCGCGGAGCGGATCACCATGGCCGCGTACAAGCTCGGCTACCTCACGCCCGAGGAGTTCGGGTACGTCCTGGCCAAGCGGGCGCTCGCCCTCGGCGACGACATCGAGCCCTGGCTGCGCAGTCCGCAGGCCGCGGACGCCTACCGGGCGGGGCTCGAGCGGGCCCGGCAGGACCTGCGCCGGCCGCCGCTGGCCGCCGCGCCGTGGGCGGCCCGCCGCCTGTACGCGCGGCACCGCCGGGCCGGCGCCGCCCCGGACAGCGCCGGCTACGCGTTCACCGGTCCCCCGGCCGACCTGCGCGTCTCCTTCGCCTGCCCGACCTGCTTCCAGCGCATCCGCCTGCCCTGCGCGGGGCGGCTGCGCGCCCGGTGCGCGCTGTGCGCCACGGAGTTGGCGTGCGAGACGTAGGGCCGGGTCCGCGAAGGTCCCGGAAAAGCCACAACGCCCGCCTCCTTGGTCGGGGAGTGGCGAGCGTTGCGGGTGTTGCTGCGTACCGCACGCCGTTGTGCGGGACATCTCGGGTGCCGGGCGGGGCCCGGCGGTGCGGCCGATCAGGTCGGCCGGTGACCGGTCAGACGGTGAGCGGCCGGTCGGTCGGGCGGATCGGCGCGGGCAGCGCCGAGGGCACCCCGGTGAGGTAGGCGTCGACGGCCTTCGCCGCGGAGCGCCCCTCGGCGATCGCCCAGACGATCAGCGACTGGCCGCGGCCGGCGTCACCGGCGACGAACACGCCGTCGACGTTGGTCGCGTAGGAGGCGTCCCGCGCGATGTTGCCGCGCGCGTCCAGCTCCAGCCCGATCTGCTCGATCAGCCCGTTCTTCTGGTCGGTGCCGGTGAAGCCCATCGCGAGGGTGACCAGGTCGGCCGGGATGACCCGCTCGGTGCCCTCCTGCGGCACGAACCTGCCGTCCTGGAAGACCACCTCGACCAGGTGCAGTTCGCGCACGTGCCCGTCGGCGTCGCCGGTGAACCGCACGGTGTTGACCGCGTAGACCCGCTCGCCGCCCTCCTCGTGCGCGGAGGTGACCTTGTAGACCATCGGCATCGTCGGCCACGGCTGGTGCGCGGGCCGCTCGTCGGACGGCCGCGGCATGATCTCCAGCTGGGTGACGGACAGCGCGCCCTGCCGGTGCGCGGTGCCGACGCAGTCCGCGCCGGTGTCGCCGCCGCCGATGACCACCACGTGCTTGCCCTCGGCGCTGATCGGCGGGGTGACGAAGTCGCCCTCCTGCACCTTGTTCGCCAGCGGCAGGTACTCCATCGCCTGGTACACGCCGGTCAGTTCGCGGCCCTCGACCGGCAGGTCACGCCACTGGGTGGCACCGGCCGCGATGACCACCGCGTCGTACCGCCGGACCAGCTTCGCGCCGTCGAGGTCGGTGCCGATCTGCACCCCGGTGCGGAACTTGGTGCCCTCCGCGCGCATCTGCTCGATGCGGCGGTTGATGTGCCGCTTCTCCATCTTGAACTCGGGGATGCCGTACCGCAGCAGCCCGCCGATCCGGTCGGCCCGCTCGTAGACCGCGACGGTGTGGCCGGCCCGGGTGAGCTGCTGGGCGGCGGCCAGGCCCGAGGGGCCCGAGCCGATCACCGCGACGGTCTTGCCGGACAGCCGCTCCGGCGGCTGCGGCGTCACGTCGCCGTTGTCCCACGCCTTGTCGATGATGCTGACTTCGACGTTCTTGATCGTCACCGGCGGCTGGTTGATGCCGAGCACGCACGCGGACTCGCACGGCGCCGGGCACAGCCGCCCGGTGAACTCCGGGAAGTTGTTGGTGGCGTGCAGCCGCTCGGACGCGGCGGTCCAGTCCTCGCGGTAGGCGTAGTCGTTCCACTCCGGGATCAGGTTGCCCAGCGGGCAGCCCTGGTGGCAGAACGGGATGCCGCAGTCCATGCAGCGGCCGGCCTGCTTGCTGACGATCGGCAGCAGCCCGCCGGGGACGTAGACCTCTTTCCAGTCCTGCTTGCGCTCCTCGACCGAGCGGGTCGGGTTGTTCTCACGCGGGGTGGTGAGGAAGCCCTTGGGGTCAGCCATTTGCCGCCTCCATCATCTTCGCGGTCGTCTCGGACTCCGAGAGTCCGGCCAGCTCGGCGGCGTTCTTGGCGGCGAGCACTGCCTTGTAGTCCCTCGGCATGACCTTGCCGAAGCGGGTGAGGGCGCCGCCCCAGTCGGCGAGCAGCCGCTCGGCGACGGTGGAACCGGTCTCCTCGAAGTGGCGGCGCACCACGTCGTGCAGCCACGTGATGTCGTCGGCGGTCAGCTGCTCGACCTCGACCATCCCGGGGTTGACGCGCTCGGGGTCCAGGTCCAGCAGGTAGGCGATGCCGCCGGACATGCCGGCCGCGAAGTTCCGGCCGGTGGCGCCGAGCACCACGGCCCGGCCGCCGGTCATGTACTCGCAGCCGTGGTCGCCGACGCCCTCGGCCACCACCGTCGCACCGGAGTTGCGCACGCAGAACCGCTCACCGGTCCGCCCGCGCAGGAACAGCTCGCCGCCGGTCGCGCCGTAGGCGATGGTGTTGCCCGCAATGGTGGACTCCTCCGCGAGGTGGTCCGCGCCGCGGTCCGGGCGGACGATCACCCGGCCGCCGGACAGGCCCTTGCCGACGTAGTCGTTGGCGTCGCCCTCCAGCCGCAGCGTGACGCCCCGCGGCACGAACGCGCCGAAGGACTGCCCGGCCGACCCGGTGAAGGTGATGTCGATGGTGTCCGGCGGCAGGCCCGCGCCGCCGTACTTCTTCGTCACCTCGTGGCCGAGCATGGTGCCCACCGTGCGGTTGACGTTGCGGATCGGCACCTGGGCGCGGACCGGGGCGCCGGACTCCAGCGCGTCGGCGGCGAGCCGGATCAGCTCGTTGTCGAGCGCGCGCTCCAGGCCGTGGTCCTGGCCGGTGGTGCGGTGCAGCGCCGCGCCCTCGGGCAGCTCCGGCACGTACAGCAGCGGGGCCAGGTCCAGGCCCTGCGCCTTCCAGTGCTCCACCGCGCGGCCGGCGTCGATCAGTTCGGCGTGGCCGACGGCCTCCTCGATGGTGCGGAAGCCCAGCTCGGCGAGGATCTCCCGGACCTCCTCGGCGATGAACTCGAAGAAGTTCACCACGAACTCCGGCTTGCCGGAGAACCGGTCGCGCAGCACCGGGTTCTGGGTGGCGACGCCCACCGGGCAGGTGTCCAGGTGGCACACCCGCATCATCACGCAGCCGGAGACGACCAGCGGCGCGGTGGCGAAGCCGAACTCCTCGGCGCCCAGCAGCGCCGCGATCACCACGTCCCGGCCGGTCTTGAGCTGGCCGTCGGTCTGCACCACGATCCGGTCCCGCAACCCGTTGAGCAGCAGCGTCTGCTGGGTCTCGGCCAGGCCGAGCTCCCAGGGGCCGCCCGCGTGCTTCAGCGAGGTGAGCGGGGAGGCGCCGGTGCCGCCGTCGTGCCCGGAGATCAGCACCACGTCGGCGTGTGCCTTGGACACACCCGCGGCGACCGTGCCGACGCCGACCTCGGAGACCAGCTTGACGTGCACGCGGGCCCGGGGGTTGGCGTTCTTCAGGTCGTGGATGAGCTGGGCGAGGTCCTCGATGGAGTAGATGTCGTGGTGCGGGGGCGGCGAGATCAGGCCGACGCCCGCCGTGGAGTGCCGGGTGCCGGCGATCCACGGGTACACCTTGTGGCCGGGCAGCTGGCCGCCCTCGCCGGGCTTGGCACCCTGCGCCATCTTGATCTGGATGTCGTCGGCGTTGACCAGGTACTCGGAGGTGACGCCGAACCGGCCGGAGGCGACCTGCTTGATCGCGCTGCGCCGGGCCGGGTCGTACAGCCGCTCCGGGTCCTCGCCGCCCTCGCCGGTGTTGGACTTGCCGCCGAGCTGGTTCATCGCGATGGCCAGCGTCTCGTGCGCCTCGCGGGAGATCGAGCCGTACGACATGGCGCCGGTGGAGAACCGCCGGACGATCTCGCTGACCGGCTCGACCTCGTCGATCGGGATGGCCGGGCGGTCGTGCTTGAGGCCGAACAGGCCGCGCAGCGTCATCAGCCGCTCGGACTGCTCGTTCACCCGCGAGGTGTACTGCTTGAAGATGTCGTAGCGGCGGCTGCGGGTGGCGTGCTGGAGCCGGAAGACGGTGTCCGGGTCGAACAGGTGCGGCTCGCCCTCGCGGCGCCACTGGTACTCGCCGCCGATCTCCAGCCGGCGGTGCGCGGCGGGGATGCCGGAGACCGGGTACGCCTTGGCGTGCCGGGCGGCGACCTCGCGCGCGATGACGTCGATGCCCGCCCCGCCGATCTTGGTGTCGGTGAGGTGGAAGTAGGTGTCGACGAACTCCGCGTCCAGGCCGATCGCCTCGAAGACCTGCGCGCCGCGGTAGGAGGCCACGGTGGAGATGCCCATCTTGGACATCACCTTCAGCACGCCCTTGCCGAGCGCCTTGATGAGGTTGCGGATCGCGGTGTCGGCGTCGACGCCGGGCAGGAAGGTGCCGGCCCGGACCAGGTCCTCGACGGACTCCATCGCCAGGTACGGGTTGACGGCCGCGGCGCCGTAGCCGATCAGCAGCGCGACGTGGTGCACCTCGCGGACGTCGCCGGCCTCGACGATCAGGCCGACCTGGGTGCGCTGCTTGGTGCGGATCAGGTGGTGGTGCACCGCGGAGGTCAGCAGCAGCGACGGGATCGGGGCGTGCTCGGCGTCGGAGTGCCGGTCGGAGAGCACGATCAGGCGGGCGCCGTCCTCTATGGCAGCGTCGGCCTCGGCGCAGATCTCCGCCAGGCGCGCGGCGAGCGCCTCGCCGCCGTCCGCCACCCGGTACAGGCCGGAGAGCGTGGCGGCCTTCAGGCCGGGCAGGTCGCCGTCGGCGTTGACGTGGATGAGCTTGGCCAGCTCGTCGTTGTCGATCACCGGGAAGGGCAGGGTGATGTTGCGACAGGAGGCCGGGCTGGGCTCCAGCAGGTTCCCGGACGGGCCGATGGTGGAGATCAGCGAGGTGACCAGTTCCTCGCGGATGGCGTCCAGCGGCGGGTTGGTGACCTGCGCGAAGAGCTGGGTGAAGTAGTCGAAGAGCAGCCGCGGCCGGTCGGACAGGGCGGCGATCGGCGAGTCGGTGCCCATCGAGCCGATCGGCTCCGCGCCGGTGCGCGCCATCGGCGCGAGCAGGACCCGCAGCTCCTCCTCGGTGTAGCCGAAGGTCTGCTGGCGGCGGGTGACCGAGGCGTGGGTGTGCACGATGTGCTCGCGCTCGGGCAGGTCGGCCAGCTCGATCAGCCCGGCGTCCAGCCAGTCCGCGTACGGGTTCTGGGCGGCGATCTCGGCCTTGATCTCGTCGTCCTCGACGATGCGGTGCGAGGCGGTGTCGACCAGGAACATCCGGCCCGGCTGGAGCCGGCCCTTGCGGACGACCTTCTCCGGCGCGATGTCGTGCAGCACGCCGGACTCGGAGGCGAGCACCACCAGGCCGTCGTCGGTCACCCAGTAGCGGCCCGGGCGCAGCCCGTTGCGGTCCAGGACCGCGCCGGCGACGGTGCCGTCGGTGAAGGTGACGCAGGCCGGGCCGTCCCAGGGCTCCATCAGCGTGGAGTGGTAGCGGTAGAAGGCGCGGCGGGCCGGGTCCATCGAGGTGTGGTTCTCCCACGCCTCGGGGATCATCATCAGCACGCTGTGCGGCAGCGAGCGGCCGCCGAGGTGCAGCAGTTCCAGCACCTCGTCGAAGGACGCGGTGTCGGAGGCGCCGGGGGTGCAGATCGGGAAGATCCGCTCCAGGTCGGTGGAGGCGGCGGCGCCGGCGAGCAGCTCGCTGGCCAGCTGCGACTCGCGGGCCCGCATCCAGTTCCGGTTGCCCTTGACGGTGTTGATCTCGCCGTTGTGCGCGACGAACCGGTAGGGGTGGGCGAGCGGCCAGCTCGGGAAGGTGTTGGTGGAGAACCGCGAGTGGACCAGGGCGATGGCGGTGGCGAAGCGCTCGTCGGACAGGTCCGGGAAGAACGGCTCCAGCTGCCCGGTGGTGAGCATGCCCTTGTAGACGATGGTGCGGGCCGACAGCGACGGGAAGTACACGTCGGCCTCGCGCTCGGCGCGCTTGCGCAGCACGAACGCGGGGCGGTCCAGCTCGATGCCGGCGCGCCCGGTGGCCTGGTCGGCGACGAAAAGCTGCGCGAAGTGCGGCATGGTGGAGCGGGCGGTGGCCCCGAGCAGGTCGGGGTCGGTCGGCGTCTCGCGCCAGCCCAGGACGGTCAGGCCCTCTTCGGCGGCGATCCGCTCGATGGCGTCGACGGCCTTGGTGCGGTCGTCGGGCTCGGTGGGCAGGAAGGCGAGGCCGGCGGCGTAGTGGCCGGCGGCGGGCAGCTCGAAGTCGACGACGGAGCGCAGGAAAGCGTCGGGGATCTGGAGCAGGATGCCGGCGCCGTCGCCGGAGTCCGGCTCGGCCCCGGTGGCGCCGCGGTGTTCCAGGTTGCGCAGGACGGTCAGGGCCTGCTGGACGAGCTGATGGCTCGCCTCGCCACTGAGCGTGGCGACAAAGCCGACGCCGCAGGCGTCGTGCTCGTGGCGGGGATCGTACATCCCCTGCGGGGCGGGGCGCCCGTCCATGAACGCGGAACGCGAACGCATGGCTCTCCCGTCGTCGTCATGTGGCTGATATGCATCGCCCGTTATCGGGCATGCGCAACAGGGACGACGTTGGCCCTCTGCGATTTCGTGCAGGTTACATGATGGACGAGTGTTCGAGAAGTGGATACTCGATTCCATCATGTGGACATACAAGGTGGGTCCGGCCGGGTGGAACAGCTACTTCAGGCCAGCGTCGTGCCGCGGGGGGTGGTACGGACGATTCCGGCGCCGCGAGCGGGGGTGCCCGGACACGGCTCGACGAGCCTTGGGGGAAAGCTCTGCCGGTTGCGTTACCGACTGATGCCCCGTGCGGCCTGCGCTGAAACGAAGGGGAAACAGAAGTTTCCGACGAACCGCCTGCGCGGCCCGTATTTCGATGGTAAGGCCGCCCGTCAAGAGGGGTCGGACGGCCTCGGTGAGTACCTCTTTCCGCAGGTCGTCAGGCGACCGCGGAGCCGATCAGGGCGCCCAGCCCGAAGGTGACGCCGCCCGCGGCCGCGCCCAGTGCCAGCTGCCGCAGCCCGCCGAACCACCACGACCGCGCGGTCACCCCGGCCACCGCCGCGCCGCAGCCGAACAGGCCGACCAGCACCAGTACCACCGCCGGCCACAGCGCGGTCGCGCCCAGCAGGTACGGCAGCACCGGCAGCAGCGCGCCCAGCGCGAAGCACACGAACGACGAGGCCGCCGCGACCAGCGGCGACGGCAGGTCGGCGGGGTCGACGCCCAGTTCCTCGCGGGCGTGGATCTCCAGCGCCTGCTCCGGGTCGGCGGACAGCTGCCGGGCGACCTCGTGGGCGAGCTCCGGCTCCACCCCGCGCGCCACGTAGCGTGCGGCCAGCTCGCGCAGCTCCGCCTCGGGGTGGCGGTCCAGTTCGGTCCGCTCGACCGCCAGCTCGGCCCGGACCAGGTCGCGCTGCGAGGCGACCGAGGTGTACTCGCCGGCCGCCATCGAGAACGCGCCCGCGGCCAGCCCGGCCAGTCCGGTCACCACCACGGTCCGCGAGCTGACGTCACCGCCGGCGACGCCCGTCATCAGGGCGAAGTTCGACACCAGGCCGTCCATCGCGCCGAACACCGCGGGCCGCAGCCAGCCCCCGCTGACGTCGCGGTGGCTGTGCTCGGCGGGTTCGGACACCTCGTACGGCGTCGCCGTACCGGTCGGCTCCACAGCGGCCGTCGTCATGTCCTACCCCTCCCCCGGGCGCACCAGCGACCCGCGCACATCTGGCCAACGCTTCGACCGTACGCGGCATTCCGGGTCGCCGCCAGCAAGGGAAGGCTGCCCTGACCTGCGGTTTCGCCACTCAGTAGGGCGACCGGCGGGGGCGGGAGGGAACGGGAGGGAAGAGGTCAGACGGCGTTCAGGAGGACGGCTCGGAGGCCGCGCCCGAGGGGGCGGCACCCGCGTCGGCGGCCTCGGTCGGCGCGTGGGCGCCGGGCGTCCCGTCCTGGTCGGAGCCACCGGGCACGTCCGGCGCGTCGACGGTCTCGGCGGTGTTGACCGGGTCGGCGGTCTCGTCGGGGCCGGCCGCACCGGACGGGTCGGCCACCGGCTCGGCGCCAGGCTCGACAACGGCCTCCCGGCCGGGCCGCATCCGCGCCGAGAGCACCATGTAGAGCACCGCGGCGAGGAAGACGACCATCGCCGTCCAGTCATTGAGACGCAGTCCCAGGATGTGGTGCGCGTAGTCCGAGCGCATGTGCTCGATCCAGCCGCGGCCCACGCAGTACGACGCCACGTAGAGCGCGAAGGCGCGGCCGTGGCCGAGCCGGAAGCGCCGGTCGGCCCAGATCACCAGGAACCCGACACCGATGCACCACACGCACTCGTACAGGAACGTCGGCTGGTAGATGCCCGGCACCCGGTCGCCCGCGGTGCTGGTGATCTTCAGGCCCCACGGCAGGCTGGTGTGGTTGCCGTACAGCTCCTGGTTGAACCAGTTGCCCCAGCGGCCGATGGCCTGGGCGAAGGCGATGCCCGGGGCGATCGCGTCGGCGTAGGCGGGCAGGGCGATGCCGCGCCGACGGCAGCCGATCCACGCGCCCAGGGCGCCGAGCGCGATCGCGCCCCAGATGCCCAGGCCGCCGTCCCACACCTTGAAGGCGTTCACCCAGTCGTTGCCGCCGGTGAAGTACAGCTCGTAGTCGGTGATCACGTGGTACAGACGGCCGCCGACCAGGCCGAACGGCACCGCCCACACCGCGATGTCCGCGACGGTCTCCCGCTTGCCGCCGCGGGCGATCCACCGCTTGTTCCCGAGCCAGACGGCCACGAAGACACCGATGATGATGCAGAACGCGTAGCCACGCAGCGGGATCGGTCCGAGGTGGATGACTCCGCGCGACGGGCTGGGAATGTATGCGAGTTCCATGGCACTGCCGACGCTACCGTGCCGGGCGGGTGATCCGGCAACCCACCCGGCTACGTCTGGATAACGTCCTACCTCCGGTCGCCGTCCGTGTCCGGGTCAGGACGGGTCAGGACGGGTCGGGGCGGGTCGGGGCGGGTCAGGACGGGCTGGGCGTCGCGGTGACCGTGCCCGGCTTCTTGCCCTTGTTCGCGGACTGGACCATCTGCTTGAGCGAGGCCGGGGTCAGCGCGGTGGTGCCGTAGATGCTCTTGCCGTTGAGCAGCACCGTCGGGGTGGAGTTGTAGCCGGCGGTGTTGAACGCGTCGTTCGACTTCTTCACCCAGGCGTTGTGGGTGCCGTTGTCCACACAGGCGGTGAAGGCGGCGTTCTTCAGGCCCGGCACCTTGCCCGCCAGGGTGAGCAGGGTCGACTTGGTGCCGAACTTGTCGTCCTGCTCGTCGGGCTGGTTGTCGTACAGCACGTCGTGGTAGGCGCGGAACTTGCCCTGGTCCTGGGCGCAGGCGGCCGCGTTGCCCGCGTTGAGCGAGCCGGTGCCGCCGAGGTTGCCGTCGATGAGGGTGACCAGGTGGTACTCGGTGCGCAGCGCGCCGCTGTCCTCCAGGCTGTGGATGGTCGGCGTGAAGGTCTTCTCGAACTCGTCGCACGCCGGGCAGCGGAAGTCCTCGTAGACGGTCAGCGTGGACGGCGCGTCGGCCGCGCCGACCGGGATCACCAGGTTGTCCTTGCCGGTCGCGCCGCGCGGGGCCGTCACGGTGCCCGCGGAGTCGCCGGAGCTGCTCTTGCTGCCGCTGTGGTCGGCCACCGCGATGGAGATCCCGGCCGCCGCGGCCAGTACGACCACCACGGCTCCCGCCACCGTCAGGGTGCGCTTCCGCTTGGCCCTGGCCTTGTCCCGCTCGCGTTGCGCCTGAAGCGCCTGACGCGCGCTGGTCTTTCCGTTCCGGTTCTTCTCGCTCACGTCGTACCAACCGGGGGGGCGCTGCGCTTGGCTCGCGCCGTGGGGGTTTTTCGCCCGCCCGGGTGACTTTTTCTGCACGTAAGGGTGAGGGGACCCGCCCGGGTGCCCCGTTCTGTGCGGTGCGGGACCTTGCGGTGGGTGGGTGGCTGGTCGCGCCGTTCCCCGCGCCCCTGGGTATGCACGGGTAGCCCGTGATGCCGGTCCGCTCGGGGGTGCCCCTTGCTGCCCGGTTCCCGGACCACCTGCCGGTGGGGGGTTGCGCGCGCAGTTCCCCGCGCCCCTAAGGTGGGCTCTTCCCGGGAAGCCGGGGTGCGCCCGGAGGGGCGCGGGGAACTGCGCGACAAGCCACCCACGGGCGGCGAGGTCCCGGCACGGCGTCCGGGGGCACCCCGGTGGGTCAGGGGGCGCGGCGGACGCCTTGGGCCAGGTCGGCGGCGAGGGCGCGGACGGCGGCGAGGCCGTCGGCGAGGTCGGGGTGGTCGAGGAGCCGCTTGACGAACGCGGAGCCGACGATCACGCCGTCGGCGAAGCCGGCCACCTCGGCGGCCTGCTCGGCGTTGGAGACGCCGAGCCCGACGCAGACGGGCAGGTCGGTGGTCGCGCGGGTGCGGGCGACCAGCCCGGCCGCCTGCTCGCCGACGCTCGCCCGGGTGCCGGTGACCCCCATGAGGGAGGCCGCGTAGACGAAGCCGCTGCCAGCGGCGGTGATCCGCGCCAGCCGCTCGTCGCGGCTGGAGGGCGCGACGACGAAGACGGTGGCCAGCCCGTGCGCCTGCGCCGCCTTCCGCCACGTCTCGGACTCCTCCACCGGCAGGTCCGGCAGGATGCAGCCGGCCCCGCCCGCGTCGGCCAGCTCCGCGGCGAACCGCTCGACGCCGTACCGGTCGACCGGGTTCCAGTACGTCATGACCAGCACCGGCTTGCCGCTGGCCGCGTGGCCCTCGCGCACGGTGCGCAGCACGTCGGCGATACGGACGTGGTTCTTGTTGAGCGCGATGTCGTCGGCGGTCTGGATGACCGGCCCGTCCAGCACCGGGTCGCTGTGCGGCAGCCCGACCTCGACGATGTCGGCGCCGCCCTCGAACGCCGCCTTGACCGCCTCGATGCCGCCGTCGACGGTCGGGAACCCGGCCGGCAGGTAGGCGACGAGTGCGGCGCGCTGCTCGGCGCGGGCGTCGGCGATGGTCTGTTCCAGCAGCGTGATGGTGCCGCTCACTTCGCGTCCCCCTCGTCGTAGAGCCCGAAGTAGCGGGCGGCGGTGTCCATGTCCTTGTCGCCGCGGCCGGAGAGGTTGACCAGGACCAGGCCGTCGGGGCCCAGCTCGCGGCCGATCTCCAGGGCGCCGGCGAGCGCGTGGGCGCTCTCGATCGCGGGGATGATGCCCTCGGTCTCGGACAGCAGCCGCAGCGCCTGCATCGCCGCGTCGTCGGTGACGGCGCGGTACTCGGCGCGGCCGGTGTCCTTGAGGTAGGAGTGCTCGGGGCCGACCCCCGGGTAGTCCAGGCCGGCCGAGATCGAGTACGGCTCGGTGATCTGCCCCTCGTCGTCCTGGAGGACGTACGACCGGGAGCCGTGCAGAATGCCGGGCTCGCCGACGGTCAGGGTCGCCGCGTGCTCGCCGGTGTCCACGCCGTGTCCGGCCGGCTCGCAGCCGACCAGCCGGACCGAGGCGTCCGGCAGGAACGCGTGGAACAGGCCCATCGCGTTGGAACCGCCGCCGACGCAGGCCACCGCCGCGTCCGGCAGCCGGCCGGCGCGCTCCAGCAGCTGGCGCCTGGCCTCCACTCCGATCACCCGGTGGAAGTCCCGCACGAGGGCGGGGAAGGGGTGCGGGCCGGCCACCGTGCCGAAGAGGTAGTGGGTGCGGTCGACGTTCGCGACCCAGTCGCGGAACGCCTCGTTGATCGCGTCCTTCAGCGTGCGGCTGCCGGAGGTGACCGCGACCACCTCGGCGCCGAGCATCCGCATCCGCGCCACGTTCAGCGCCTGGCGCCGGGTGTCGATCTCGCCCATGTAGATGGTGCAGTCCAGGCCGAACAGGGCGCACGCGGTGGCCGTCGCCACGCCGTGCTGGCCCGCGCCGGTCTCCGCGATGACCCGGGTCTTGCCCATGCGCTTGGTGAGCAGGGTCTGCCCGAGGACGTTGTTGATCTTGTGCGAACCGGTGTGGTTGAGGTCCTCCCGCTTGAGGAAGACCCGCGCGCCGCCGGCGTGCGCGGCGAACCGCGGCACCTCGGTGAGCGCGCTCGGACGGCCGGCGTAGTTGGCCATCAGGTCGTCGAGTTCGGCGGCGAAGGCCGGGTCGGCCTTCGCCTTCTCGTACTCCGCGGCGACCTCGTCCACGGCGGCGACCAGCGCCTCCGGGATGAACTTGCCGCCGAACGGGCCGAAGTAGCCGGCCTCGGTGGGCACGGCGCCCTGCGGGTCGGGCAGGAAGAAGGTGTGCGTGTCTGGCGTGTCGGACATACATGTCCCCTGGGGGGTGGTCGGTGCGAGGTGGCGGACGGCTGCTGCGCGGCTCAGCCGCGGCGCCATCGGCTCCCGTTCACCTGGCCCGGCTCGCACCCGATGACGTACCGCACCCGGCGGCCCAGCACCCGCCGCGCGGGCGCACGGCAGCCGCGGGGCTTGCACCCGGGTGCGAGACGCTGCGCGATGGCCATGGGGGAAAGTCTAGCGGGCCGGGCGGCGCGTGGAGCCGCGCCCGGGAGCCGCCCCGGTACGGTCAGTCGCGGCCGTGCCGCAGAGCCGGGTGCGCGCCGGCGGCGACGAGGTCGGCGACGGCCGTCCGCGGGTCGCGCCCGGTCACCAGCGACTCGCCGACCAGGACCGCGTCGGCGCCGTCGTGGGCGTAGGCGATCAGGTCGTGCGGCCCGCGCACGCCGGACTCCGCGACCTTCACGATGTGGTCGGGGATCTCCGGCGCGACCTGCGCGAAGGTGTTCCGGTCGACCTCGAGCGTCTTGAGGTTGCGCGCGTTGACCCCGATGATCCGCGCGCCCGCGTCGACCGCCCGCGCCACCTCTTCCTCGTCGTGCACCTCGACGATCGGGGTGAGCCCGATGGACTCGGCCCGCTCGACGAGGGAGACCAGCGCGGGCTGGTCGAGCGCGGCGACGATGAGCAGCGCCAGGTCGGCGCCGTAGGCGCGGGCTTCCCACAGCTGGTAGGCGGTGACGATGAAGTCCTTGCGCAGCACGGCCGTGTCGACCTTCGCCCGGACCGCCTCCAGGTCGGCGAGCGACCCGCCGAACCGGCGCTGCTCGGTGAGCACGCTGATCGCCGCGGCGCCTCCGGCCTCGTAGTCCGCCGCGAGGGCAGCCGGGTCCGCGATCGCGGCGAGCGCGCCCTTGGAGGGGCTGGAGCGCTTCACCTCGCAGATCACCTTGACGCCCTCGCCGCGCAGGACGGCCACGCCGTCGCGGGCGTCCCGCGCCTTGGCCGCGCGCTCCTTGAGGTCGTCGAGAGAGACCCGGGCCTGTCGCTCGGCGAGGTCGGCTCGTACTCCGTCGATGATCTCGTCGAGCACACTCACGCGAGAACTCCCCTTCCGGCCGGTCCGAGCAGCGAAATGATCAAGCCAGTGGCGGTTGACCGCCGGCGCTCCGATGGTATCGGGCGGGGGGCACGCTACCCGAATCGCGCCGCCCGCGATCCCACCACCTGGACGAACGCGCTCGGGGCAGCCGCGCAGGTCACGGGGCGAGCGCGGCGCCGAACGGCAGGTTCCGGACAACGGTGAAAGCCAGCACGAGCCCGCCGACCGCCCACCGCCAGGCCGGCCGCACCGCCGGGTCGAACGGTCGGCCGCGCACCGCCCGCACCGCCCACAGCACCCAGACGACGGCGAAGACGGCATATCCGGCGACGGCCACCGCGTTGCAGCCCAGCGCGGTGCGCAGGTGGCCGTGCGCCAGCGCGTACGCGCCGCGCAGACCGCCGCAGCCCGGGCAGTACACGCCCGTGTAGTACAGCAGCGGGCAGGCCGGATAGTGCCCGGGCGTGTTGGGGTCGACGGCGCCCACGTACGCGAACGCCGCCGCGACCCCGCCGAGCACCCCGAACGGTACGGCGGCGCGGCGCAGCACACCGCGGGCGCCGGGAGCGCGGTCCCGCTCCGCGGCCAGGGGCGCCCGGGGCGCCTGGGAGGTCAGGTGCGTCACGGCGCCGATTCTGCCCCCGGACACACGAAGGCGCAGCGCGCGGACGGGGTCCGGGCACTGCGCCCTGCGGGGTCCTGCGAAGCTCTGGCGGCTGCGGCCCGGGCCTCCGCCCGGTTCCGGCCGTTGGGCCGACCGGGTCCCGTGCCTGCCGGGTCCTGCGCGGCGCGCTCAGACGCCGGCGTGGGCGCCGGGCTTCTCGATGCTGCCGCCGGTGCGCTGGATCGGCTCGTACTTCTGGCCGAGGCCCATCAGCTTCATCACACCGCCGACGACGACGCCGACCGCGATGATCGCCATGCCCAGCCAGAAACCGGCCGTGTTCGCCGCCACCATGAAGCCGCCGGCCAGGCAGCTACCGATGAACGCGATGATCACACCGGTCCAGGCGGCTGGGGTGTGTCCGTGGCCGTGCTGTGCCGCCATGTGTGCTCCCTGCTGAGTCGGGGTCGGGTCGGGCGTCCTGCGCCTCCCACTTCCTCCCCATTGTTGCGCGTGGGGACGCACCTCCCCCCACCGGGGGGTGACGTTTTCACCCACCCCGCCGCCAGAGGGCACCCCACCTGCTGCCTGCCGACCCGTACGTGGGAGCGGTTCTTAGGGGGTGGTGCCGTTACGTGGGAGCGGTTCTTACGGGGCGGTGCCGTTACGTGCGAGCCGTTCTTACGGGTTGGCACCGTCACGTGCGAGCCGTTCTTACGTGTCGGGCACCCGCCCAGCTCCTTTTTTGCCGCCCTCTCGCCTCCGGGGGCTTTAACCCGGTGTCGACAGTCGATCATGCTCGGTTCGCTCGTTCCTCGCGAACCTCCGCGTGTTCTCCTTTTCGACACCGGCGCCCCCTTTGGCTCGATGGCTACCACGGGCGGGCCGGGGGGGAAGTTGGGCACCCCGATCGGGCCCCCGGGCGCACGTGCGGTGGGGGCTTCCACGCAAGGGCGACCAACCTTCTCCCGGCCGACCCGTGGTAGCCGGTGAGCCGAAGGGCGCGCCGGTGTCGAAAGGGAGAACACGCGGAGACCCCGAGGAACGAGGGGTCGAGCATGATCGACCGTCGACACCGGGTTAAAGCGCCCGGAGGCGAAGCGGCGGCAAAAAAGGGGCCCGTCGGGCGCCCGACACGTAAGAACGGCTCGCACGTGACGGTGCCAACCCATAAGTGCGGCTCGCACGTAACGGCACCAACCCGTAAAAACGGCTCCACGCAACGGCACCAACCCCTAAGAACCGCTCGCACGTGATGGCTCGCCGGGCAAGTCGGGCGCCCCGGACCTGGGACGTGGCTAGCGTGCCGTGGGGTCCTCGCCGCGGTCGAGGGCTTTCCAGAGGTCTTCCGGGCGGTCCGGGTCGACCGGGCGGGCGGCGGCGGTGGAGGGGCGTTCGTAGCGCGTGGAGGAGGACATCGCGGGCCAGCGGGAGCCGTAGCGCAGGGCGGTGAGCCCGGCGAGGAGCAGGAGGACGCCGCCGAGGACGGAGACGTAGGGCCAGCCGGTGGTGGCGGTGTGGGCGGCGGTGGCGTGGGTGAGGCTGGTGGCGGTGGCGGCGGCGGAGTCGAGTGCGCCGTGGTCGCCGCGGCGGGCGAGCGCGGTGGCGGCGGCGCCGAGCCCGCTGAGGGTGAGCAGCGCGGCCACGGTGTAGCGGCCGATCCGGCGGACCGCGAAGATCGCCACCAGCGAGGCGAGCCCGACCAGCGCGAGGGCGCCGGGGAGCGCGGTCATCTGGCTGCCGCTGGCGTGCACGGGCATGGCGTGGCCGGCGGAGGAGGCGGTGCCGCGGGCCCAGGTCTTGCCGGCGGCCAGCAGCACCAGGCTCGCGCCGACGACGCCGCAGGCGAGCGCGACGGCCAGGGCGCGGTAGGCGGTGCGGCGCGCGGGGTCGCCGCGGCGCACGACGCCGGGTCCGCCGGGCTCGGCCGGGTCGGGCTGCTCGGTGGACGTCGCGGGGTGCTCAGGCGCGGCCGGGGGCGTGTTCACCCCTCCACTATCCCCCTGCCCGCGCGGCGCCCGGCGGCGGGGTGCCGGGCAGGGCGCGGCGCGGGGGTCATGAGGAGCCCCCGTACCCGCCAGGTGAAGGTAAAGCGGAGATCGCCAGAGCTCCCTTGTTGACGTGGACTCGTCAGTAATAACGTGCCGGGCGTCCCACTGTTCCCAAAACCGAACAGAAGCAACAGCTTTCGCACGCACTACTCCTCGCACCCCCCACCACAGGAGGAAGTCGGTTGCGCCTCTCCTTCGGCAACTTCAAGCCCCTCTCACTCCGTACCGGCATCGCGCTGACCGCAGCAGCAGGGCTGGCCGCGTCCGGACTCGCCCTCGCCTCGTCGGCCGAGGCCGCCACGACCGCGCACACGCTGCGCACAGCCCACTCGTGTGCCGTCCCCTCGGGCGTCGGCCAGATGGCGTGTCAGGCCGTCAAGGTCACCAGCGGGGCGAACACCCTGGCCCGTTCCACCGGCGCCGTCAGCCCGGCCGCCGACCCGTCCGGCTTCGGCCCGGACGACCTGCACTCCGCCTACAACCTGCCGACCACCGGCGGTTCGGGCGCCACCGTGGCGATCGTCGACGCCTACGACGACCCCAACGCCGAGTCCGACCTCGCCACCTACCGCTCCACCTACGGCCTGTCGGCGTGCACCACCGCCAACGGCTGCTTCAAGAAGGTCGGCCAGAGCGGCAGCACCACCTCGCTGCCGAGCGCCGACGCCGGCTGGGCCGAGGAGATCTCCCTCGACCTGGACATGGTCAGCGCGGTCTGCCCGCAGTGCCACATCCTCCTGGTGGAGGCGAGCAGTTCGAGCATGAGCGCCCTGGGCACCTCCGTGAACACCGCGGTGTCGCTGGGCGCGAAGTACGTCTCCAACAGCTACGGCGGCGGTGAGTCCTCCTCCGACACGTCGTACGACAGCTCGTACTTCAACCACCCGGGCGTGGCCATCACGGTCAGCGCGGGCGACTCCGGCTACGGCGTGGAGTACCCGGCGGGCTCGAAGTACGTCACCGCGGTCGGCGGCACCTCGCTGACGTCCGACTCCTCCTCCCGCGGCTGGAGCGAGTCGGTGTGGGACGGCTCCGGTTCGGGCTGCTCGGCCTACGACGCGAAGCCGAGCTGGCAGACGGACACCGGCTGCTCCAAGCGCACGGTGGCCGACGTCTCGGCGGTGGCCGACCCCAGCACAGGTGTCGCGGTCTACGACACCTACGGCGGTGACGGCGGCTGGGAGGTCTTCGGCGGCACGAGCGTGTCCTCGCCGATCATCGCCTCGGTCTACGCGCTCGCGGGCACCCCGTCGTCCGGCTCCACCCCGGCGTCGTTCCCGTACGGTCACACGTCCGCCCTCAACGACGTGACCAGCGGCTCGAACGGCTCGTGCAGCACGTCCTACCTGTGCGGCGGCGCCAGCGGCTACGACGGCCCGACCGGTCTCGGCACCCCGAACGGCCTGACGGCGTTCACCGGCTGACAACCGGCGGCCCGCCAGGGCAGCACACCGCTCACCCGGTTCCCCGCACCCTCCTCCACAAGGGGTGCGGGGAACCGCGCGTTCTCCCCCGCCGAACGACCCCCCTGGTGTTCCCCCGGGCCGCACATGAGAATTGGCCGGTCGGACGGGGGTGCCGGACGAAGGGTGGGACCGGGTGGCCGAACACGCGCTCGACGGGACGCGGTTCGTGGGGCGCGACCGCGAACTCGCCCGGGTGGTGGAGGCGTTGGCGGGCCCGCCCGCGCTCGTCCTGGTCGAGGGCGAGGCGGGCATCGGCAAGAGCCGGCTGGTGCGGGAGGCGGTGGCGGCCGGCGACCCCGACGGCGCGCGGACGCTGCCGGCGGTGTGCCCGCCGTTCCTGGAGGCCTTCACCCTCGGGCCCGTGGTGGACGCGGTACGGCAGGCCGCGCCCGACGTGGCCGCGTTGGGGCTGACCGCCGTCGCGGGCGTGCTGCGCCCGCTGTTCCCCGAGTGGTCCGGCGCCCTGCCGCCCGCACCCGAGGCACCGCCCGACGCCGGAGCCGCCCGCCACCAACTCGTCCGGGCCCTGGCCGAACTGCTCGACCGGGCCGGCGTGCGGGTGCTGGTCGTGGAGGACGTGCACTGGGCCGACAGCACCACATGGGACTTCCTGGTGTACGTCGCCACCCGCCGGCCCCGGCCGCTGACCCTGGTGCTCACCTACCGTCCCGAGGAGGTGGCGGCCGGCTCGCCGCTGCTGCGGCTGACCTCCCGCCCGGCGCCGGACGTCCGGCAGGTGCGCGTGACCCTCGGCGGGCTGCCGGTGTCCGACGCGGCGGGACTCGCGTCCTCGATGCTCGGCGGCGCGCGCGTCTCGGCCGCCTTCGCCGCCTTCCTCCACGACCGGACCGAGGGGGTGCCGCTGGCGCTGGAGGAGTGCGTGCGCCTCCTGCGCGACCGGGACGACCTCACCTGCCGCGACGGCGAGTGGGCGCGCCGCGGCCTGGACGAGATCGCCGTACCGCCGACGATCCGCGACTCTGTGACCGAGCGGGTGGCCCGGCTCACCGCCGACGCCCGGCGGGTGCTGCTGGCCGCCGCCGTGCTCACCGACCCGGTCGACGAACACACCCTGGCGGCCGTCACGGGCCTGCCGGCCGCCCGCTGGCCCGCGGCGCTGCGCGCGGCGTACGGCAGCGGGCTGCTCGGGGAGACCGCCACCCGGCCCGGCGGGGGCCTCGCCGCCGGCCGGACCGGGATCGCCTTCCGGCACGTGCTCGCCGCGCGGGCGGTGTACGACCGGGCGCCGGCCCCCGAGCGCGCGGCCGCGCACCGCCGGGCCGGCGAGGCGCTGGAGGCCGCGGTGCCGCCGCCGGTCGGGCGACTGGCCCACCACTTCCGGGAGGCCGGGCTGACCCGGCGGTGGTTCGGCTATGCCCGGCAGACCGCCCTGCTGGCGCTGTCCTCCGGGGACCACCTGACGGCGGCGACGCTGCTGCACGCCCTGATCACCGAACCGACGCTGCCGCCCACCGAGGTCGCGGCCCTGGCCGGGCAGGTGTCGGCGCACGCGTTCACCGGTGATCCCCGGGCCGGGGAGATCGTACGGACCCTGCGGGCGGTGCTGGACTCCGGGCGGCTGGGCCGGCGCGACCGGGCCGCCGTCCGCGCCCAACTGGGCCGGATGCTGCTGACGGTGGGCGAGTACACCGAGGCGGCGGCCGTCCTCGAACAGGCCATCCCCGACCTGGCCGACCACGGCTACCCGATCGCGTCGGCGATGACCGTGCTGGGGCTGCCGCTGCACGGCTCCTGGCCGGTGGCGACGCACCTGCGCTGGCTGGAGCGGGCGGAGGCGGTCGCGGCCGCCTCCGACATCGGCCCGGTGGACGGGATCGAACTGCGGCTGGCCCGGATGACCGCGCTGTTCGAACTCGGCGAGGAGTCCGGGTGGGAGCTGGCCGGCCGGGTCGGCGCGGACGAGTCGAGCCCGCGGGCCGCGATGCTGACCGCCCGGTTCCACCTCAACACCGGGCACGCGGCGATGAAGTGGGGCCGGTACGCCGACGCCCGCCGCTACCTCGCCGCGGCGGTGGACGTCGCCGGCCGGCACGGCTACCAGCGGCTGCGCGACCTGGCCGTGGTCACCACCGGCCACCTGGACTGGCTCACCGGCGCCTGGGACGGCCTGGACGAACGGCTCGCGGCCTGGCAGGAGGTGGACGGCGAACCGCTGATCCGCATGGACGCCCTGCTGGTCGGCACGCAGCTGCGGGTCGCCCGCGGCGGCCCCGACGAGTCCGCCCGCGCCGTGCTCGCGGCGGTGCGCGAGGAGAGCACCCGGCGCGGCACCACCGACCTGCCCGCGGAGACCGCCGGCGCCCTGTCCAGGGTCGCGGCACGGCCCTCGGCGGACCTCACCGCGGAACCGGTCGCCCGCATGGTCCGCAAGGGCGTCTGGCTGTGGGCCGGGGAGGTCCTGCCCGAGCACCTCGCGGCGCTGCTGTCGGCCGGCCGCCGCGGCGAGGCCGAGTCGCTGGCCGCGGCCTTCGAGGACGGCGCCCGGGGCCGCGACGCGCCCGTGCTCGCCGCCACGCTCGCCTGCTGCCGCGCCCTGCTCGCCGAGGGCCGCGGCGACCTGGCGGCGGCGGCCGCGGCCTGGGAGGCGGCCGCCACCGCGTGGCAGGCGCTGCCCCGCCCGTACGACGCGGCGAAGGCCCGGGAGCGCCGGGCCCGGTGCCTGCTGCCCGACCGGAACCGGGCCCCCGCGCTAACCGAACTGCGCACGGCCTGGCGCGAGTTCACCGCGCTCGGGGCGCGGCACGACGCGGACCGGGTGCGGCACGTGCTCGACGCGCACGGCGCCGGGACCGACGGCGCCTGGCGGCCCGGCCGGCGCGGCTACGGCGACCGCCTCTCGCCGCGCGAGCTGGAGGTCGTCCGGCTGGTCGCCACCGGCCTGACCAACCGGGAGATCGCCAAGGCGCTGTCCCGCTCGCCGAAGACGGTCGCCACGCAGCTCAACTCGGCGATGCGCAAGCACGGGGTCTCCTCGCGGACGGCGCTGGCGGTACGGGTCACCCAGGCCGGGTACGACGCCGGGGGCCCGCCCGGCCCCGGCACCTCGTGAGCCCCGCGACGTCGTGCGCCCCTGGAACCCCGTGGGCCCCGCGCCCTTGCGTGCTCGCAAGGGCGCGGGGCCGCGGGTCGGAGCCTCCGGGTCAGTGGTGCCCCTTCTTCGGGGTGACGGTGAAGGCGACCGGCACCGGCGGATGGACGTAGGGCGCGTCGGTGACCAGGGTCAGGCCCGCGGTGTAGCGGCCGGCCGCGGGGACGTCCGCGGCGTCCGCGGTGACCTGGAGGACCGCGGAGTGCCCGGGCTTGATGGTGAGGGTGGTGTGCTGCTCGGTCAGCCAGCCGACGTCGTCGCCCCCGCACTGGTCGAAGCCGGGGAGCACGTCGGCGTCGGTGGTGCCCACCCCGAAGGACAGGCCGTTGGCGTAGTCGCCGCCGACCTGGTACATCCCGCACCCGCTGCCTCCCCCGCGCAGCAGCGCGAGCGGGGTGTCCGGCAGGTCGGTCCACCGGTCGGTCACCGGGTCGAACTGGATCGCCCGGTCGGTGGAGCCCGAGGCGGTGTAGCCGCCGGCGACCTGGAGTTCGCCGTTGGCGCCGCTGGAGGCCATGCCCCAGACCGGGTAGGGCAGGTCGGGCAGCCGGGTCCAGCTGTCGGAACGGGGGTTGTAGGCGTAGGCGGTCGCCAGGGCCTGGGTGTGTCCGGCGGAGTCCTGGCTCGCCCCGCCGGCGCACACCACCTCCCCGGTGATCCCCGCGCACGCCTCGCGCTGCACGGTGCTCGGGTAGTCGGCGACCGCCGTCCAGGTGTCCGTGGCCGGGGTGTAGCGGTAGACGTCCGACCGGAGCGGGCCGCAGCCCTGGAAGCAGCCGCCGACGACGTAGAGCCCGCCGTCCAGCACCGCGGTGGCCGCGGTCTCCTCGGGTGCGGGCAGGCTCGCGACCGTGGTCCAGGTGTCGGCGGCGGGATGGTACGCGTAGACGGCGGACCGGATCTGGACGGTGCCCGCGTTCGCGTCGCCGGTCCAGCCGCCGACCACGTACAAGGTGCCGTCGAGGAAGGCCGCCGACGCGCCGGCCAGCGGCTCGGGCAGGTCGGCGATGCGCTGCCAGGCCGCGGCCACCGGGTCGTAGACGTACGCCTCGGCCAGCGCGGTGCCCCCGACGATCTGGCGGATGCCGCCGACGGAGTACGCCCTGCCCTGGTAGGAGGCCTCGGCGTTGTCCATCACCGGTTGCGGCAGCGCGGGCAGTTGCTGCCAGCTGCCGGATGCGGCGCCGGTGCCGGCGGTGTAGCTGCCGCTCTGCTCGCCCACGGTGACGGTGATCGGCGCGCCGCCGGTGTTGGTGAGGGTGACCTTCTGCCGGTCCTGCTTGCCCAGGGCCGCGCTCGCGGTGACCTTGCCGGGGGTGACCGCCAGTCGGCCCGCGGCGAGCGCCGTGTGCGTGGTGGTGACGGTGTCCCTGGTGGTGGCGACGGCCTTGGTGGCCGTGGTGTAGCGGTTGGCGGCCGCGGTGTAGGTGTGGCGGCCGGCGCCCTGGGCGAACAGCCAGTACCAGCCGTCCGGCAGCGCCGGGTCGTCCGGGGTGGCGGCGGTGGAGGTGGTCACCTCGGGGTCGGCGGTGTCGGTGACGACGGCGCCGTCGACCGCCTTGCCGGTGTTCGCGTCGGTGACGGTGCCGGTGACGATCCCGCCGGGCACGGTCGCGCAGCTGCCCACCGTCACGTCGTCCACCTGCCAGAGCGTCGTGCCCTGCCCGGTGAAGTGGAAGCGCAGCTCGACGTCGCCGCGGCCGTAGGCGGCGGTGAGCGGCAGGCTGACCGAGCTGATCATGTCACCGGTGGTCTGGTGCCACACCGAGGTCCAGGTCTTCCCGCCGTCGGTGCTCAGCCCGACGTCGGCGGTCGTGTCGGACGTGCCGAGGTAGGCGGTGTCGAAGTGCAGCGCGGGGTCGGTCTGCCCGCTCAGGTCCATCGCCGGCGTGGTCAGGGTGGTGTCCTCGGCGGCACCCGCGTGGTCGTAGGGGTCGGCGGTGGCGAAGTTGCCGCTGCCGCCGGTGAGGTTCCACTGCGAGGAGTCGAACTGCCAGGTGTCGCCCGCGCTTCCTCCGGTGACGGTCCACCCGCTCCGCGGCGCGGTCGACCAGCCCTCGAAGTCGGCCGCCGCCGGGTACGCGTAGCCGGGCGCCGCGCACCCGGCCCGGTCGGCGGAGAGCCGCACGTCGTGGCGCACGTCCGACGTGCCGACGGTGACGGTGCCGTCGGACTGCTCGTAGCCGGGGTAGACCGACGCCACGTGCAGCGTGTACGCGGCGTTCCGGGGCAGCTCGACGGAGTAGCGGCCGGTCTGCGGGTCGGTGTGGAGCACCCCGGACGGGTAGCCGTCGATGGTGATCTTCGCGTAGAGCGGGTAGCCGTGGCCGGAGCCGTCGGTGACCGTGCCGCTGACCGTGCGGGTGGGCTGCTTGGTCAGGGCGAGGTCGGTGGTGGCGGACCCGCCGACGGACACGGTGACGCCGGACGCGCTCGCGGTGTCGTAGCCGAAGTCGGTGGCCGCGGCGGTGTACGTGCCGGCCGGCAGGGTCAGGGTGTAGGCACCGGAGGAGTCGGCGGTGGCCCGGTAGGTGAGGGTGCCGTCCGCGGCGGTGAAGGTGACCACGGCGCCGGGCAGCCCGGCCCCGCCGGAGGCGTCGGTCAGGTGGCCGGCGACGGTGCCGCCGGGCTGCTGGGCGAGCGCGGACACGCCGTCGGGGGTGCCGAGGCCGGTCGGCCCGTCCCAGCCGGCGCCGGCCGTGCACAGCACGGTGCCGCAGCTGCCGTCGGTGCCGGCGGTGACGTCGAACAGGTGGTTGCCCTGATCGGTGTACGGATACGTGACCGGGTAGGTGCCGTCGGCGGGGGTGCCGGCCAGCGCGTACATCGCGGCCATCAGCGGCGCGGACAGGCTCGTGCCGCCGACCTGGAGCCAGCCGTCCTGGCCGAGCGTGTCGTACACGCCCAGGCCCGTCTGCGGGTCGGCGTCGGCGGCGATGTCGGCGGTCGCCCGCCGGGCGCAGCCGGTGGCCAGCCCGCTCTGGTAGGCGGGCTGCGGCTCGTACAGCGAGCAGCCGCTGCCGCCCTCGGACCAGGCGGACTCGCGCCAGCCGCGGTCGCTGCCGGCGTCGGCGGTCAGTGTGGTGCCGCCGACGGCGACCACGTCCGGGTCGGACGCCGGCCAGTTGACGATGTTCCCCTTGTCCCCGGTGGACGCGGTGACCACGACGCCGGGGTGGTCGTAGTACGCGGAGTAGGAGGTCTCGATGCTGTTCTCGCCGGACAGGCCGTAGGAGTTCGAGACGAACTTCGCGCCCAGGCGCACCGCGGTGTCCGCGGCGGCGCCGAGGTCGCCGATGTCCGCCGAGTCGCCCTCGACCAGCAGGATGTGGCACTGCGGGCACGCGGAGGACACGGCGTCCAGGTCGAGCGCGGTCTCCAGGGCCCATCCGGCGTCGTCGGCGGGGTACCCGGTGCCGCCGCGCTGGTCCACCTTGCGGAAGCAGCCGTCGGAGCTCCCGCAGGCGGGCAGGCCGTACTGGGCGCGGAAGGCCGCGAGGTCGGACTCGGCGGCGGCGTAGCCGCCCGCGTCGACCACCGCGACGGTCTGCCCCTGGCCCGCGTCGGCGGGCAGCCGGTAGGCCTGCTGGATGTCGGCGGGGGTCAGCGCGGTGGACGGCGGCCCGGCGGCATCCGCCCGGACGGTGTGGCTGGTGCCGGTGCGGATCAGGGCGTCGCAGGTGGCAACGGGCTGCCCGGAGTCCGCGTCGGCGGCGGCGCAGCCGGCCGGGGTGTACTGCGGCAGGTCGTCGGCGAGGGCGCGGGGGACCTCGGGTCCGGTGGTGCTCGTGGCGGCGGCGGTCGTTGTCACGGCGGTCGCCGGGGACGGCGTGGCCGCGGCGCCGGTGCCCTGGCCGGCGGCCAGCGTGCAGAGCGCGACGGCGGCGATGAACAGCGGGACAGGCGCGCGCATGCGCCCGCGTCGGAACATGGCGGAGGTCACCCTTTCGTCGGTCCTGACGACTCGTCGGCCGCGCGTCGGCGCGCCCGCCGTGCGGGTAATCGTCGGTGGAGGCGCGCCCAGTATCCGCACCGCCGGGGCCCGTTGACGATCGGGCAGATGACCTAAACAACCCCCCGCGGTGCCCTGGCGGGCGGCAACCAGCGAACGCCCGCCGACGTACGGCGTGCAGCGGCATACGGCCGCCGGCGGCCCGGCGACAACCGGCAGACGGCAGACGGCACGCGCCGGGCAGCAGCACGCACCGGCGAACGCGCTCGGCAAGGAACGGCTGCCGACGCACAGCGGCGAGCCCGCCACAACCGCCGTACAGCAAGCGGCAAACGGCACTCAGCGCTCGGCGGGGAAACCCGCAGCGCAGCGGCAGCCACCGGACGGCGGGCGGCGGCATGCGCGCAACGACCCCGGTGCAGCGAGCGGCTCTCGGCGAGTTGCGGGAGAAGGGCGCCAGGCAGCGGCCCGTGCCGACGACCGGCGCCACGCGGGCAGCAGACGGCAAGCGCTGCCAGCGTCAGGTCAGCAAGCCGCACAAGCGGCGGCCCCCCGCCCGGCCTCGCGGACGGCGGGCACAGACGGGCCGCGGGCGGGAACCGTAATCCGCCGACGCCGGGCAGCGCGCAGCGCGACACACGACCCGACGGCGGGCAGCGGGCGCCAGACCGTTGCCGATGGCGGGTCGGCACACCGCGCGGGCGGCGGGTGGCGATCCGCCGGCGACAGGCGGGAGCAGCGCAACCCATGGCCGGACAGTGGACGCCGAACGGCGGGCGGCGGCGGTCAGTGGACTGTGCGGGCGGCGGCCGGGTTGGGCCGCCGCCCGGGGGCGGGTGTCAGGGGTGGAGGCGGTTGGCGGTGTCGACGGCGCGCAGCACCGCGGCGGCCTTGTTGCGGCACTCCGTGTCCTCGGCGACGGGGTCGGAATCGGCGACGATGCCCGCGCCCGCCTGGACGTAGGCGGTGCCGTCGCGCAGCAGCGCCGTGCGGATCGCGATCGCGGTGTCGGAGTCGCCGGCGAAGTCCAGGTAGCCGACGCAGCCCCCGTACAACCCCCGCCTGCTGGGCTCCAGTTCCTCGATGATCTGCATCGCCCGGGGCTTGGGGGCGCCGGAGAGGGTGCCCGCGGGGAAGCAGGCGGTGAGCACGTCGAAGGCGGTGCGGCCGGGCGCGACGCGGCCGGTGACGGTCGAGACGATGTGCATCACGTGCGAGTAGCGCTCGATCGACATGAAGTCGACCACCTCCACGCTGCCCGGTTCGCAGACCCGGCCGAGGTCGTTGCGGCCCAGGTCGACCAGCATCAGGTGCTCGGCGCGCTCCTTGGGGTCGGCGAGCAGTTCCTCGGCGAGGGCCGCGTCGGCCTGCGGGGTCGAGCCGCGCGGCCGGGTCCCGGCGATCGGGTGCACCATCGCGTGCCCGGCCTCCACCTTGACCAGTGCCTCGGGGCTGGAGCCGACCACGTCGAAGCCGCCCGCCGCGCCGCCGTCCTCGCCCGGGAAGCGCAGCAGGTACATGTACGGGCTCGGGTTGGTGGCCCGCAGCACCCGGTAGACGTCCAACGCGCTTGCCGTGCACGGCGTCTCGAACCGCTGCGAGGGCACCACCTGGAACGCCTCGCCCGCCCTGATCCGCTCCTTGACGTCCTCCACGGCGTCGCGGAAGTCCTGGCCGCCCCAGCGGGTGGTGTACTCCGGCAGCCGTGAGGACGGCAGGGCGACCGGCGGGTGCTCGACCGGGCGGCCGAGGTCCGCCTCCATCGCGTCCAGCCGGGCCACCGCGTCGGCGTACGCCTCGTCCACGCCGGTGTCCTGGTCGTTGTGGTTGATCGCGTTGGCGATCAGCAGCACGCTGCCGTCCCAGTGGTCCAGCACGGCCATGTCCGAGGTGAGCAGCATCGTCAGCTCGGGCAGCCGGAGTTCGTCGCCGCCCAGGTCGCCGATCCGCTCCAGCCGCCTGACGATGTCGTAGCCGAGGTAGCCGACCATGCCGCCGGTGAAGGGCGGCATGCCCGCGCCGAGGTCGCGCGGGGTGTGCAGCGCCTCCACGGTGGCGCGCAGCGCGACCAGCGGGTCGCCGTCCACCGGGACGCCGACCGGCGGGGTGCCGAGCCAGTGCGCCTGCCCGTCGCGGACGGTCAGCGTCGCGGCCGAGCGCACCCCGACGAAGCTGTAGCGGGACCATGCCTTGCTGTCCTCGGCGGACTCCAGCAGGAAGGTGCCGACGCGTTCCCCCGCGAGTTTTCGGTACAGGCCGACCGGGGTGTCGCCGTCCGCGAGCAATCGCCGGGTGACCGGGATGACGCGGCGGTCGACGGCGAGTTTGCGGAAGGTAGCGAGGTCCATGCAGCGGAGACTAGCCGTCCGGGCGGCGCGCTGTCCCGCCCGCCTGTCCCGCCCGGCCGCCGGGTGCTGCCGGCTCCGGGACCGCCCGCCGGCGGGAGCCGCACGCGCGGTGTCCGCGCCGGTGGAGCCGCTACCCCTCTTCCTTGAGGAGGGTGTCCTCCTCGAAGCAGGTGCGGGCGCCGGTGTGGCAGGCGGCGCCGGTCTGGTCGACGCGGACGAGGAGGGTGTCCCCGTCGCAGTCCAGGGCGACGGACTTGACGTGCTGGACGTGGCCGGAGGTGTCGCCCTTGACCCAGTACTCGCGGCGGCTGCGGCTCCAGTAGGTGCAGCGGCCGGTGGTGAGGGTGCGGTGGAGAGCCTCGTCGTCCATCCAGCCGAGCATGAGCACCTCGCCGGTGTCGTACTGCTGGGCGATGGCCGGAATCAGACCGTCCGGGTTGCGTTTGAGGCGCGCGGCGATCGCGGAGTCAAGGGAGCTGGAGGACATGTTCCCATTCTGCCGCTGATTTCCCGCAACGAGAAAAGCCGCATGGAACGCCAAACGCCGCAAGGAGGTTGTCCGGTATGCGGTAGGAGCTCGCCCTGTGTCACCCGTATGGGGCATCCTTTTGCCATGGGTTTTCCTCCGCCGCCGTCAGATGGTCCGCCGCCGCCCCCGGAGCAGGGTGGCGGCTTCGGGCCGCCCCAGGGTTTCGGGCCGCCCCCGCCCCCTCCCCCGCCGGGTGAGGGCGGCTTCGGCGCCCCCCAGCAGCCGGGCGGCGGCCAGTCGTACGGCTATCCGCAGCAGCCCGGCGGCCAGCAGCCGTACGGCTACCCGCAGCAGGGCCAGCCGGGCGGGTACGGCCCGCCCGGACCTCCCGGTCCGCCGGCGCCCGGCGGCGGCTTCGGCTACCCCGGCGACCCGCAGGGCTTCGGCTACCAGCAGCCGCCCCCGCCGCCGAACAACAAGAAGCGCAACGCCTGGATCGCGGTCGGCGTGGTCGTGGTGATCGGCGCGATCATCGGCGGCATAGCCCTGTCGAGCGGGGGTGACGACAAGAAGAACCAGGCCGACGACAAGCCGACCGGCACCGCCAGCACCAGCAAACTGCCCACCGGCGTCCCCTCGTTCACGCTGCCGTCGGACCTGCCCACGGGCGACCCGTCGTTCACCCTCCCGACGGACCTGCCCACCGGTGACGACACCGGCCTGCCGACCGACTCCTCGTCGCCCACCGAGAAGCTGGTGCCGTACGTCTCGCTGTCGCCGGGCACCTGCTTCGACGCGCCGTCGCTGACCCCGTCGGTCTCCGAGGTGACGAAGCGGTCGTGCAGTTCGGCGCACGACGCGCAGGTGGTCGCGAACGAGACGCTGAGCGGCACGTTCTCCAGCGACGACGAGATCCAGACCAAGGCGCTGTCGCTGTGCCAGACCGACGCGCGCAAGCACCTTCCGCAGGACGGCCGGGAGTACTACCCCTACGCGCTGTTCCCGAAGCTCGTCACGTACGAGTTGCAGGGCAAGAAGACGGTCACCTGCTCGCTGACCCGCAACAACGGCACCAACGGCACGAAGCTGTACAGCAAGCTCTGACCGGTGGCGGACGCGCCGCGGCCCGAACAGGGATGATTCGGGCCGCTTCGCGGTTAGCCTTGCGGACATGACGACCCATGCGCAGCGTGAACGTCTGCTCCTCGCCGACCTGCTGGAGCGTTCGGGGCCCGACGCCCCGACGCTCTGCGAGGGTTGGACCGCCAAGGACCTCGCCGCCCACGTGGTGGTCCGCGAGCGCCGTGGGGACGCGGCCGTGGGGATGGTGGTACCCCAACTCGCCGACCGCCTGGAGCGGGTGCGCAACGAGTACGCGGCCAAGCCCTACGCCGAGCTGATCCAGCTGATCAGGACCGGTCCGCCGCGGCTGTCCCCCTTCTCCCTCAAGCAGGTTGACGAGGCGTCGAACACCCTGGAGTTCTACGTCCACACCGAGGATGTGCGGCGGGCCGCACCGGACTGGACGCCCCGGACCATCGACCCCGTCTTCGGCGACGCGCTGTGGTCGCGGCTCGAACGCGCCGCCCGCCTGTTCGGGCGCCGCAGCCCCGTCGGGCTGGTGCTGCGCTGCCCCGACGGCCGCACCGCCGTCGCCCACAAGGGCACCCCGGTGGTCACGGTCACCGGCGAGCCCGCGGAGCTGGCGATGTTCGCCTCCGGCCGCCAATCCGCCGCCGACGTCCAGACCGAGGGCCCCAAGGACGCCGTCGCCCAGGTCTACGAAGCCCGTCTGGGCGTGTAGTCCCCCACTGGGTCTCCCCTGTCCTCCCCCTCAGTCCGCGGTGCGGACCGCGGGGGAGGACAGGGCTATGACGCCGCCGAGCATGCTGACGGCCGCGGCGGCGAGGAAGACGGGGGTGGGGCCCCAGAGGGAGACAGCGGCGCCGAAGGCCGGGTAGACCAGCGGCGCGATACCGAAACCGGTGAGGCTCATGACGGAAGTGACGCGGCCGAGGTAGGCGGGGTCGGTGGCGGTCTGGATCATGGCGACGGCGAGCCCCCCGCAGATGCCGCAGATGAGTCCGGCGAGCAGCGCGAGCACGACGGCGGCGCCGAGCACCGGGGCGGCGCCGATGAGCCCGATGGCGGCCGAGCCGGCAAAGAGCGTGGCGATCTGGACGACACCGGCCCGGCGCACCCTGCCGCGTACGGTGAGCAGCAGCGCGCTGGCGGCGGCGCCGGCGCCGAACGCGGCGATGATCCAGCCGTAGCCGGCCGAGCCCCAGCCGCGCTGCCGGGCGAGCAGCACCATGCCGATGTTGAGCGGGCCGACGAGGCCGAACTCGCTGACGGCGCCGGACAGCACGAGCGGCCCGACCAGGCGGTGCCGGCGGACGTAGCGCAGCCCGTCGCGGAGCTCGGCCCAGGCGCTGCCGCGGTCGGCGAGTTCCGGGGGTGCAGCGGGTCCATCGGGTCCATCGGGTGCGGCGAGTTCGGTGGGTGCGGCGGGTGCGGCGGGTGCGGCGGGTCCGGTGGGTCCGGTGGGTGCAGCGAATTCGGGGGGTTCCGCGAGTTCGCCGGGTGTGTCGTATCCATCGGGCCGGGCACGTGCGGCAAGTCCAGCGGCCGGGTCGTCGCGGTGCGTGGACGCGCCGATGCGGGTGCCGAGCAGGAGCGGTACGGACAGCGCGAACAGCCCGCCGGCCACGGCGAACGCGGTGCTCGCGCCGCCGAGTCCCATGGCGAGTCCGCCGAGCGGCGGCCCGGCGATGTTCCCCGTGCGGACGGCGAGCGCGCGCATCCCCTGGAGGCGGACGAGCTGGTCGCCGGTGACCAGCCGTGGCGGCAGCGCGCCGACCGCGGGCAGGAACAGCGCGTCCACGACGCCGAAGACCAGGGCGAGGGCGATCAGCAGCCACAGCCCGGGGGCGGTCAGCGCGAGCACCGCGGCGGCGGCGAGGATCAGCACGCAGCGCACCGCGTCGCTGCCTATCACCACCAGGCGCGGCCCGAACCGGTCGGCCACCACTCCCCCGCCGAGCAGCAGCAGGGCGCGCGGCACCGCGCCGACGGCCATGACGACGCCGACCTCGGCGGGTGGCGCGACCTTGGCGGCGGCGAAGCCGAGGGCGAGGAAGTAGACGCTGTCGCCGAGCAGGGAGGCGGTGTAGGCGGCCAGCCAGCGCAGCACGTTCGGGTCGCGGTGGGCGGAGACGGTGGCGGGTGGTATAGCGGCGTGCGCGGTGCCGATCATGGCGGGCGGGCCTTCCTGGTGGGCGATTCGCTTCTACATGTAAGACACGCAAAGTGACGAATCATCACGCAATGACAGGGAGCGGGGCATGCGGGCCCTACCGGCGGGCGGTCGGGCAAGGGCGCGCCGGATGGTCGGGGAACAGCAGGGCCGGGCGGGGCGGTTGTCAGGCGGGCGGGGAGCGGACTCCTAGTCGCGGTACGGGAAGCCGTACATCTGGACCGCCACGTGTTCGCGGCCCTCGATGTCGCCGGCTTCCTCGGCGGCTCTGCCGCGCTCGGTCCAGCGCCGCATCAGGGCGCTCATCTCGTCGGCCATCTCCTGGAGTTCCGCGGCGGTCAGCCGCGGCATGTACTCGCTGCTGAACGCCGCCGAGGTCCACTCCCTGGACCAGGCCGCCTGTTCGTCGAGGTACTGCTCGTACCGCTCGTTGCGGGTGGCCAGGAGCTGCCGGGTGACCTGGCTGACGACGGCGGCGCCCTCGGGCCGGTCGTCGAAGTCGGCGTTGCGGAAGGTGAAGCCGCGGTCGGAGGAGAGCTGCCACCAGCGCTCGCGGCCGTCGCCGCCGTGGCCCGGCGCTTCGACGATGAAGCCGTGCGCGGCGAGCTTGCGCAGGTGGTAGCTGACCAGGGAGACCGCCTCGTCGACCTGGTCGGCCAGCCGAGAGGCGGTGGCCTCGCGGCTGGTGTAGAGGGCGCGGTAGATCCGGATGCGCAGGGGGTGCGTGAAGACCTTCAGCGCGTCCAGGTCGGTGATGCGCGGGTCGGGCCCGTGCGGGTCGGATGACGGTGCTGCCGGTTCGTCTGCCACCCTCTCACCGTAGATAGGAAAATTAAGTTGCACAATATTATTTGCGCAACTTTTCTTTCGCATCGGCCGGCACGAGCGGCAACGGCGACGGCCGCGGGGACACCGGCACCCCCGCCCGCGCCCGCACCCGCACCCGCACAGCGGATGCGCACAGCGGACCCGCTCAGCGGACCGGGTGGCCCGCCCCGCGCAGCGCGGACTTGACCTCGCCGATCCGCAGGTCGCCGAAGTGGAAGACGGACGCGGCCAGCACCGCGTCCGCGCCGGCCTCGACCGCGGGCGCGAAGTCGGCGACCTGCCCGGCCCCGCCGGAGGCGATCACCGGCACGCTCACCCGGGCGCGGACGGCCGCGATCATCTCGGTGTCGTAGCCGTCCTTGGTGCCGTCCGCGTCCATCGAGTTGAGCAGGATCTCGCCCGCCCCGAGGTCCGCGGCGCGCTCGGCCCACTCCACGGCGTCGATACCGGTGCCGCGCCGACCGCCGTGCGTGGTGACCTCGAACGAGCCGTCCGGGGCGCGCCGGGCGTCCACCGACAGCACCAGCACCTGGCGGCCGAACCGCTCGGCGATCTCCCGGATCAGCTCGGGCCGGGCGATGGCCGCGGTGTTGACGCCCACCTTGTCCGCGCCGGCCCGCAGCAGCTTGTCCACGTCGTCCGCGCTGCGCACCCCGCCGCCGACGGTGAGCGGGATGAACACCTGCTCCGCGGTGCGCCGCACCACGTCGTAGGTGGTCTCCCGGTCACCGGAGGAGGCGGTGATGTCGAGGAAGGTCAGCTCGTCCGCGCCCTCGGCGTCGTACAGCTTCGCCATCTCGACCGGGTCGCCCGCGTCGCGCAGGTTCCGGAAGTTGACACCCTTGACCACCCGCCCGGCGTCCACGTCCAGGCAGGGGATGACTCGGACCGCCAGGCTCATGCGCCCTCTTCTCGTTCACCAGGTTCTTCAGGCCCGCGCCGCGCGTCACCGCGGTACGCCTCGATCTCCACCTCGACCAGCACCCGGGAGTCCGCGAAGCCCGCCACCACGACCATGGTGGCCGCCGGCCGCGCCGCGCCGAACACCTCGCGGTGCGCCCGGCCGACCTCGTCGGCGTCCCGGGCGTGGCTGAGGTACATCCGGGTCCGGACCACGCTGGCCGCGTCCAGCCCGAACGGCTCCAGCGCCGACAGCGCGCCGCGGAACGCGATCAGCGCCTGGCCGTACGGCTCGTCGTCGCCCGGTGCGCTGCCGGCCGCGGGCGACGGGGTGACCCCGGAGACCAGCACCCGGTCCCCCGCCGCGACCGCGCGGGAGGAGCCGATCGCCTCCTCCCAGGAGCTGTCCTCCGAGCGCAGCCGCTGCACCTGACCGGCGCTCTCCACGCTCTCGGAGCTCCCCGCGCTCCCTGCGCTCCCTGCGGGCGCCGGTTCCCCGGCGGAACGGGAGGGTCGCGGGGCGCGCGGGGACTCGGGCGGTTCCGGGGATTCGGTCATCGGGACACAGCCTCCAGGGCTTCCTGCAACGTGAACGCCTGTGCGTACAGCGCCTTCCCGACGATCGCGCCTTCCACGCCCTTGGGCACCAGAGTGGCGATCGCCCGCAGGTCGTCGAGGCTGGAGACGCCGCCCGAGGCGACCACCGGCTTGTCGGTGGCCGCGCACACGTTCTCCAGCAGCTCCAGGTTGGGGCCCTGGAGGGTGCCGTCCTTCGCGATGTCGGTCACGACATACCGCGCGCAGCCCTCGGAGTCCAGCCGGGCCAGCGTCTCGTACAGGTCGCCGCCGTCGCGGGTCCAGCCGCGGCCGCGCAGCGTGGTGCCGCGCACGTCCAGGCCGACCGCGATCCGGTCGCCGTACTCGGCGATCACCTTCGCCACCCACTGCGGGCTCTCCAGCGCGGCGGTGCCGAGGTTGACCCGGGTGCAGCCGGTGGCCAGGGCCGCCGCGAGGGTGTCGTCGTCGCGGATGCCGCCGGACAGCTCGACCTTGATGTCCATGGTGCGGGCCACCCCGGCGATCAGCTCGCGGTTGTCACCGGTGCCGAACGCCGCGTCGAGGTCGACCAGGTGCAGCCACTCCGCGCCCGCCTGCTGCCAGGCCAGCGCCGCGGCGAGCGGGTCGCCGTAGGAGGTCTCGGAGCCGGACTCGCCGTGCACCAGGCGGACGGCCTGGCCGTCGCGGACGTCGACGGCGGGGAGGAGTTCGAGCGTGCTCATCGGATTGCGGTCCTCGGGGTCGGGCGGATGCGGAACGGTGGCCTACGGCGCGGCGGCCGTACGGCGGGAGGGACGGGCGGGCGGCGGCGGTACGGTCCCGCGGGTGCGGCAGCGCGAGCGCCGTACGGGCCGGTGCCCCGGGCGCCGCGGAGGCCGCGGGCGCCCACGGGGCGGGTCAGAGCGTGTCGAGCCAGTTCTCCAGCAGCCGCGCGCCCGCGTCCCCGGACTTCTCCGGATGGAACTGCGTGGCCCACAGCGCGCCGTTCTCCACCGCGGCCACGAACGGCTCGCCGTGCGTGGCCCAGGTGACCTTGGGGGCGCGGATCGCGCTGGAAGACGGCTCCATCTCCCACGTGCGCACCGCGTAGGAGTGCACGAAGTAGAACCGGGCGTCCTCCGCCAGCCCCGCGAACAGCTGGGAGTCCGGCGGAGCCTGGACGGTGTTCCAGCCCATGTGCGGGACGACCGGCGCGCGCAGCGGGGCGACGGTGCCGGGCCACTCGTCCAGGCCGTCGCTCTCCACGCCGTGCTCGATGCCGCGGCTGAAGAGCACCTGCATGCCGACGCAGATGCCCAGCACCGGGCGGCCGCCCGCGAGCCGGCGGCCCACGATCCAGTCGCCGCGGACCTTCCTGATGCCCTCCATGCAGGCGGCGAAGGCGCCGACGCCGGGCACGAGCAGCCCGTCGGCGGCCATCGCGCGGTCGTAGTCCGCGGTGATCTCCACCTCGGCGCCGGCCCGGGCCAGCGCCCGCTCGGCGGACCGCACGTTGCCGAAGCCGTAGTCCAGGACGACGACGCTCTTGCCGCTGGTGTTGGTCATGTCCGCACGCTCCTCTACAGCCGGAGAAGGCCGGTGACGAGCGCCATCGCCGACCCGATCGCGAGCAGCGTGATCAGGCTCTTGGACTGCTTCTGCTTCCAGAACGAGTAGACCCCGCCGGCCAGGAACAGCCCGAGCAGGATGAAGAGGGACGACCCCTTGTTCACAGCGCACCCTTCTTGTTCACAGCGCGCCCTTCGTGGACGGCAGGATGCCCGCGGCGCGCGGATCGCGCTCGCTGGCGTAGCGCAGGGCCCGGGCCAGCGCCTTGAACTGGCACTCCACGATGTGGTGCGCGTTGCGCCCGTAGGGCACGTGGACGTGCAGCGCGACCTGGGCCTGGGCGACGAAGGACTCCAGGATGTGCCGGGTCATCGTGGTGTCGTAGGAGCCGATCATCGGCGCCATGTGCTCGGGCTCGGTGTGCACCAGGTAGGGGCGGCCGGACAGGTCGACGGTGACCTGGGCGAGCGACTCGTCCAGCGGCACCGTGCAGTTGCCGAAGCGGTAGATGCCGACTTTGTCGCCGAGCGCCTGCCGGAACGCGGCGCCGAGCGCGAGCGCGGTGTCCTCGATCGTGTGGTGGGTGTCGATGTGCAGGTCGCCCTCGGTCTTCACGGTGAGGTCGAACAGGCCGTGCCGGCCGAGCTGGTCGAGCATGTGGTCGTAGAAACCCACGCCGGTCGAGACGGAGACCTGCCCGGTGCCGTCGAGGTCGATCTCGACGACGGTGGACGTCTCCTTGGTGGTGCGCTCCACGCGGCCCACGCGGGTCATGCGGACTCCTTGTCGGTGCGGCGGTCGCCGCCACTGTGCTCGGTGCTGTGCTCGGTGTGCTCGGTGCCGTACGTCGCGTACACGGCCTTGGCCGCGTCCAGGAACGCGCTGTTCTCGGCGGGTGTGCCGGTGGACGCCCGCAGCCAGCCGGGGACGCCGTTGTCGCGGATCAGGACCCCGCGGTCGAGGAACGCCTGCCAGGCGGCGTGGCTGTCGGCGAAGCGGCCGAACTGCACGAAGTTCGCGTCGGACTCGGTGACCTGGAAGCCGATGGCGCGCAGCTCGGCGACGACGCGGTCGCGTTCGGCCTTGAGCTGCTCGACGTAGCCGAGCAGGGTGTCGGTGTACTCCAGCGCGGCCAGCGCGGTCGCCTGGTTGACCGACGAGAGGTGGTAGGGCAGCCGGACCAGCTGGACCGCCTCGACCACGGCCGGGTCGGCCGCGAGGTAGCCCAGCCGCAGCCCGGCCGCGCCGAACGCCTTGGACATGGTGCGGGTCAGCACCAGGTTCGGCCGGCCGTCGATCAGCGGCAGCAGCGAGGGCCGGTGCGAGAACTCGCCGTACGCCTCGTCGATGACCACCAGCGACGGCTTCGCGGCCTGTGCGGCCTCGTAGAGCGCCAGCACGGTGGCGGCGTCGGTCGCGGTGCCGGTCGGGTTGTTCGGCGAGCAGACGAAGACGACGTCGGGGCGGAGCGCGGCGATCTCGCGGCAGGCCGCCTCGGTGTCGATGGTGAAGTCGGCGTGCCGCGGCCCGGACACCCAGCCGGTGCCGGTGCCGCGGGAGATCAGCGCGTGCATGGAGTACGACGGCTCGAAGCCGATCGCGGTGCGGCCGGGCCCGCCGAACGCCTGGAGCAGCTGCTGGATCACTTCGTTGGAGCCGTTGGCGGCCCAGACCTGGCCGGCGGCGACCGGGTGGCCCGCGGTGCGGCTGAGGTACTCGGCGAGCGCGGTGCGCAGCTCGACCGCGTCCCGGTCCGGGTAGCGGTTGAGGTTGCGGGCGGCCTCGGTGACGCGTTCGGCGATCCGCGCGACCAGCGGCTCGGGCAGCGGGTACGGGTTCTCGTTGGTGTTCAGCCGCACCGGCACGTCGAGTTGCGGGGCGCCGTACGCGGACTGGCCGCGCAGTTCGCCGCGCAGCGGCAGGTCGTCGAGTGAGGTCATGATCCGGCTCCGAACCGTACGGTCACGGCGGTGCCGTGCGCGGGCAGATCCTCGGCGGTGGCCAGCGCCACCACGTGGTGGGCGACGTCGGCGAGCGCGTCGCGGGAGTAGTCCACGACGTGGATGCCGCGCAGGAAGGACTGCACGGACAGGCCCGAGGAGTGGCAGGCGCAGCCGCCGGTGGGCAGCACGTGGTTGGAGCCGGCGCAGTAGTCGCCGAGGGAGACCGGGGCGTGCGGGCCGACGAAGACCGCGCCGGCGTTGCGCACGCGGGCGGCGACGGCGGCGGCGTCCTGGGTCTGGATCTCCAGGTGCTCGGCGGCGTAGGCGTCCACGACCTCAAGGCCCTGGGCGAGGGTGTCGACCAGGACGGTCGCGGACTGGCGGCCGGCGAGCGCGGCGGCGATCCGCTCGCGGTGCTTGGCGGCGGCGACCTGCACGTCGAGTTCCTTGTCGACGGCGTCGGCGAGCTCGGCGGAGGTGGTGACCAGGACGGCGGCGGCCAGCGTGTCGTGCTCGGCCTGGCTGATCAGGTCGGCGGCCACGAAGGCGGGGTCGGCGGAGGCGTCGGCGAGGATGGCGATCTCGGTCGGTCCGGCCTCGGCGTCGATGCCGATCCGGCCCTTGAGCAGGCGCTTGGCGGCGGCGACGTAGATGTTGCCGGGGCCGGTGACCAGGTTGACCGGGCGGCACTCGTCGGTGCCGTAGGCGAACATGGCGACGGCCTGGGCGCCGCCGGCGGCGTAGACCTCGTCCACGCCGAGCAGGGCGCAGGCGGCGAGCACCGGCGCGGCGGGCAGGCCGCCGTTGTCCTTCTGCGGCGGGGAGGAGACCGCGACGCCCTCGACGCCGGCCTCCTGGGCGGGCACCACGTTCATCACCACGGAGGACGCGTAGGCGGCCAGGCCGCCCGGTACGTACAGCCCGACGCGCTCGACGGGCACCCACCGCTCGGTGACGGTGCCGCCGGGCACCACCTGCGTGGTGGTGTCGGTCCTGCGCTGGTCGCGGTGGACGGTCCGGGCCCGGCGGATGGACTCCTCCAGGGCGGCGCGGACCTCGGGGTCGAGCCGGTCGAGGGCGTCGGCCAGGGCCTGGGCGGGCACCCGCAGCCGCTCCACGCGCACCCCGTCGAAGCGCTCCCCGTACTCGATCACCGCCGCGCCGCCGCGATGGCGCACGTCCTCGCAGATGGGCCGCACGGCGTCGAGCGCGGCCTCCACGTCGAACTCGGCCCGGGGCAGCAGGTCGCGGTCGATCCCGCCCTCGGGGAAGGCGGCACCGCGCAGATCGATTCGGGAGATCACGGTGCCAAGTGTAGAGACCTGCCCAGGGCACCTGTTCCGCGGTTCCACTCCGTGATACGGCGGCGAGGCGGCGGCAAGACGGCGGCGCGGGCGTTCCGGGCCCCCGCGGGGCCCGCGCGGCACGGCGTGTGGCACGGCCTGCGGCACGGCGGGCGGCCCTGCTGACAGCACGGGCGCCGGGAAGGGTGCCGAACGGGGGCGTACTGCCCGTACGCTGACCGCTGTGACCGATCGCCTTCCGCTCTTCCCGCTCAGTTCGCCGCTGTTCCCGGGGCTGGTGCTGCCGCTGAACGTCTTCGAGGAGCGCTACCGGGCCCTGGTGCGCGACCTGCGGGCACTGCCGGAGGACGCGCCGCGGCGGTTCGGGGTGGTGGCGATCAGGAACGGCCAGGAGATCGCGCCGACCGGTCAGGAGGGCCGGGCCACCGGTCCGGCCGCGGGCCTGGGCGACGACCCGATGGCGGCGCTGTACGGGTACGGCTGCGTCGCCGACGTGGCCGACATCGTGGACAGCGGCGACGGCGGCTTCCGGATGCACGCGACCGGCATCGTACGGTTCCGGCTGCTGTCGGTGGACGCGTCCGGGGCCTACCTGACGGCGGAGGTCGAGGAGCTGGCGGAGGAGCCCGGCAGCGGGGCGGGCGGGCTGGCGCCGGAGGTGACCCGGGCGTTCCGCACCTACCAGAAGCGGCTGGCCGGCTCGCGCGAACGCAGCCTGTCCGGGCAGGAGTTCACCGACAACCCGACGGTGCTGTCGTACCTGGTGGCGGCCACGATGATCGCCGAGACGCCGGCGAAGCAGCGGCTGCTGGAGGCGCCGGACACCGCCACCCGGCTCGGCGAGGAGCTGCGGCTGCTGCGCCGGGAGGTCGCGGTCATCGAGAAGCTGCCGTCGCTGCCCGCGGTGGACCTGACCCAGCAGGCGATCTGCGCGAACTGACCGGCCGGGCCGCACCGCTGCGGCCGGACCTGGCAGGCTTGCCGGTCATGGCGAAGAAGTCACGTACCGGCGGCGGCACTCCGGCGACCGTCGCGCTGGACCGGGCCGCGGTGCCGTACACCGTGCACGCGTACCCGCACGACCCGGGCGGGGAGTTGTCCTACGGCCAGGAGGCCGCGGCCGCGCTCGGCGTGGAGCCCGGCCGGGTGTTCAAGACGCTCGTCGCGGAGGTGGACGGCGCGCTGACGGTGGCGGTGGTGCCGGTGTCCGGCTCGCTGGACCTGAAGGCGCTGGCGGCCGCGGCGGGCGGCAAGCGCGCGGCGATGGCCGATCCGGCCGCGGCCGAGCGCAGCAGCGGCTACGTCCGCGGCGGCATCTCCCCGCTCGGCCAGCGCAAGGCGCTGCCGACAGTGGTGGACGCCACCGCGCTGTCGCATCCGACGGTGTTCGTGTCCGCGGGCAAGCGCGGGCTGGAGGTGGAGCTGGCGCCGGCCGAGCTGGTGCGGCTGACCGGCGCGGCGACCGCGCCGCTACTGCGCCCGGCCGCCCGGGGCTGACCCCTCTGCCTCCTCGGCCTCCTTGGCTTCCCCGGCCCAGGTTCCCGGGCGCGGCTCCTCGCGCACCCCGAAGGTGTAGGTGAGCGCGGAGTACACCAGCATCGCGGCGGCCGGCCAGACCACGATCGCGACCTTGGCGCGCAGCTTCAGCGGGCCGTCGAAGACCACCTTCGGCCCGACCTGCTTGGCGTGCGCGATGATGTCCGTGGTCGGGCCGAGCCACACGCCCAGCCGCCAGCCGATGACGGAGGCGACCGCGCCGCCGACCGCCAGGCCGAAGACGACGCCGACGCCGCCCCTGCGGTGGCGCCAGAACACCGCGGCGGCGGTGAGCGCGCCCAGGATCAGCGCGATGACCACGAACGTGCCGTCGCCGCCGATCGCCTCCTCGCCCTCGGTGTCCTTGAGGTAGACCGCCTGCCCGTCGGAGACCATCGGCACCCGGGGCGACAGCCACAGCCAGAACAGCCCGAGGATGATCCCGCAGACCGCGACGAGCACCGCGACGACGAGCCCGTTGCGCAGCGCGGTGCCGACGCTGTCGCGGTCCCGGCCGGGCTGGTAGGGCGCGAGCGTCGCGCCGTCGCCGCTTTCCGCCGGGCCTCCCGCGGGAAGGGGCGGAAGCTGCGGGACGGTCGGGTCCTGCGGGCCCTCGGGCGGCGCGGGCTCGGGCTGCGGGGACCCGGAGTTCGAAGGCTCGGGCGTCAGAGGAGCGGTCACCAGGCCATCGTGCCAGGTGTTCCCGGCGGGTGCGCCACCGGCCGTACGGCCGCCGGGAAGCGGGCCTCCACCGGCCGGTCGGCGCCCGGCCGTACGGCGGTCAGCGGCGGGCGGCCCGCCGGTACGCCCAGGTCGCCACGGCCAGCGAGGCGACCCCGACGCCCGCGCACACCGCGAGGTCCCCGGCGACCGCGGCCCAGTCGGTGCCGCCGTGCCCGAAGGTCCGGGCGAACGCCTCCACCCCGTACGTCGACGGCAGCAGGTCGCGCGCCCAGCCGACCGGCGCGGGCATGTGCGAGGCCGGCAGCACCCCGAGCAGCAGGGCCGCGGACATGCCGAGCTGCCCCAGCAGCGTGGCGATCTCCTGCCGGGGTGCGAGCAGCCCGCAGGCCGCGCCGAGCCCGGACATCGCGGCGCCGGCCAGCGGCACCACGAGCACCAGCACCCACAGGTTGGCCAGGCCCAGGTGGAACAGCACGCAGCCGGTGACCGCGGTGACGAGGGTGCCGGGCACGGTGAACGAGGCGTACGCGCCCGCCGCGCCGAGGACGACCGCGGCCGGCGGCACCGGCAGCGTCGCGTAGTGGTCGAGGCCGCCGGAGGCGCGCAGCTGGCCGAAGTACTGGGCGAGCAGGTTCAGCGCGACGAACGCGACGACCAGCACGCTGGAGCCGGCCACGACCGCGCGGGCCGCCTCGCCGTCGCCGGCGTGCACCACGCCGCGCAGCATCACCATGATCCCGATGGACTGGAAGGTGGCGACGAACAGCAGCGGGATGCGCGCCACCCGGGCGCGGGAGAGCTGGGCCCGGTAGACCGCGCCGAGCGCGGGCCACAGCCGGGCCCGTGGGGCGAGCGGTGTGGCGCCGCCGCCGATCAGCTCGCCGGGTTCGAGACCGGCCGGTGCCGCCAGGGTCATACCTTCACCAGTCCCTCGCTGCTGCCGCCGAGCGCCAGGTAGACGTCCTCCAGGCTGGGCATGGCCAGGGTGAAGTCGTCCAGCGCGGCGAACGCCGGGCCGGACGTGACCTCCGCGACCGCGGCCCTGGCCCGTTCCTGCGGCAGCCGCAGCGTCCAGCGGCGGCCGGCGACCTCTGCCAGGGGGCGCAGCGCGGCGACCGCGGGCAGGTCGGCCGGGGGGTCGTGCCGCCAGACCAGGTCGAGCCGCACCTCGCCCTCGACCAGGGCGCGCAGCCCGGCGGGCGAGTCGCAGGCGATGACCCGGCCGTGGTCGAGGACCGCGACCCGGTCCAGCACCGTTTCGGCCTCGATGACGTTGTGGGTGACCAGCAGGACGGTGGTGCCCTGCTCGGTGCGGCGCCGGTCCACCGCCGCCCACACCGCGCGGCGCGCGACGGGGTCCATGCCGGTGGTGGGCTCGTCCAGGACGAGGACCGGCCGCGGGCCGACGAGGGCCGCGGCGAAGCAGGCGAGGCGGCGCTGCCCGCCGGAGAGCCGCTTGATCGGGCGGGCCGCGAGCGGGCCGAGGCCCAGCTCGTCCAGGACCGCGTCCCGTGCGGTGCGGGCCGCGGCGGCGGGCATCCCGCGCAGCCTGCCGGTGGTCTCCGCGGCGAGCGCGACCGTCAGCTCGTCCAGGGCGGTGGACTCCTGGCCGAGGAAGCCGATCAGCCGCGCGGCGCGCTCGGGGTGGCGCACCAGGTCGTGGCCGAGCAGGTCGATGCTGCCCGCGTCCGGCCGCAGCAGGCCGGTGAGCTGGCGGACCAGGGTGCTCTTGCCCGCGCCGTTCGGGCCGAGGATGCCGAAGAGTTCGCCGGTGTGTACGTCCAGGTCGATGCCGTCGTTGGCCCGCACCGCCGGGATGTCCCGGCCGCGGCGCCCCCGGCCGCCCGGGTACGTCCGGACGAGGCCGCGTACGGCTACCGCCGGTCTCGCCCGTCCTTCGGTGCCCGTCCTCACGAGCACCGAGAGTACGCGGTCCCCGCGCCCCACCACGAAACGGGGTGCCCCGGCGGAAAACGGCGCCCGTCAGGGGCGCGTGGCCCCGGCGTGCGGTATCCGCCCCCGTGCGGCCCTCGTCGGCCGGTCTGCGCGACGGGCGGTTCAGTCCGCCGGGGAGGCGGTGTCGAACTCGCGCCAGAAGCCCGCGCGGATCGCGTAGCGGTCGTTCTCGTCGATCTGGTCGTCCTTGTGTGCCAGCAGCCCGAAGCGGGCCGCGTAGCGCAGGAGTTCCCCGTCGATCCGGTGCGGGACGCGCGGGTAGTGGGTGGAGAGGTGCTCCAGGTGGGTGCGGTCGCCGACCCGGGCGATCCAGCGGCGGGCGAAGACCTGCCCGACCTCGTAGGGGTCGCCGCTGACCGCGGTGATGTCGGCCTCGCGGTCGGCCCAGCGCTGCTCCGCGGTCGTGAGCTGCGCGAGGGTCGGCAGACCGGAGGTGTCGGGCTGGTCGGCGCCGGGCCGGTCGGTCCAACCCTTGTCGGAGGACCAGCGCAGGGTGCTGGGCGCGGGGTGGGCCGGGGGCGGCGCCGGCTGGGCGTGCACGCGGCCGAGGTCGGCGAGGTCCTTCGGGGTGGGCACGCCCTTGCCGGGTGCCGGGGCGGTCGCCGTGTCGCCGGGGTGCGGGGCGGGCGCGCTGCCGTTCTTCGCGGGGGTCTCGGCGGGGGCCGGCTGGACCGCGCGGGGCGCGGCGGCGTGCTCCGGCAGCGGCGCGGCCAGGATCGCGGCGATCTCCGGCCGTACCCCGGGGCGCGGCCCGGGTGTGGGCCCGCAGGCCCCGGCGACCTCCCGCGCCCGGATCGCCGCGGTGATCCACTCCCGGTCCAGCACGCGGCGCTCGTCGGCCTCGGCGACCAGGTCCTCCGACTGGTTGTAGTCGCCGTCGGCGGCCTGCACGGCCCACAGGTGGACGGCCACGCCGTGCTCCTTGGCCGACATCATGCCGGGCAGCAGGTCGCCGTCGCCGGTGACCAGCACCACGTCGGAGCAGGCCCGGTTGCGGGCCAGTTCGGACAGCTCGGCGTGCATCGCGGCGTCGACGCCCTTCTGCGCCCACCTGCCGTCCGTTCGGGTGAGGGCGCCGAGCCGTACGGTGACGCGCGGCATCACCCGCAGCCGGCGGTGCTCGGGTTGCGGAACGCGGTCGGGGGCCCCGTCGAACCAGTAGATCCGCAGCAGCGGCTGACCGGTCTCCGCTTCGGCGCGTTCGCGCAGGCCGGCGACCACGGCGGCATGATCGACGGTGATCCGCGAACGCGACGGTTCGCCGGCCAGCAGGCTCGCCGCTGCGCCCAGCAGGTACCCGGCGTCCACCAGGACGACGCAGCGGTCCATGTTGCACCTCTTCCGGTCGACCCCCGGCACGGATGCCCCCTGAGTTTCCCCCGAGTCTGCCCGAATGCCCGGGGGTTATGACCGCGAACACGATCTTCGGCGTGGCGGTCGGCGGTTTTTCCCGGCCAACGCCGGTCCCAAACGCCCGAAATGCGACCTTCGCCCCACCGTGTCAGTCTGATTGCGGCCGATCGGCCACCATCCCCTCACCAGGAAGGCACGATCGTGGCGAAGAACCGGAACCAGAACCGCCCGCAGCGCGACCGCCAGGACGAGCGGTCCCACCCGGCCGGCGAGGCCCAGGAGCCCCAGCACAAGGGCACCGTGGCCGAGGAGCACATGATGCCCGCGGCCACCCGCGTGGCGCGCAAGCAGCAGAAGAAGTTCGGCCACAACTGATCGCGCCTGACCCGCACTTCACGGACGCGGGGGTGCCTCCGGCAAGGGGGTGCCCCCGCGTTCGGCGTCGTGTGGGCGGGGCGGACTAGGGTGGAGCCCTCCCCTCGACCGTCCTGGAGGTGCCAGCCCGGTGGCCGACAGCTTTGTTCACCTGCACAACCACACCGAGTACTCGATGCTCGACGGCGCCCAGCGCCTGAAGCCCATGTTCACCGAGGTCGCACGGCAGGGCATGCCCGCCATCGCGATGAGCGACCACGGCAACATGTTCGGTGCGTACGAGTTCCAGCAGGTCGCCAAGGGCTTCGACGACGTGAAGCCGATCATCGGCATCGAGGCGTACGTCGCGCCGTCGCACCGCCGGTACAAGAAGCAGGAGTTCTGGGGCCCGGGCGGCCAGCGGGCGATGTCGGACGACGGCGAGGGGAGCAAGGACGTCTCCGGCGGCGGCCGCTTCACCCACATGACGATGTGGGCGCGGAACGTCGAGGGCCTGCGGAACCTGTTCTACCTGTCGACGGAGGCCAGCTACACCGGGCAGTTCCCCGCCGGCAAGCCCCGCATGGACATGGAGCTGATCTCCGAGCACGCCGGCGGCATCATCGGCACCACCGGCTGCCCCTCGGGCGCCATCCAGACCCGGCTGCGGCTGAACCAGTACGACGAGGCGAAGAAGGTCGCCGCCTCCTACCAGGACATCCTCGGCAAGGAGAACTACTTCCTGGAGCTGATGGACCACGGGCTGGACCTGGAGCGGAACGTCCGCGGCGACCTGCTGCGGCTGGCCAAGGAGCTGGAGATCCCGCTGCTGGCCACCAACGACGCGCACTACGTCCTGGAGGAGCACGCCGACGCGCACGACAACCTGCTGTGCATCGGCGTCGGCAAGAACAAGGACGACCCGAACCGCTTCAAGTTCAACGGCACCGGCTACTACCTCAAGACCGCCGCGCAGATGCGGGAGCTCTTCCGGGAGCTGCCGGAGGCGTGCGACAACACGCTGCTGATCGCCGAGCGCATCGAGTCGTACGACGAGGTCTTCGACCTCGAGGACGAGATGCCGCAGTACCCGGACGTCCCCGAGGGCGAGACGCAGGAGTCCTGGCTGCGCAAGGAGGTCCTCAAGGGCCTGGCGATGCGCTACGGCGACCCGATCCCGGCGGAGGTGCTGGAGCGCTTCGAGACCGAGATGAAGGTCATCGGTCCGATGGGCTTCTCGTCGTACTTCCTCGTGGTCGCGGACATCTGCCGGTACGCGCGGGACAACAAGATCCCGGTCGGCCCGGGCCGCGGCTCGGCGACCGGTTCGATCGTCGCCTACGCGACCCGGATCACCGAGCTGTGCCCGCTGGAGCACGGCCTGCTCTTCGAGCGGTTCCTCAACCCCGAGCGCATCAACCCGCCGGACGTCGACCTCGACTTCGACGACCGCAAGCGGGACCAGATGGTCGCCTACGTGGTGGAGAAGTACGGCGACGAGTACACCGCGCTGGTCAACACCTTCGGCAAGCTGAAGGCGAAGAACGCGATCAAGGACACGTCGCGGATTCTCGGCTACCCCTTCGCGCACGGCGAGCGGATCACCAAGGCGCTGCCGGCCGACGTGATGGGCAAGAGCATCCCGATCGACGGCATCTTCAACCCCGAGCACCCGCGGTACGGCGAGGCCGGCGAGATCCGGACGCTCTACCAGAACGAACCGGACGTCAAGAAGGTCGTCGACAGCGCCAAGGGCGTCGAGGGCCTGATCCGCAACACCGGTGTGCACGCCGCCGCGGTCATCCTGTCGAAGACCAAGCTGACCAACCGCATTCCGCTGCACATGCGGAAGGACGGCACGAAGATCACCGGGTTCGACTACCCGTCGTGCGAGTCCATGGGCCTGGTCAAGATGGACTTCCTGGGCCTGCGCAACCTGGGCGTGATCGACCAGGCGATCCAGAACGTGCGGGAGAACCGCGGGGTCGACCTGAGCACCGAGAACATCCCGCTGGACGACAAGAACACCTACGCGCTGCTCGCCCGCGGCGACACCTTCGGCGTCTTCCAGCTCGACGGCGGCGGCATGCGGACCCTGCTCAAGGCGATGGAGCCGAGCCGGTTCGAGGACATCGCGGCGGCCCTGGCGCTGTACCGGCCGGGCCCGATGGCGGCCAACGCGCACATGAACTACGCCAGCCGCAAGACCGGACGGCAGGCGGTCGAGCCGATCCACCCGGAGCTGAAGGACGCGCTGGAGCCGATCCTCGGCAACACCTTCCACCTGCTGATCTACCAGGAGCAGATCATGGCCATCGCCCGCCAGCTGGCGGGCTACACCCTCGGCGGCGCCGACCTGCTGCGCCGCGCGATGGGCAAGAAGAAGCCCGAGGTGCTGGCCGCGGAGTGGGAGAAGTTCCACGGCGGCATGCGGGACAACGGGTACTCCGAGGAGTCCATCAAGGCGCTGTGGGACGTCATGCTCCCGTTCTCGGGATACGCGTTCAACAAGTCGCACACCGCCGGCTACGGACTGGTGTCCTTCTGGACCGCCTACCTCAAGGCCAACTACCCGGCCGAGTACATGGCGGCCCTGCTCACCTCGGTCGGGGACGACAAGGACAAGGCGGCGATCTACCTCGCCGACGCCCGCAAGAGCGGGGTCAACGTGCTGGCGCCCGACGTGAACGCGTCCGTCGCGGAGTTCACCGCCGTCGGCGAGGACGTCCGGTTCGGGCTGAAGTCCGTCCGGAACGTCGGCGAGGGCGTGATCGAGGCGCTGATCTCGGCGCGCAAGTCCAAGGGCCAGTTCACCTCGTTCGCCGACTTCCTGGACAAGGTGAGCATCCCGGTCCTGAACAAGCGGGCCATCGAGTCGCTGATCAAGGCGGGCGCGTTCGACTCCCTCGGCCACACCCGGATGGGGCTGTCCGCGGTCTTCGAGGACGCCGTCGACGCGATCGTCCCGGTCAAGAAGGCCGAGGCGTACGGCCAGGACGACCTCTTCGCGAGCCTGGGCGGCCCCGACGAGAACGTGCAGACCTTCGGGCTGGACTTCGCGATCCCCGAGACGGAGTGGCCGCGCAAGCAACTCCTCGCCATCGAGCGGGACATGCTGGGCCTGTACGTCTCGGCGCACCCGCTGGACGGCACCGAGCACATCCTCGCCCGCAACCGCGACACCACGCTCGCCGAGCTGCTGGCCTCCGGCCAGGAGCGGCCGGTGAAGGTCGCCGGGCTCATCACCGGCGTCGACCGCAAGATGACCAAGCAGGGCAACGCGTGGGCCGCGGTCACCTTCGCCGACCGTGACGCGAGTATCGAGGTCTGCTTCTTCCCCGCGACCTACCAGCTCGTCGGCCACGCGCTCATCCCCGACAGCGTCGTCTCGATCACCGGCCGGGCCCAGGACCGCGACGGCACCATGAACATCATCGGCTCGGAGCTGGCCGAGCTGGACGTCTCCTCCGCGGAGAGCGGCGGCAAGCCGCCGGTGCAGCTGTCCTTCCGCGAGCACAAGATCCTGCGCCAGGACGCGATCAGCGAACTGCGCCGCATCCTGTCCTCGCACCCCGGCGACAGCCCGGTCCGCGCCCGCGTCGCCGGCCCGCAGAAGACCACCGTCTACGAACTCGGCTTCCTCGTCGACCCCACCACGGTCGCCTCCGAGATCAAGGTCTCCTTCGGCGCCGAGGTCTGGCTCGGCGTCGCCTAGCCGCCACCCGCAGTGAGCGCGCCGGGAGCCCCGGCCCCCGGCGCGCCCGCACTGTCTTCGTGTTGTTATCCGACCTTTAAGTCACGCATACAGGTTCGCGTGGCACACTCTGTGCCCATGGAGACCATGGGCGAGATACGTCCGCGGCTGAGGGCGGCGCGCGCCGCCCTCTTCGCCGCGCTCTGCGTCACGCTCTCCTCCACCTCCCATGTGCTGATGGCCCACCGGCCGCTGCCGCTGACCGTCGTCCTCGCCGCCTTCGCGGCCGTCTTCGCGCTGGCCTACGCGCTGGGGCGGCGCGAGCGCGGGTTCTGGGCGATCAGCGGGATGATGGTGCCGCTGGAACTGGCCGTGGACACCGTCTTCACCTCCGGCCAGCAGTCCTGCTACGGGCCCGACGGCGGCCCGGTCACCGGTTCGTGGCGGTCGCTGCACGAGGCGGTCGTCTGCCACGGCCAGGTCGGCGCCAGGCTGCCCGAGGTCTCCCCCGCGCAGGCCGCCGCCGTCCACACCGGCACGTCGGCCCTGCCGTGGCTGCTGCTGGCCGTGCACGTCTGCGTCGGCCTGGTCGCGTCCTGGTGGCTGCGGCGCGGCGAAGCCGCGGTGCACCGCGTGCTGCGGGCGGTGGCCGTCGCCGCGTTCCGCCCGCTGCTGTTCGCCGCCGGCGCCGTCGCCGCCCTCACCGGCGCCACCGCCGGCCGGGTCCGCGCCGCCGCCCCGGCCGCCGGCCGGCTGGCCGCCCGGCCACTGCTGCACTCCGTCGTACGCCGGGGACCTCCGCTCGCGCTCGCCGCCTGAACGGCTCGGACGGCCGCAACGGCCGCAACGGCCTGAACAGGCGGCCGGACCGATCCGTATGTCCCCATCACACAGCCACGCGTGCGTCACGCGTCATCCCCACGGAGTCACCCAGCCATGAGCAGCAGGAACAGCAAGCAGAGCAAGGCCGCCGCCCGCGAGCGGCTGCGCGTCCAGCGCGAGAAGGAGGCGAAGCGCGCGAAGGTGCGCCGCCAGGTCCTGGTCGCCGCCGGTGTCGTGGTGGTGCTGGCCGCCGCGGGCGGCATAGCCGTGGCCGTCAACAACGCCAACAAGCCCAGCTACTGGAGCGCGGCGGCGAAGAAGACCCTGGTCAAGCCGGCCAACACCTCGGGCACCAACGGCACCACCATCACCCTCGGCGACGCGAACAACAAGAACACCGTCGAGGAGTGGGAGGACATGCGCTGCCCGTACTGCGCCGCCTACGAACAGGAGTCCGGCGCCGCGGTGCTCAAGGGCGCCACCGACGGCGACTACAAGATCGTGCTGCACATGGGCACGTTCCTGGACACCAACCTCGGCGGCACCGGCTCCAAGCGGGCCCTGAGCGCGCTGGGCGCGGCCCTCAACGTGTCGACCGACGCGTTCGAGCAGTACCACACCCTGCTGTACTCGAAGACGTACCACCCGGACGAGACCACCGACAAGTTCAACGACAACGCCTACCTGCTCAAGGTCGCCGCCAAGGTGCCCGCCCTGAAGGGCAACACCAAGTTCACCACCGCGGTGAACAACGGCACCTACGACAAGTGGGCGCTGGACACCAGCGCCGCGTTCGAGAAGTACCTCGACAACAACTCGATCTCCGGCACCCCGACCGTGCACGTCAACGGCAAGAACGTGGACGTCAACGGCGTGAAGGTGGCCACGGTGCAGGCCGGCATCAAGGCCGACCTGAAGTAGCGGGCCGCGGGCCCCGCAGGCCGCAGGCTTGCGGGGCCGCGCACCCGGGCGGGCCGGGGCGGGTCAGAGGTCGCGGAGGAAGTCCAGGGCGACGGACCAGGTGGCCTCGGCGGCCTGCTCGTCGTAGTCCGGCAGGTCGGGGTCGGTGTAGAGGTGGCCGGCGCCGCGGTAGCGGAAGACCTCGACGTCGGCACCCGCCCGCCGCATCCGCAGGTACCACGCGTTGAGCCAGTCCTCCGTCTCGAACGGGTCCGGGTCGGCGACGTGGAGCTGCACCGGGATGTCGGTCGCCGCACCGTCGGCGATGTCCGAGGTACCGTGCAGGAGCAGCAGCCCGCGGGCCTTCTCGTCGCCGAGCGCGAGGTTCTGCGCGAGCGCGGCACCGACCGAGAAGCCCGCGTAGACCAGGCCCTGCTCGGAGTGCGGCGCGGCGGCGGTGATCGCCCGGCGCAGCAGCTCGTCGTTGCCGATCCCGTCGGCGATCTCCCGGCCCTCCTCGACACTGTCGGCGGTCCGCCCGTCGAACAGGTCCGGCACGTACACCTCGTGCCCGGCCGCGCGCAGCCGCTCGGCGGCGGTGTGGACGGCGGGCCGCAGCCCGTAGGTGGAGTGCAGCAGCACGATCGTGTGAGATGTCACAAGGGGCCTTCGTTCACGGTCCGTCGGGTACACCACCCATGGTGCCAGTTGCCAGCGGCGGGCCGGACGCCGTACACAGGTGCCTTACGGGGCCGCCGACGGACAGGAACTGAAACAGGTGGTGGGCATGGAGAGCATGCTGCGGCCGATCGTGGTGGTCGGCGCCGCGGTCGTGCTGACGGTGCTGCTCGGCTGGATAGGCGACCGGGCGCTGCGCTCGGTCGACGCGCGGCACCCGGAGACCCCGCTGTGGGACCTGCTGCGGCGCTGCCGGCTGCCCTCCCAGGTGGTGCTGTGCACCGCGCTGCTGCGCGGCGCCTACCACGCCGCGCACTTCGAGGACCAGCACGCCGCCTCCATCGGGCAGGCGCTCACCCTGGTGCTGATCGCCGCGTCCGCCTGGCTGGTGGTCCGCGTCGCCGCCGCCGTCATCGACTCCTCCTACGCCCGGTACGCCGCCACTGCGCACAGCGTGCCGAAGATCCGCCGGCTGCGGACCCAACTCACCCTCATCCAGCGGGTGCTGACCGCGATCGTCGGGGTGATCGCGGTCGCCTCGATGCTGTTCACGTTCCCCGAGATGCGGACCGTCGGCGCCTCGGTGCTGGCGTCGGCCGGCATCATCGGCATCGTCGCCGGTGTCGCGGCCCAGTCCACGCTGAGCAACCTCTTCGCCGGGTTGCAGATCGCCTTCGGCGACATGGTACGGATCGGCGACACCGTGGTGGTCGACGGCGAGTGGGGCGAGGTCGAGGAGATCACGCTCACCTTCCTCAGCGTCCGCACCTGGGACGAGCGGCGGATCACCATGCCGGTGTCGTACTTCACCAGCAAGCCGTTCGAGAACTGGTCGCGCGGCGACCCGCGGATGACCGGCGCGGTGATCTTCCACCTCGACCACTCCGCGCCCATGGACCTCATGCGCAAGCGGCTGCTGGAGATCCTGGAGCAGGCCCCGGAGTGGGACCGCCGCGCCTGGAGCCTGGTGGTGCTCGACACCACCCCGAGCACCGTCCAGGTCCGCGCCGTCGTCACCGCCAAGGACGCCGGCGACATCTTCGCGCTGCGCTGCCACATCCGCGAGCAGCTGATCGACTGGCTGCGCGCCGAACACCCCTACGCCCTGCCGCGCGTCAACCTCCAGATGCAGGACCCCGCGCCGGACCCCACCGCCGAGTAGGTACGGCTCCTCCCCCGGCGCTCTACGCCCCGCGCATGGAGCGCAGGTCGAGGTGGCGCAGGACCCGGTCGACGATCTCGGGGTCGGAGCCGGGCTCGCTGCGGGCGGAGAGCACCTCGTGCCGGGCGGCGGACAGCATGTCGTCCTGGATGCGGCGCAGCGCCTTGATCCGCTTGGCGCGCCCCGCGTGGCTCTCGCGCCGCTCGTCGTCGATGACGTCCGGCGAGATCCGGGCGCCGAGGTCCATCGCCCGGTGGTAGAGCATCTCCGCGAGTTCCTCGTCGAGCGTCTCGGAGGTCTCGATCTCCTTCAGCCGCCGCCGGGCGGCCTTCATCGCCCGCAGCGCCAGTGCCCGTTCCTGGTCGTGCTCCTCCTCGACGTCCGCGCTGACCCCGAGCCTGCGCACCAGCCAGGGCAGGGTGAGGCCCTGGAGCACGAGGGTGACCAGCACCACGGAGAAGGCGATGAACAGGAGTTGGGCGCGGGCGGGGAACGGGTCGCCGTGGTCGGTGGTGAGCGGGATCGCCAGCGCGAGCGCGACGGAGGCGACCCCGCGCATCCCGGCCCACCACATGGTGACCGTCTCCCGCCAGGTCAGCGGGATGTCCTCGTCCATGTCCCGCAGCGTGTGCAGCCGCTTCGCGATGGCCGCGGCGGGCAGCAGGTACAGCAGCCGGATGCCGACCACGACCGCGACGATCAGCCCGGCGTCGCGCAGCAGCGGCCCCCAGTTCCCGGCGGCGGCGCTGAAGACGTGGTGCATCTCCAGGCCGATCAGCCCGAAGGCGATGCCGGTCACGAGGGTGTCGACGATCTCCCAGAACGTGTTGCCGGCCAGCCGCGCGGAGACGTCGTCGGCCTCGAAGGCGTACTCGGTGAGGAACAGCGCCGCGGTGAGCACCGCCAGCACCCCGGAGCCGTGCAGCCCCTCGGCGATGGTGTAGGAGGCGAAGGGCACCAGCAGCGACAGGCCGATCTGCAAGGTGGCGTCGCCGACCACGCCCATCAGCTTGTTGGCGCCCCAGCCCAGCGCCAGCCCGACGGCGACCGCGACCACCGCGGACAGCACGAACTCCAGGATGGCGTGCGGCAGCGAGAAGTGGCCGGAGACCACCGCGGCGACGGCCACGTGGTAGAGCACGATCGCGGTGACGTCGTTGAAGAGCCCCTCGCCCTCCAGGATGGAGATCATCCGGCGGGGCAGGCCGAGGCTGCCGGCCACCGCGGTCGCCGCGACCGGGTCCGGCGGCGCCACCAGGGCGCCCAGCGTGGCCGCGGCGGCCAGGGTGATCCCGGGTACGACCACGTCGGCGACGGCCGCGACGGCGGCGGTGGTGAGGAACACCAGCGCGACCGCCAGCAGGAAGATCGCCCGCCGGTTGGCCGCGAACTGCCGCCAGGACGTGCGCTGCACCGACGCGTACAGCAGCGGCGGCAGCACCAGCGGCAGGATCAGATCGGGGTTGATCTGGATGTTCGGCACCTGCGGGATCAGCGCCAGGATGCCGCCCACCACGGTCATCAGCACCGGCGAGGGCAGCCCGACCCGGTCCGCGACGGGCACCATGACGATCGCGGCCAGCATGATCGCGAAGAACAGCGCGAGTTGGTCCACGCCGCTAGGTTGCCACGCGGCTACTGGCTGTCGGCCCGCACCACGTCCAGCGCGGCCTGGAGGTCTGCCGGGTATGTGCTTTCGAACTCGACCCACTCGCCGTCGGCGGGGTGCTCGAAGCCCAGCCGTACCGCGTGCAGCCACTGCCGGGTCAGCCCCAGCCGCTTGGCGAGCGTCGGGTCCGCGCCGTAGGTGAGGTCGCCGGCGCAGGGGTGGCGGTGCGCGGACATGTGCACCCGGATCTGGTGGGTGCGGCCGGTCTCCAGCTTGATGTCGAGCAGGCTCGCGGAGCGGAACGCCTCGATCAGGTCGTAGTGCGTCACGGACGGCTTGCCGTCGGCGACGACCGCCCACTTGTAGTCGTGGGTGGGGTGGCGGCCGATCGGCGCGTCGATGGTGCCGCTCATCGGGTCCGGGTGGCCCTGCACCAGGGCGTGGTAGCGCTTGTCGACCACCCGGTCCCGGAACTGCTGCTTCAGCCGGGTGTAGGCCCGCTCGGACTTGGCCACGACCATCAGCCCGGAGGTGCCGACGTCCAGCCGGTGCACGATGCCCTGGCGCTCGGCGGCGCCCGACGTCGAGATCCGGTACCCGGCGGCGGCCAGCCCGCCGATCACGGTGGTCCCGGTCCACCCGGGGCTGGGGTGCGCCGCCACGCCGACCGGCTTGACGACGACCACCACGTCGTCGTCGTCGTGCACGATCTCCATGCCCTCGACGGGCTCGGCGACGATCTGCACGGGGGCCGGGGGCGCCGGCATCTCCACTTCCAGCCACGCCCCGCCGTGCACCCGCTCGGACTTGCCGGCCGCGGCGCCGTCGATCGACACCTTCCCGGACGCGGCGAGCTCGGCCGCCTTCGTCCTGGAGAAGCCGAACATACGGGAGATGGCGGCGTCGACGCGCTCGCCCTCCAAGCCGTCGGGCACGGGCAGGGAGCGGACCTCGGGAAGCGTACTCACCCGGTCGAGTATGCCGGACGCGGCGCGGCCGAAGTGCCCGCAGGTCAGTCCTGGGGGCCGTCGTCCTCGCGCTGCTGGCGCCTGCCGTCGGGCTCGATGCCGAGGAAGGACAGCAGCACGATCAGGACGCCCCCGCAGGTGATCGCGGAGTCGGCGAGGTTGAAGATCGCGAAGTGCTCGGGCGCGATGAAGTCCACCACCCGGCCCTGGAAGCCGCCGGGCGCGCGGAAGACCCGGTCGGTGAGGTTGCCGAAGGCTCCGCCGAGGAGCAGGCCCAGCGCGATCGCCCACGGCACGCTGTACAGGCGGCGCGACAGCCGGGCGATCACCACGATCACGCCCACCGCGATCACCGTGAACACCACGGTCATGCCCTGGCCCATGCCGAACGCGGCGCCCGCGTTGCGGATGGCGTCCAGCCGCAGGTAGTGGCCGAACACGTCGATCGGGGCGTGGTGCTCCAGGCTGTGCACGACCCACAGCTTCGAGAGCAGGTCCAGCAGGTACGCGAGCGCGGCGACACCTATCAGCACCGCCACCCGCCGCCGCCCCCGCGGGGACGCCGGCGCGGCTTCCTCCGCACCCGCGTCCCCGTCCGGTGTCTCCGGTGTGGCGATGGTGCGCTCCGCTTCCGTCACGTCAGTCCCTAGCTGTGTGTGCCCGACCCTCGGTGCGAGGGTACCAAGGGGGCCCGACCCCCCGGGCTGCCCCGTACCGCCGGTTCCGGGACCACCTCCCGGTGGTGGGCTGGTCGCGCCCGCAGGGGCGCGGGGAACTGCGCGACCAGCCACCGCGGACCGAGAGGTCCCGGAACCGGCAGCACAGGGGCACCCGGGGGTCAGGCTCCGCCGCCCGCGGAAGCTACCTGCGCTCCTGGCGCTGTTTGTCGTCCAGGCAGAGGGTCGCGCGGGGGAACGCCTGCATGCGGGCCTTGCCGATGGGCTTGCCGCAGACCTCGCAGAGCCCGTAGGTGCCCTCGTCGAGGCGGCGCAGCGCGTGGTCCGCCTGGGTGAGCATCTCCCGGGTGTTGGCGGCGAGCGCGAGTTCCGACTCGCGGGTGATGTTCTTGGACCCGGTGTCGGCCTCGTCGCCCGCGCCGTCGCCGGAGTCCCGCAGCAGCCCGGCCACCGCGGCCTCGGAGGAGGCGATCTCCGTGCGGAGCCGCTCCACCTCGGCGAGCAGTTCCGCGCGGGCCTCCTCGATCTCCTCGGGGGTCCACGGGTCCTCGCCGGGCAGCACCGCGAGGCTGCCGGGCTCCGCCGCGATCCGCGCCGCGGGCACCGCGGAGTCGGCCGCCTTCGCCACGGTCTTCTTAGCTGCCACCTTGCGGGCTCCTGTCTTCTTCGCCGCCGTCTTCCCGGCGGCGGCCGCCTTCTTGGCCGGTGCCTTCTTGACCGCGGCCTTCTTGACCGCGGCCTTCTCGGCGGCGGTCCGGCCGGCCGCCGTCTTCTTCGCCGCCACCTTCTTCGCTGCCCTCTTCGCCGCGGCCTTCTTCGCGGGCGTCTTCCCGGCCGCGGGCTGCTTCACCGCCGCGGTCTCGGCGGACTTCTTGACGACCATGGCCGCGGCCCCTTCACCTCAGTGATCTCGTTCGCGAATCGTGCCGGAAACGGTAAATCGGGCACCGACCCGCGGCAACGGGGCGCGCTGCCGGGCCGACCGGCCCCTTCGGCGGGAACCGGTCTGCATCCGTTGTGCCCAGCTCACGGTCAGGTATTCCGCCGCGAGCCGCGAACCATGCCGCATCCTGGAACAAACGCCGCCATCAGGGTCAGTGCCCGCGCCCCCGGGCGCGCCCCTCGGCGCGGGCGAAAACCGTGCGCGGGCGCGCCGCGCGGGCCCGTACACTGGGCGCAGCGAAAGGCGTGGATGGGACGAGTAGCGCCGCACGCAGCCATGAGCGACCCGGGGACGGTGGAAGCCCGGGGGCGTGCGCGGTGTGAAGATCACCCCGGAGCCGCCGGAAGAAGGCCCACGGGCGCGCACCGCCCGTCTGCTGGTAGAACCGGCCTCGCGACCCCAATGAGGGGGCGGTGGGTCCCGTACGGGCCCGGACACCGCCAAGGAGGGTGGTACCGCGGGAGCGCCGGCACGGGTTCTCGTCCCTCCGACGGAAGAACGCGACCAGCGCCAAGCGTCCGCCGGAGGAAGAACCCCTGATGAGCCAGCCGCAGTACCGCCAGGTGCCCGCCCAGGTCGACCTGCCCGCCCTCGAACGCGAGGTGCTGGAGCTGTGGAGCGACCGGAAGACCTTCGCCCGTTCGGTCCAGCAGTCCGAGGGCCGCCCCGACTGGATCTTCTACGAGGGCCCGCCCACCGCCAACGGCATGCCCGGCGCCCACCACATCGAGGCCCGGGTCTTCAAGGACGTCTTCCCGCGCTTCAAGACCATGCAGGGCCACCACGTGACCCGCAAGGCCGGCTGGGACTGCCACGGCCTGCCGGTCGAGCTGGCGGTGGAGAAGGAGCTGGGCTTCACCGGCAAGCAGGACATCGAGAAGTACGGCATCGCGGAGTTCAACGCGAAGTGCCGTGCGTCGGTGACCCGCCACACCGACGCCTTCACCGAGCTGACCACGCGCATGGGTTACTGGGTGGACCTCGACGACGCCTACCGCACCATGGACCCGCAGTACATCGAGTCGGTGTGGTGGTCGCTGAAGCAGATCTTCGACAAGGGCCTGCTCGTCCAGGACTACCGGGTCGCGCCCTGGTGCCCCCGCGACCAGACCGGGCTGTCCGACCACGAACTCGCGCAAGGGTACGAGACGGTCGTCGACCCGTCGGTCTACGTGCGCTTCCCGCTCACCTCGGGGCCGCTGGCCGGTCAGGCCGCGCTCCTGGTGTGGACGACCACCCCCTGGACGCTGGTCTCCAACACCGCGGTCGCCGCCCACCCCGAGGTCACCTACGTGGTGGCCACCGACGGGACCGAGCAGCTGGTCGTCGCCGAGCCGCTGCTCGGCAAGGCGCTGGGCGAAGGGTGGACGGCCACCGGGCAGACCTTCACCGGGCGCGAGATGGAGCGCTGGACCTACCGGCGCCCGTTCGACTACGTGGAGATCCCCGACGCGCACTTCGTCGTCAACGCCGAGTACGTCACCACCGAGGACGGCACCGGTCTGGTGCACCAGTCCCCCGCGTTCGGCGAGGACGACCTGAAGACCTGCCGCGCGTACGACCTGCCGGTGGTCAACCCGGTCCGCCCGGACGGCACCTTCGAGCCGGACGTGCCAGAAGTCGGCGGGGTGTTCTTCAAGAAGGCCGACGAGACGCTGGTCGCCGAACTCGACGCGGCCGGCCGCCTCTTCCGGCACCTGCCGTACGAGCACAGCTACCCGCACTGCTGGCGCTGCCACACCGCGCTGCTCTACTACGCCCAGCCGTCCTGGTACATCCGCACCACCGCGGTCAAGGACGCGCTGCTGCGGGAGAACGAGCGCACCAACTGGTACCCGGAGACCGTCAAGCACGGCCGCTTCGGGGACTGGCTGGACAACAACGTGGACTGGGCGCTGTCCCGCAGCCGCTACTGGGGCACTCCGCTGCCCATCTGGCGCTGCGCCGACGGCCACCTCACCTGCGTCGGCTCGCGGGCGGAGCTGACCGAGCTGACCGGCACCGACCAGTCCGGGCTCGACCCGCACCGCCCGTACATCGACGCGGTCACCTTCCCCTGCCCGACCTGCCGGGCGACCGCGACCCGGGTGCCGGAGGTGATCGACGCCTGGTACGACTCGGGGTCGATGCCGTTCGCGCAGTGGGGCTACCCGTACCGCAACAAGGAGCTGTTCGAGCGGACCTACCCCGCGCAGTTCATCTCCGAGGCGATCGACCAGACCCGCGGCTGGTTCTACACGCTGATGGCGATCGGCACCCTGGTCTTCGACCGGTCCAGTTACGAGAACGTGGTCTGCCTGGGCCACATCCTCGCCGAGGACGGCCGCAAGATGTCCAAGCACCTGGGGAACATCCTCCAGCCGATCCCGTTGATGGACCAGCACGGCGCGGACGCGGTGCGCTGGTTCATGGCGGCGGGCGGCTCGCCGTGGGCGGCCCGCCGGGTCGGGCACGGCACCATCCAGGAGGTGGTGCGCAAGACGCTGCTCACCTACTGGAACACCGTCGCCTTCCAGGCGCTGTACGCCCGCACCTCCCACTGGGCGCCGTCCGCGGCCGACCCGGCGGTGGCGGACCGGCCGCTGCTGGACCGCTGGCTGGTCGGCGAGGTGAACGCGCTGGTGCGCAACACCACCGAGGCGCTGGAGGACTTCGACACCCAGCGGGCCGGCAAGCTGCTCTCCGCGTTCGTCGACGACCTGTCCAACTGGTACGTACGGCGCTCCCGGCGGCGGTTCTGGCAGGGTGACGCGGCGGCGCTGCGCACCCTGCACGACGTGCTGGAGACCTTCACCCGGCTGATGGCGCCGCTGGTGCCGTTCATCACCGAGCGGGTCTGGCAGGACCTGGTGGTCCCGGTGGTGCCCGACGCCCCGGACTCGGTGCACCTCGCGCAGTGGCCGGTGGCCGACGCCGACCGGATCGACCCGGAGCTGTCGGAGCAGGTGCGGCTGGTGCGCCGGCTGGTCGAACTCGGCCGCGCCACCCGCGCGGAGTCCGGGGTCAAGACCCGGCAGCCGCTGTCCCGGGCGCTGGTGGCGGCGAGCGGCTTCGGCACCCTGCCGGCCGAGTTGCGGGACCAGATCGCGGAGGAGCTGAACGTCTCCTCGCTGGCGGCGCTCGCCGAGGTCGGCGGGTCGCTGGTGGACACCACCGCCAAGGCGAACTTCCGGGCGCTGGGCAAGCGGTTCGGCAAGGGGGTGCAGGCGGTCGCGGCCGCGGTCGCCGCCGCGGACGCCGCGGTGCTCGCGGCCGAGCTGCGGGAGCGGGGCGCCACCAGCGTGCAGGTCGACGGGGAGACGGTGGAGTTGTCCCCGGAGGAGGTCATCGTCACGGAGACCCCGCGCGAGGGCTGGTCCGTCGCCTCGGACTCCGGTGCGACCGTCGCGCTCGACCTCGCGATCACGCCGGAGCTGCGGCTCGCCGGGCTCGCCCGGGACGCGATCCGGCTGATCCAGGAGGCCCGCAAACAGTCCGGGTTGGACGTCGCCGACCGCATCGCGGTGCGCTGGTCGGCGCAGGACGCCGATGTCGTCACCGCCCTGACCACGCACGCCGGGCTGATCGCGGAGGAGGTGCTCGCCGTGGACTTCGCCCAGGGCGCGCCCACCGCCGACTTCGGCCCCGCCTTCACCGACGAGCCGCTCACCTTGGTCTTCCACCTGCACAAGGCCTGACCGCGCAGGTCCCCGCCGCCTCTTGAGGGTGCCCGCCACCCTCAAGGGGCGGCTCGCGGTGCCCTCGACAGGCAGGCTGCCCGGCAGGAAACGGCAAAAAGGTCCGGGCCCCACTGGGGAAATGTTTCCCCGGGGGCCCGGACCTTCGTCGTGCTGGACGGGTGGCGCTACCGCGCCGACCTAGCTGTTCAGTTGTCGTCCTCGTCGATGAGGAACCCGCGCATCGGCGTGGGCGCCTGCTGCAACGGCTGCGGGCCCTGGGGCCGCACCGGTGCCATCGGCTGGGTCATCGCGGGCGACATCTGCTGCTGGCCGCCGTACGTCGGGCCGGGCGTGTGGCCGTTGCTCATGGCGCCGTTGCCCATCGCCGCGTTGCTCATGGCGCCGTTCTGCGCGCCGCCGCCGTAGGACGGTCCGCCGGAGCCGCTGTGGCCCATGGACGCACCGGCACCCGCGGGCGCCATTCCGCCCATGGAGCTGTTGCCGCCCATCGACCCGCCGCCCATGGAGGGTGCGGAGGGCAGCGACGGCGCGGGCGGGGAGGTCCGCGGCGGGGCGAGCGAGTCGTCCGCCTGGTTCTCCAACTGGCGCAGCTGCGACTCCAGGTAGGACTTCAGCCGGGTGCGGTACTCCCGCTCGAAGCCGCGCAGGTCCTCGACCTTGCGCTCGAGCGTGGCCCGCGCGGACTCCAGGGAGCCCATCGCGACGCGGTGCTTCTCCTGGGCGTCCCGCTCCAGCGCGTCGGCCTTGGCGCGGGCGTCCCGCTCCAGGCCCTCGGCACGGCTGCGCGCCTCACCGACGATCTTGTTGGCCTCGGAACGCGCCTCGGCGATGGCCTGGTCCGCGGTCTGCTGGGCGAGCGAGAGGACGCGGGCGGCGCTGTCGCCACCGGGGCCCTGCTGCTGCATCGGGTGCTGGCCCATCGGGCCGGGGCCGCCGGGGCCCTGCATACCCGGTCCACCGGGACCGCCGGGACCCTGCATACCCGGTCCACCGGGACCGCCGGGACCCTGCATGCCGCCGGGACCCTGCTGCTGCATGGGGTGCCCCTGCTGCATCGGGTGCTGGCCGCCCATCTGCCCCATCGGGCCGGGGCCCTGCTGCATGGGGTGCTGGCCCATCTGCTGCATCGGGCCGGGCCCGTGCTGCTGCTGGCCGCTCGGTCCAGCCGGCAACTGCGGCGCGCCGCCCGGCAGCTGGGGCGGGCCCACCTGCTGCTGCGGCATCTGCTGCTGCACCGGCTGCGGACCGGATATGGCGGCGGGCACCGGACGATCCTGCTGCTCCGGCTTGCGCATGTTCTGCTGCGACTGCTGCTGCTGGTTGGCAGCGGCGGCCCGAGTCGCGGCGGCCAGCTTGGCCCGCAGGTCCTCGTTCTCGCGGAGCAGTCGGGTCAGCTCCGCCTCCACCTCGTCGAGGAAGGCGTCGACCTCGTCCTCGTCATAGCCCTCTCGGAGGCGGACGGTCGTGAACTGCTTGTTCCGAACGTCCTCGGGGGTCAGCGGCATCTCTTCACCTCAACGTGATCGTCGACATATCGGGAGCCCGCACCGTTCACATCAGACCCCCGACGACGGAGATCAGGATGTATACGATGATCATCAATACGAAGAAGGACAGGTCGAGCGCCACGCCCCCGAGACGTAGCGGCGGAATGAAACGCCGCAGAAGCTTAAGTGGCGGATCGGTGACAGTGTAGGCGGCCTCCAGGATGACCACCATCGCCTTCCCAGGGTGCCATGAACGGGCGAACTGGAAGACGTAATCCATCACCAAACGGAAGATGAGCACGAACAGGAGGCAGTACAGCGCGATGTACAGCACCTGGAGTGCGACATTCATCGCGCTTCCCTCTCCCCTGCTCATCCATCGGCCTGCCGACCGGGTCCTACATGTCGTGCGGTTGCGTTCTGCCTGGTCAGACCAGGTTCAGGCTAGCTCTGGTTGAAGAACCCACCCTCGGCGATGCGAGCCTTGTCCTCCGCCGTGACATCGACGTTAGCAGGCGAGAGAAGGAAGACCTTCTGCGTCACCCGCTCGATGCTGCCGTGCAGGCCGAAGACCAGACCGGCGGCAAAGTCGACAAGTCGCTTCGCGTCGGTGTCGTCCATCTCCGTCAAGTTCATGATCACCGGGGTGCCTTCGCGGAAGTGTTCCCCGATGGTACGGGCTTCGTTGTAGGTCCGGGGGTGCAGCGTGGTGATCCGGTACGGCTCCCGCTCTGACACGACCTTGGGCATGATCACCGGTGCGTTCTTCTCCAGGTTCTGGCGTTCGGGTGTGATGGATGCCACTGGGGCGATCCGCGGTTCGCGCGGCGCCGGGGCATGTACCAGTCGCGGGGGTTCGTCCTGCGGCTGCGGGCTCGGCGCCACGTGCTGGCTGTGCGGTCGGCGGGGGGCGACGTGCTCGGGCTCCGGGTCGGCGCGACCGCTGGGCGGCGCGGCCATCTCGGGCTCGAACTCGTCGTCAGGGTCAAAACCCGGCCCGTCGTACCCGTCGTCCTCCACGAGGCCGAGGTAGACCGCCATCTTGCGCATCGCGCCGGCCATGCTCTGCGTCCTCTCAGCGGGGGTTCGGTCCGCGGCCGCCGCCCTCGGCGGCCGCCACACCATATTTATGCTGTGGTCCGACTTGTTTGGTGACGTTACCGGAGCCCGGGACGGACTCCGAGTACCGCCGTACCGACGCGTACATGTGTCGCTCCGGCCGCCACCGCTTCGTCGAGATCCTGACTCATCCCTGCCGAGACCATGTTCGCAGCCGGATGCGTCTCGCGCAGGCGGGATGAGATTTCCACCAACCGATCGAAGGCCGCCCGCGGTTGGCCGGCGTACCGGCCGGCGAGCGGGGCGACGGTCATCACGCCGTCGAGCCGCAGCCCGTCGGTGGCGGCGATGGCGTCGGCGAGCGGGCCCACCGCGTCGGGAGCCACCCCGCCGCGCTCGCCGCGGTCGCCGGACTCGGCGTCCAGGGCGACCTGGACCAGGCAGCCGAGCGGTCTGCCCGCGGCCACCGCCGCGCCGGACAGCGCGGCGACCAGGCGGGGGCGGTCGACCGAGTGCACATGGTCAGCGTAACGGACCACGGAGCGCACCTTGTTGGTCTGCAACTGTCCCACGAAGTGCCAGGTCAGCGGGAGTTCGGCGCAGGCGGCCGCCTTGGGCGCGGCGTCCTGGTCGCGGTTCTCGGCCACGTGCCGGACGCCGAGCCCGGCCAACGTGCGGACGTCCTCGGCCGGATAGGTCTTCGTCACCACGATCAGGGTGACCTCGTCGCGGCCGCGGCCGGCCGCGTCGCACGCGCGCGCGATCCGGTCGCGCACCGCCGCGAGGTTCACGGAGATCTGTTCGACTCTGCTGGGCACGCGCGTTCACCCGGTCCGTTCCGGCGCCGAGGCGCCCGCGCCGGCAGCGCCGGCAGGTCCGCCGTCGCACCAGACGTAGCCCGCCAGCCGACCGGTGGTGCGGTCGCGGCGGTAGGAGAAGTGGTCCGCGGACTCCCGCGTGCAGACGGCCGGCCCCTCGACCACCCGTACGCCGCAGCGCGCGAGTTGGGCGGTCACTCCGGCGCCCACGTCGAGCGCGGGCGTACCCCAGCTCGTTTCGGCGTACGACTCGGGCACGGCGGCCGCGACCTCGCTCCGGAGCGCGGCGGGCACTTCATAGCACTTACCGCACACCGAGGGGCCGAGCAGTGCGCTGATCCGCTCCCGGCGTGCGCCGTGCTCGACCATCGCGTCCACGGCCGCCGGCACCACGCCGGCCAGCAGGCCGGGGCGCCCGGCGTGCGCGGCGGCGACCACCCCGGCGTCGGGGTCGGCGAGCAGCACCGGCACGCAGTCGGCGGTGAGCACCGCGAGGGTGAGGTCGGCGCGGGTGGTGACGACGGCGTCGGCGGCGGGCGCCGGCCGGTCGCCCCACGGGCGGTCGACGGCGACGACGTCGCGGCCGTGCACCTGGTGCATCCACACCACGCGCGCGGGGTCGCGGCCCAGCGCCCGCGCGGCGCGGTCCCGGTTCGCCAGGACGGCGGCCGGCTCGTCGCCCACCGCGCCACCGAGGTTGAGGCTGTCATACGGAACGGCGCTCACCCCGCCCCACCGGTCGGTGAAGGCGAAGTGCGCGCCGCCCACGGTCGTGCTGTGCCCTATCACTGCCGGGCGGTCACTTCAGGAAGTCGGGGACGTCGAGTTCCTCGACGGCCGGGTCCTGGTACGGCCGGGCCGGCGGGACCAGCGGGCCGACCGGGGTCGGGGAGGTCTCGGCGACCGGCTCGCTCTCCGGCTCCGGGTCGCGCTCGGCCGGCGGGGCCGGCACGCTGCCGATGCCGGTGAACGACGAGGTGGGCCGGCCGGCGTCGGCGCCGGCGGCGCGGCCGGCGCCGGACGGGCCGGTGCCGCTGCCGGAGTCCTCGCGGGCGGTGTAGCCGCCGACCAGCTTCTCCCGGCCGCCCTTGGTGGGCGGCTGGCCGCCGTCGAAGCCGGCGGCGATCACGGTGACCCGCACCTCGTCGCCGAGGGCGTCGTCGATGACCGCGCCGAAGATGATGTTCGCCTCGGGGTGGGCGGCCTCGCTGACCAGTTGGGCCGCTTCGTTGATCTCGAACAGGCCGAGGTCGGAGCCGCCGGAGATGGACAGCAGCACACCGCGGGCGCCGTCGATGGAGGCTTCCAGCAGCGGCGAGGAGATCGCCATCTCGGCCGCGGCGACCGCGCGGTCGTCGCCGCGGGCGGAGCCGATGCCCATGAGCGCCGAACCCGCCTCGGACATCACCGACTTGACGTCGGCGAAGTCGAGGTTGATCAGGCCCGGGGTGGTGATCAGGTCGGTGATGCCCTGCACACCGGACAGCAGCACCTGGTCCGCGGAGCGGAAGGCGTCCAGGACGCTCACCTGGCGGTCGGAGATCGACAGCAGCCGGTCGTTGGGGATCACGATCAGGGTGTCGACGTTCTCGCGCAGGCCGGCGATGCCGTCCTCGGCCTGGTTGGCGCGACGCCGGCCCTCGAAGGTGAAGGGGCGGGTCACCACACCGATGGTCAGCGCGCCGAGCGAGCGGGCGATGTTGGCCACGACGGGGGCGCCACCGGTGCCGGTGCCGCCGCCCTCGCCCGCGGTGACGAAGACCATGTCGGCGCCCTTGAGCACCTCTTCGATCTCCTCGCGGTGGTCCTCCGCCGCCTTGCGGCCGACGTCGGGGTTGGCGCCCGCACCGAGGCCCCGGGTCAGTTCGCGGCCGACGTCGAGCTTGACGTCGGCGTCGCTCATGAGCAGGGCCTGTGCATCGGTGTTGATCGCGATGAACTCGACGCCCTTGAGACCGACCTCGATCATCCGGTTGATGGCGTTGACGCCACCGCCGCCGATGCCGACGACTTTGATGACTGCGAGATAGTTCTGCGGTGCTGCCACGTCGAAGGCCTCTCGCCTCGAGTTACGAATCGGTGGGACGGTCGGTTACGCTCGCCGATGCCGGGACGAACCCTAACGCTGAGGTTTAGGGTTAGCCGTAAGCGGGTCCCATGTGTTCCCTTGGGACGAGACACTAAGTCGACAAGCGGTGGCGGTTCAACGAACACGCCGAACCTCCCGTTTTTCTTTTCACCCTATGTGATCACGCTGTCCGTTGCGCAGCCGGGGCCGCACGCCTTGTCCCGCTTGGCCGGCGCCGCGTCAACTCCCTGACGCGGCAGGGGCGGTGGGCGCACTGACGTCGTAGTGCGTCGCGTCGGGCTGCGCCTTCATCAGTGCGGTGAGCACGCGCGCCTTGGCTGCGCCGTCCGTGCTGCTCCCCCACACCACCTCGCGCCCGCCGGAGAGTTCGACGGTGATGCCGTCGTAGGAGCGCACCCGGATCGCGGTGGCGTGGCCGTTCAGGGCGCGCGGCAGATCGGCGGAGACCTCGATGGCCGCGCGCAGCAGTCCCTTGGTGCCGAACTGGCGGACGCTGGCCGCGCGCGGGGCGGCCAACTGGATCAGCGGAACGCCGCGGGGGGCCTTCGCCACGGTGGCGAACCGCACGCCGTCGCGGTCGACTTCGGTGAACCGGGTGCCGTTCTTCAGGACGGCCGACGGGGTGCGTTCGGTGATCCTCAACCGCACGGTGTGCGGCCAGGAGCGCTCCACCGCCACATGGTCGATCCGCGGCAGCGCGGCGGTGAGGCGCCTGCTGACGGCGCCGGTGTCCACGGAGAACAGGGCGCCGCCGAGGGGGACTTTCGCCGCACCGACGATCTGATCATCGGTCAATACGGAATTTCCGCTGACCTTGACGTGCTCGGCCCGCAGCAGCGGGGAGCCGTAGACCAGATAGCCGCCGCCCCCGCCGACCACGGTCAGCGCGACCAGCCCCAGCAGCAGGGCGCGGCGCCGGCGGCGCACCCGGGAACTCCCGGAATCCATCCGGCTGGACGGGCGCGGCCCGCCCTCCACACGGCTCGCGCCGGGCGATGCGAGTCGGGTCATCTCGGCCTCCGATGTGGGCGGTAATGCCCCTATCCTGCAACGTGTCGGCCCGCGGCCGCGGCAACGCGCGGCGGCGGGAGCGGCGTCAGCGCCGGGCGGCCACCGCTTCGTACACCATGCGCACCAGCAGGTCGTCCGCGTCGCGGCGGCCGAACTCGGCGGCGGCGCGGGACATGTCGTACAGCCGGTGCGGGTCGGTGAGCACCGGCAGCACCTGGCCCAGCACCCAGTCCGTCGTCAGTTCCGCGTCGTCGACGAGGAGTCCGCCGCCGGCCCGGACCACCGGCTGCGCGTTGAGCCGCTGCTCGCCGTTGCCGATCGGCAGCGGCACGTACGCCGCGGGCAGCCCGACCGCGGAGAGTTCGGCGACGGTCATCGCACCGGCCCGGCACAGCATCATGTCCGCGGCGGCGTAGGCGAGATCCATCCGATCGAGGTACGGCACCGGCCGGTACGGCGGCATCCCGGGCATGTTGTCGGACTGCGGCAGTTCGTTCTTCGGGCCGACCGCGTGCAGGATCTGCACTCCGGACTGCTGGAGCCGCGGGGCGACGGCGGCCACCACCTCGTTGAGCCGCCGGGCGCCCTGGGAGCCGCCGGAGACCAGCAGCGTCGGCAGGTTCTGGTCCAGGCCGAAGGCGTGCCGGGCCTCGGGGCGGGCGGCGGCCCGGTCGAGCGTGGCGATGGACCGGCGCAGCGGGATGCCGATGTAGTGGGCGTCGCGCAGCTTGCTGTCCGGGGTGGCGACGGCCACGGTGTGCGCGTAGCGGGAGCCGATCTTGTTGGCCAGGCCCGGGCGGGCGTTGGCCTCGTGGACGACGATCGGCACGCCCAGGCGCTTGGCGGCGAGGTAGCCGGGCAGGGCGACGTAGCCGCCGAAGCCGACGAGGCAGTCCGCCTTGGTGCGTTCGAGCACCTGCTCGGCGGCCTTGATGGTGCCGCGCAGCCGCCCGGGCACGGTGATGAGTTCGGGGGTGGGCCGGCGCGGCAGCGGCACCGCGGGGATGAGGGCGAGTTCGTAGCCGCGTTCGGGCACGAGCCTGGTCTCCAGTCCGCGCTCGGTGCCCAGTGCGGTGATGCCCACGGCCGGGTCCTGCCGGCGCAGGGCGTCGGCGAGCGCGAGTGCCGGCTCGATGTGGCCGGCGGTCCCGCCGCCGGCGAGTACGACATGCACCGAAATTCACCGCTCTCCCGACGGCCGCCTTCCGGTACGCCGTCGCATCGTCCGTCTCATCGCCCTGGTCAGGGAGCTGCGTTCCCGGGTGACCAGGGCGGCCCGCGCCGCCGGCTCGCTCCTGGCGAAGGCGATCAGCAGGCCCACCGCGTACATGGTCGGCAGGAGGGCCGACCCCCCGTAGGAGAACAGCGGCAGCGGGACCCCGGCGATCGGCAGCAGGCCGAGCACCGCACCGACGTTGATCACGGACTGCACCGTGATCCAGGTGGTCACGCCACCCGCTGCGAACCTGACGAAGGGGTCCTCCGTACGACCGGCCACGCGGATACCCGCGTAGCCTAGTGCCGCGAAGAGGGCGAGGACGGACAGCGTCCCGGCCAGACCGAGTTCCTCACCGGTCACGGCGAAGATGAAGTCGGTGTGCGGCTCGGGCAGTTCGCCCCATTTCTCCACGCTGGCGCCCAGGCCGGTGCCGAACCAGCCGCCGGACGCGAGGGCGTAGATGCCGTGCACGGCCTGCCAGCACTGGTCGCCTGCGCCCGGCGAGGTCGCGGCGATGCAGTGCAGCCGGCCCATCCGGTTCGGGCTGGTCAGCACGAAGAGCGCGGCCAGCGCGCCGGCCGCGGCGAGCACCCCGGTGAACATCCGGGTCGGGGCGCCGGCCAGCCACAGCAGGCCGAAGAGCACCGCGGTGAGCACCATGGTGGTGCCCATGTCGCCGCCGAGCATGATCAGGCCGAGCAGCAGGACGGCCACCGGCACCAGCGGGACCAGCAGGTGCTTCCACTGGGTGAGCAGCTTCTTCTCGTTCTTGCGGGCGAGCAGGTCCGCGCCCCACAGCACCAGCGCGAGCTTCCCGAACTCGCTGGGCTGGAGCTGGAACGGGCCGCCGATGGACAGCCAGTTGGTGTTGCCGTTGACCGTCTGCCCTATCCCCGGGACCTGGACCAGGCACATCAGGAAGACCGCGCCGAGCAGCAGCGGGTACGCCAGTGCCCGGTGCAGCCGGATCGGCATCCGCGCGGCCGCGTACAGCAGCACCGAGCCGATCGCCACGGCCATCAGCTGCTTGCGGAAGTAGTACGTCGAGGGCAGGCCGTAGCGCAGCGCCTGGATCATCGACGCGGAGTACACCATCACCAGGCCGAGCACCGTGATCAGCAGCGCGGCGCCCATGATCACGTAGTACGCGGTGAGCGGGCGGTCCCATGCCTCGCGCAGCTGCTTCGGCAGCCGGGCCGCGGCGCGGCGGGCGCTGCCGCGGCTGCCTCCGGCGGAGAGGCGGGGTGCCCGGGCGGCGGGCACATGGCCGCTCCGGGGTCGGGCGGCGGCCGCCCCCGCCGAGCGCGCGGCCCGCCCACCACCGGAAGCGGCACCGCCACCCCGGGCACCGGGAGCGCCCTTCGCCGCGGCCCCGCCACGCCCGGACGGCGACAGCCGACCCATGCCGCCGCCTGCGGAAGACCCGCCGGCCGCGGGCGGTCGGCCCGGGGTGGTGCGGCGGCCGCCCTCGGGGGTTTCGTCGCCCCGGCCCGGCTGCCGGGCCGCGCGGACGGGCGGCGGCAGCCGGTCCGCGCCGTCGACCTGGCGGCGGACCGCGCCCGGGGGGCGCTCGTCGGCGCCGCCCGGGGCGGTGAAGCGGTCACGGGGCATGCGTCCCCTCCTCAGTGCGCGGGTACGGCCGGCCGCCGCCCCGAGCCGGGGCCGCCGGTCAGCGGCCGTGGCCGGCCGGGCCGGCCTCCTGCTGCCCGTCGGCGGCGGCGAGCGCCCGTACCGCCTCGGCGAACAGGTCACCACGCTGGTTGTAGTTGGTGAACATGTCCATCGACGCACAGGCCGGGGCGAGCAGGACCGTGTCGCCCGGCCGGGCGAGGTCGCGGGCCGTGCCGACGGCGGCGGACATCGCCCCAGTGTCGGTCCGTTCCAGCTCCACCACCGGGACCTGCGGGGCGTGTCGCGCCAGTGCTTCCCGGATCACCGCCCGGTCGGCGCCGAAGAGCACCACCGCGCGCAGCCGGTCCGCGGCGGCCGCGGCCAGTTCGTCGAACTCCGCGCCCTTCGCCAGCCCGCCGGCCAGCCAGACCACCGACGGGTAGGCCGCCAGGGAGGCGGCGGCCGCGTGCGTGTTGGTGGCCTTGGAGTCGTCGACGTAGGCGACACCGTCCAGGACGGCGACCTCGGCGATGCGGTGGGCGTCCGGCCGGAAGGCCCGCAGGCCCTCGCGTACGGCGGTGGGCGGGACGCCGAAGGCGCGGGCCAGCGCGGCGGCGGCCAGCGCGTTGGCGATGTTGTGCGGGGCCGGCGGCTGGACGTCCGCGACCTCGGCCAGCTCCTGTGCCCGGTGCTGCCGGTCCTCGACGAACGCGCGGTCCACGAGGATGCCGTCGACCACGCCGAACTGCGAGAGCCCGGGTGCGGCGAGGGTGAAGCCGATCGCCCGGCAGCCCTCCTCGACGTCGGCCTCGCGGACCAGCCGCTCGGTCTCGGGGTCCGCGGTGTTGTACACGCAGGCGACCTGGTTGCCGTGGAAGATCCGGCCCTTGTCCGCGGCGTACGCGGCCATCGAGCCGTGCCAGTCCAGGTGGTCGGGTGCGAGGTTGAGCACGGCCGCGGAGTGCGGCCGCAGGCTCGGCGCCCAGTGCAGCTGGTAGCTGGACAGCTCGACGGCCAGCACGTCGTAGGGCCCGTCCGCGGGCTCGCCGAGCACCACGTCGAAGAGCGAGACTCCGATGTTGCCGACGGCCGCGGTGCGCAGGCCCGCCGCGGTGAGGATCGCGGCGAGCATCCGGGTGGCGGTGGTCTTGCCGTTGGTGCCGGTGATCGCCAGCCAGGGCGCCGCGTCCGGTCCGCGCAGCCGCCAGGCGAGTTCGACGTCGCCCCACACCTGCACCCCGGCGGCCTCGGCGGCCGCGAAGAGCGGGCTGGACGGCTTCCACCCGGGGGTGGTGACGACCAGTTCGGTGCCGCCGGGGAGGGTCTCGGCGTCGCCGAGGCGTACGGCCGCGCCGAGCGCGGTCAGTTCGGCCGCCTCGGCGCGCTGCTTGTCGCCGGCCGGGCCGTTGACCACGGTGACGTGCGCGCCCAGGCGCAGCAGCGCCTTCGCGGCGGGCACCCCGGAGACGCCCAGCCCGGCGACGGTGACCGCGGCGCCCTTGAAGTCGGCCAGGTCGCCGAAGCGGGCCGGGCCGTTCCCCTCGGCCGGGTCGGCGCCGGGCTGGGGGCCCGTCATGACGCCGCCACCCAGGCCGCGTAGAACAGGCCGAGGCCGACGGCCATGCACATGCCCTGGATGATCCAGAAGCGGACCACGATCAGGACCTCGCTCCAGCCCTTGAGTTCGAAGTGGTGCTGGAGTGGCGCCATCCGGAAGACCCGCTTGCCGGTGAGCCGGAAGGAGCCGACCTGGATGACCACGGACATGGTGATCAGCACGAACAGGCCGCCGAGGATCGCCAGCAGCAGTTCGGTGCGCGAGCAGATCGCGAAGCCGGCCAGCGCGCCGCCCAGCGCGAGCGAGCCGGTGTCGCCCATGAAGATCTTCGCGGGCGAGGTGTTCCACCACAGGAAGCCGAAGCAGGCGCCCATCAGCGCGGCGGCCACCACGGCCAGGTCGAGCGGGTCGCGCACCTCGTAGCAGGCGCCGTTGGCGCTGACCGGGGCGCCGCACCACTGGCCGTACTGCCAGACGCCGATGACGGTGTAGGCGGCGAAGACCATCACGGACGCGCCGGTGGCCAGGCCGTCGAGGCCATCGGTGAGGTTCACGCCGTTGGACATCGCCAGGATCATGAACAGCGCCCAGATCACGAAGATCACCGGGCCGATCGACCAGCCGAAGTCCGTGGTGAAGGAGAGCTTCGTGGACGCCGGGGTCTGGCCGCGCGAGTCGTGGAAGTTCAGCGCCAGCACCGCGAAGGCGATGCCGACGATGAGCTGCCCGGCCATCTTCGCCTTGGCCCGCAGGCCCAGGCTGCGCTGCTTGACGATCTTGATGTAGTCGTCGAGGAAGCCGACCAGGCCCATGCCGACGGTCAGGAACAGCACCAGCACCCCGGACATGGTGGCCTTGTCACCGGTGGCGAGCTTGGTGATGACGTAGGCGAGCACCGTGGCGGAGATGAAGGCGATGCCGCCCATGGTGGGCGTACCGCGCTTGCTGTGGTGCGCCTTCGGGCCGTCGTCCCGGATCATCTGCCCGTAGCCCTTGCGGGCCAGCAGGCGGATCAGCAGCGGGGTGCCGAACAGCGACAGGAACAGTCCCAGAACACCGGAGACGAGGATCTGCTTCATCGGGTGGCACCCTCGCGGGCCGCGCCACCGGCGCCCTCGATCAGCGCGAGGGCGACGGACTCAAGCCCCACCGACCTCGATGCCTTCACCAGCACGACATCTCCCGGCCGCACCTGCGCGCGCACCAGGTCGACCGCCGCCTCCGCGTCGGACACGTGCACCGACTCCTCACCCCACGAACCCTCGTTGTAAGCGCCCATTTGCAGCCAACCGGCTTCGGTACCGCCGACGGCCACGAGCTTGCTGACGTTGAGTCGGACGGCCAGCCGCCCCACCGCGTCGTGCTCAGCGAGCGACTGCTCGCCGAGTTCGGCCATCGTCCCCAGCACCGCCCAGGTACGGCCCCCCCGGGCCCGTACGGAGCTGCCCATCGCCGCGAGTGTGCGCAGGGCTGCCCTCATGGATTCGGGGTTCGCGTTGTAGGCGTCGTTGATGACCGTCACGCCGTCGGGAAGCTCGGTGACCTCCATCCGCCAGTGCGAGAGCGAGCCGGCCGCGGAGAGCGCGGTGGCGATCTCCTCGACAGGCATGCCGAGTTCACGGGCGACGGCGGCCGCGGCGAGCGCGTTCGACACGTGATGCTCACCGTACAGGCGCAAGGTCACTTCGGCGCACCCGGAGGGTGTGCGCAGCGTGAAGTGGGGCTGTCCGCTGGCGTTGAGCGTCACGTTCTCGGCGCGTACGTCCGCTTCGGGGGCTTCGCCGAAGGTCACCACTTTCGCCGTGGTTCGGGTGCGCATGGCACTCACCAGCGGGTCGTCCGCGTTGAGCACGGCGACGCCGCCCTCGGCCGCGCTCGGCAGCGCCTCGACGAGTTCGCCCTTGGCCTGCGCGATCTGCTCGCGGCCGCCGAACTCGCCGATGTGCGCGCTGCCCACGTTGAGCACCAGCCCGATCCGGGGCGGGGTGAGCCCGGTCAGGTAGGCGATGTGGCCGATGCCGCGGGCGCCCATCTCCAGCACCAGGTGGCGGGTGCCCTCGTCGGCGCCGAGCGCGGTCAGCGGCAGCCCGATCTCGTTGTTGAACGAGCCGGGTGTCCACACGGTGGGCGCCAGGCGCTGGAGGAGCTGCGCGAGCAGGTCCTTGGTGCTGGTCTTGCCGGCCGAGCCGGTCAGCGCCACCACGGTCGCGCCCAGCCGCTCGATGACATGGCGGGCGAGGGCGCCCAGCGCGGCCTGGACGTCGTCGACCACGACGGCGGGCACGCCGACCGGGCGGGCCGCGAGGACCGCCACCGCGCCGTCGGCGACGGCCTTGGCGGCGAAGTCGTGCCCGTCGGAGCGCTCCCCGGCGAACGCGACGAACAGGGCGCCGGGGACCACCTCGCGGGAGTCCTTGACCACCGGGCCCGTGACGCGCACCGCACTGTCCGGTATGTCGTGCGTGCTCCCGCCGACCGCGCGTGCGACCTCGGCGAGGGTGAGTGGGATCACTGTTCTTGTCGGTCCTTATCGATCGCGGCGCGCAGCACCTCTCGGTCGTCGAAGGGGCGTACCTCTCCGGCGATGTCCTGGCCCTGCTCATGGCCCTTGCCGGCCACCAGCACGATGTCGCCGGGCCGCGCGAGCGCGACGGCGGCGGCCACCGCGGCGGCCCGGTCGGGTTCGACGATGACGTGTCCGCGCTGCGCGGCCGGCACCTGGGCGGCGCCGGCGAGCATCGCGGTGAGGATCTGGAGCGGGTCCTCCGAGCGCGGGTTGTCCGACGTGAGGACGGCGGTGTCGGCGAGCCGGGCGAGGGCCGCGCCCATCGGGCCGCGCTTGGTGGCGTCCCGGTCGCCGCCGCAGCCGAGCACGGCGTGGATACGGCCGTCGGTGGTGGTGCGCAGCGCGCGCAGCACCGACTCCACGGCGTCGGTCTTGTGGGCGTAGTCCACGACCGCCAGGTAGGGCTGCCCGGCGTCGACCCGCTCCAGCCGGCCCGGGACGCCGGGGACGGCGGCGATGCCGTCGGCGGCGGTCTGCGGGTCGACGCCGGCGGCGGCCAGCGCGGCCAGCGCGGCCAGGGTGTTGGCGACGTTGAACGGGCCGGGCAGCGGCGCCACGGCCCGCACCCGCTCGCCCTTGGGGCCGATCGAGGTGAAGCGGCTGTCCATCGGGCCGGCCTGTACGTCCTCCGCCCGCCAGTCGGCGTCGAGGCTGCCCTGCGCGGAGAACGTGACCAGCGGCACCGAGGCTTCGGCGACGAGCCGGCGGCCGTACTCGTCGTCGAGGTTGACCACGCCCAGCCGGCTGCGCTGCGGGGTGAACAGCCGCGCCTTGGCCTGGAAGTAGTCCTCCATGCCGGAGTGGAACTCCATGTGCTCCGGGCTGAGGTTGGTGAAGACCCCGACGTCGAAGACGGTGCCGTCGACCCGGCCGAGGACCAGGGCGTGGCTGGAGACCTCCATGACCGCCGCGTCCACGCCGCGTTCGCGCATCACCGCGAAGAGCGCCTGGAGGTCGGTGGCCTCGGGGGTGGTGCGCTCGCTCTTGATCCGCTCGTCGCCGATCCGGGTCTCGACGGTGCCGATCAGCCCGGTGCGGCCGGCGGCGTGGCCGGCCCGCAGCCCTCCTTCGACGAGGTAGGAGGTGGTGGTCTTGCCGGAGGTGCCGGTGATGCCGATCCGCAGCATGCCCTCGCCGGGCCGGCCGTAGACGACGGCGGCGAGCTCGCCCATCTGCGCGCGCGGGTCGGGCGCGGTGAGGACGGGCAGTCCGGTGGCGGCGGCGCGTTCGGCGCCGGCGGGGTCGGTCAGCACCGCCACCGCGCCGGCCCGGGCGGCCTGGTCGGCGAAGTCGGCGCCGTGCGCGCGGGCGCCGGGCAGGGCCGCGTACAGGTCGCCGGGGCGGACCGCGCGGGAGTCGTGCGTGATGCCGGTGACCTGCGGGCCGCCGTCGGCCGCGGGGCCGGCCGCCGGGTCCGCGGCTCCTGGCAGGCGGCGGGCGAGGTCGGCCAGCGGCGTGGGGCGCACGTGGGCCGGGCGCGGGGCGCCCGGCGGTCTGAGGGTGGGTTGATCAGCTGTGGGCACGGCCGCGAGATTACCGGGCGGGCCGGGGTCCGGGCCAAAACGGCGGCCGTCGCGGCCGGTGGCGGCGCCGGGCGCGGAGGGCGCGGGCGGGGTGGGTCGGCTGCCGATGGTGATCACCCGGCTTTCTTGTCGTGGGTGGCCGGCTCTGACGGGTTCCAGGTGACCGGCAGTTTCGGCGCGGGCGCGCCGGAGGGCGCCACGCCCAGGGACTTGAGGGCGAACTGCATGACCTGCTTGAAGACCGGGCCGCAGATGTCGCCGCCGAAGTAGCTGCCCTTCGTCGGGTTCTGGATCACGCAGGAGACCGTGACGCGCGGCTTGTCGGCCGGCGCGAAGCCGAAGAACGAGGAGGTGTAGCCCTTGTAGCGGCCGGTCGTCGGGTCCACCCGGTTGGCCGTACCGGTCTTGCCGGCCACCCGGTAGCCGTCGATACGGGCGTTGATGCCGGTGCCCTGTTCGCTGCCGACCACCGACTCCAGCATCTCGGAGACGGTCCTGGCGGTCTGCTGCGACACCACGCGGGTCTTCTTCGGGGCGGCGGCGGGCACGAACCGGCCGTCGGGTCCGGTGGTGCCGCGGATCAGGCTGGGCTCGACCCGGACCCCGCCGTTGGCGATGGTGGAGTAGACCGAGGTGGCCTGGAGGGCGTTGACCGACAGGCCCTGGCCGAAGGGGATCGTGTACTGCTGGGAGGCGTTCCAGTCCTGCGGCTTGGCGAGGATGCCGGGGGTCTCGCCGGGGAAGCCGGTGCCGGTGGGCTGCCCGATGCCGAACTTCCGCAGGTAGGAGTAGAGCACCTGGTTGGCCTGGGCCTGGGTCTTGCCGAGCTGGCCGGTGGCCTCGATGGTGCCGATGTTGCTGGACTTGGCGAGGACCCCGTTGAGGGTGAGGTACCAGGTGCCGTGGTCGACGTCGTCGTGGAAGAGCCGGTCGGCGCGCGGCAGGGTGCCGGGCACGGTGACGCGGGTGGTGGGGGTGGCGGTGCCGGTGTCGATGATCGCGGACATCGACATCAGCTTGCTGACGCTGCCGGGCTCGTAGGCGTCCTGCACGGCCGCGTTGCCGAGGGCGGCGGAGTCCGCGTGCGACAAGTCGTTGGGGTCGAAGCCGGGGGCGTCGGCCATCGCGAGCACCTGGCCGGTCTGCGGGTCCTGCACGATGACGTAGCCGCGGTCGGCCTTGGACTTCTGCACCTGCTGGGTGATGGCGCTCTGGGCGGCCCACTGGATGTCGCGGTCGAGGGTGAGCTGCACGTCGGTGCCGGGCACGGCGGGCTGCTCCTGGCTGCCGGCGGTGGGCACCTGGCGGCCGTCGGACTGGGCGTAGCGGATCTTGCCGTTCTTCCCGGCGAGTTCCTTGTCGAGCATCGACTCCAGGCCGCCGGCGCCCTGCCCCTGGCTGTTGACGAAGCCGACGACGCCCGCGGCCAGGTCGCCGGCCGGGTAGACCCGCTTGGAGTGCGGCACGTCGAAGATCCCGGCGAGCACGTCGGCGCCCTGTCCGGCGGCGGCCTTGGCGGCGAGGGTGGACTTCAGGTCCTGGATCTGGTTCCACGCCTGCGGCGACTGCTGCTGGGCGATGATCTGGTAGCGGGACTTGGGGGTGGCCAGCTGCTGGGCGATCTTCGTGGCGTCGCCGCCGACGATCGGCGCGAGCAGCTGCGCGGCCTGCTGCGGCGCGTCCTTCACCTTCGCCTGCGCGGGCGTGAACAGGTACGGGTCCGCGGTGATGTCGAAGGCGTCCACGGTGGTGGCCAGGTCCACGCCGGAGCGGTCGGTGATGGTGCCGCGGTCGGCGGTGACCTCGTGGGTGACCCAGCGGTTGACGGCGGCCTTGGCGGCGTAGGCGGACGCGTCGACGGCCTGCACCTGGAGCAGGCGCACCACGAACACGGACATCACCAGGGTGAGGACCACGCCGACCAGCCGCAGCCGGGGGCGGACCGCGCCCAGGCGCACCGCCCGGGGGCCGCCGGGCCGGTTGCGGCGCAGCGCGGCGGCCCGGCCGACGGGGCGTACGGGGTCGGCCCGCCAGGGGCCGTTGCGGCCCGCGCGGGCCGGGCGGGGGCCGCCGGTACCGCCGGAGCTGCCCGCGCCGCCGGTGCCGCCCGGCCGGGGTACGCGGGGGGCGCGGGGGCGGCCGCCGTCCGCGGGGTCGGCGTCGGGCCGCGGCGCCGCGGGGCGGGCGGTGCGGCGCGGCTGCGGGCGGGCGCCGCGCGGGCGGTCTGCGTCGTCGCGGGGGGTCACGCGCTCACCTGCCGGGGGTCGGTGTCGTGGGGGTGCCCGCCGTACTCGTACCCGATGTACCCGAAGTACCCGATGTACCGGTGGTGCCGGCCGTACCGGTGGTGCCGGCCGTACTGGTGATGCCGGTGGTGCCCGCCGGGGTGGCGGTGCCGGACGGGGTGGCGGGCGGGGTCGTCGGCGGCGGGGTGGTGGTCGGCGGAGGCGCGGGCGGGGCGGTCGCGGGCGACGGCGTGCCCTGCACCTTGCCGTTCGGGTCGAGGAAGGCCGGGTCGCCGCCGGGCACCATGCCCAGCTCGCGGGCGCGCTTCTCCAGCGTCTCGGGCGCGGAGTAGCCGTCGACCTCCTGCTGGAGCTGCTGCTGCTGGTCGGTGTAGTGCGTCGTCTGGTCCTGGAGCTTGTCCAGCTTGAACGAGTCCCGGTTCAGCGCCGCGTTGAGCATCAGCAGCGAGATGAGTCCCCCGGCGAGCAGTGTCACGACAAGAACGACGAACGGGGTACGCCGGGCGGTTGCGGACCTCCCGGCACCCAGCCGCGCGCCCAGCGCGCCGCCGCGCACCGCGCCGCGTACGGTGCCGCGGCCGCCGCGCCCCTCGCGTCCGGTGCCGTCGCTCATCGCACGTCCTCCCGGATGCGTTCGGCGCCGCGCAGCCGGGCGGGCGCGGCCCGCCGGTTCCCGGCGATCTCGTCCTCGCCGGGCAGTTCGGCGCCGCGGGTGAGCAGTTTCAGCCGCGGCTGGTACTGCTCGGGCACCACCGGCAGCCCGGGCGGCGCGGTCTGCGCGGCGCCGGCCGCGAGGACCTGCTTGACCAGCCGGTCCTCCAGCGACTGGTAGGACAGCACCGCGATCCGGCCGCCCACCGCGAGCGCGGCCACCGCCGCGGGCACCGCCCGCTCCAGCACCGCCAGCTCGCCGTTGACCTCGATCCGCAGCGCCTGGAAGGTGCGCTTGGCCGGATTGCCGCCGGTCCGCTTGGCGGCCTGCGGCAGCGCCTGCCGGATCAGCTCGACCAGCCGCGCGCTGCCGGTGAACGGCTCCCGCTCCCGCTCGCGCACCACCGCGTCCACGATCTTGCGGGCGAACTTCTCCTCGCCGTAGGCGCGCAGGATGCGCACCAGCTCCCCGGGCGGATAGGTGTTCAGCACCTCGGCGGCGCTGATCCCGGTGGACTGGTCCATCCGCATGTCCAGCGGCGCGTCCTGGGCGTAGGCGAAGCCGCGGTCGGCCTCGTCGAGCTGCATCGAGGAGACCCCGAGGTCGAAGAGCACGCCCTGCACCCGCGGGACGCCCAGCCGCCGCAGCACCTCGGGCAGTTCGTCGTAGACCGCGTGCACCAAGGTGGCGCGCTCCCCGAACGGCTCCAGCCGCTCCCCGGCCAGCTTCAGGGCTACCGGGTCGCGGTCCACCGCGATCAGCCGGCACTCGGGGAAGGTGGTCAGCAGCGCCTCGCTGTGCCCGCCGAGTCCCAGCGTGGCGTCGACCACGACGGCACCGGGCCGGGCGAGCGCGGGGGCCAGCAGATCGAGGCAGCGCCGCAGCATCACCGGGATGTGCCGCGGGGACGGGTTGCTCATGTGGCCCTTATCGAACGGTAGGGACGGCGTAGCGCGGTGGGGTCGGGCACGGCGTCGGGCGGTCGTGGCGGTGGAACGGTCCCGCAGGTCGGGTCCGGGCATCCGACGATACGGGCGCCGGCTGCCAGACAAGCACGACGGACACGCTACGGCCGGCAACGGCTCGGTGGACGCGGAACCTGGTCCCCGCCCGCTCGGTGCGGCGGTCCCCTGGCACCGGGGAAGTGGTGCCAGCGGCAGCCGGGAGCGGGAGGAGGCCGGGCCGCGCGTCCGCACCGGGGTGGGACGAAGTGGTGCGCGCCGCGCCGGGGCGGGGGCCGCGCTCACAGTAATCCGGGCGGAACCTCCTCGGACAGGGCCGAAAAGGTGTCTTCCTGGGCGGCCAGGTACCGCTCCCAGGCGTCCGCCGACCAGATCTCCACCCGGGTGTTCGCGCCGATCACGGCGCACTCGCGGACCAGGCCCGCGTAGTCCCGCAGCGGCTGCGGCACCGTCACCCGGCCCTGCTTGTCGGGCACTTCGTCATGGGCGCCGGCGAAGAGCACCCGCAGGTAGTCCCGGGTGGCCTTGGAGGTCAGCGGCGCCCCGGAGAACTGCTCGGTGGCGGCCCGGAAGCCCTCGACCGGCCACACGTACAGGCAGCGCTCCTGCCCGCGGGTCATCACCAGGCCGTCGGCGAGCTGCTCGCGGAACCGGGACGGCAGCACCAGCCGGTTCTTGTCGTCGAGCCGCGGGGTGTAGGTCCCGAGGAATCCCAGGAACACCGCACACCTCCCGACACCTCCGGCCAACGGCACCACTTCGCGCCACTTTACTCCACCATGCCCCACGGTCAACGGCGGCCGCGCCGGGGGCGCGCCCCCGTGTACGCCGGACGCGCCCGCCGTGCGCCCTCGTGTCCTGACCGGTGCGGAAGGTGCGCCCCCTGCGGTTCCGGCCGGCTCGGATACCGTCATAGACATGTCGACAGATGCCAGCGCCCCCGCGAATCCCCCCGCCCCCGGGACCGCCCCCGGCGCCGACTCCTCCGTCACCGACCGGCTGGTCGCCGCCAACCGGCGCTACGCCGCCGAGTTCACCGACCCGGGCATGGGTGCCGCCCCGGTCCTGAAGGTCGCGGTCGTCGCCTGCATGGACGCCCGGCTCGACCTGCACCAGGCGCTCGGCCTGGAGCTGGGCGACTGCCACACCATCCGCAACGCGGGCGGGGTCGTCACCGACGACACCATCCGCTCCCTCGCCGTCAGCCAGCGCGCCCTCGGCACCCGCTCCGTCGTCCTGATCCACCACACCAACTGCGGGATGCAGACCATCACCGAGGACTTCCGCACCGAGCTGGAGCACGAGGTCGGCCAGCGCCCCACCTGGGCGGTCGAGGCGTTCACCGACATCGACCAGGACGTGCGGCAGTCCATGGCCCGGGTCAGGACCTCCCCGTTCCTCGCCCGCACCGACGACGTGCGCGGCTTCGTCTTCGACGTCCACACCGGCCTGCTGCGGGAAATCACGAACAAGTAACGGCAGGCGAGTGACGCGGCCCTCCCCGTGAGGGAAGAATGCAGGATGCGGCACGTCCCGCCCGCGGCGGGCGTTGCGCAATCGGGGAGGGCCGCGGTCCAGGGACGACCGAGGCCCTGGGGCCCCAATGGAACAGGCCGAGGAGTACCGGGTGACGACCTTTGACGCTCGAGCGGAACTGAGCGATCTGACCACGACCGCGGAGCGGGTGCGCCGGAGCGTGGAGAACGTGATCGAGGGCAAGCCCGAGGTCGTACGCATCGCACTGACCGTCCTGCTGGCCGAGGGCCACCTGCTCATCGAGGACGTGCCGGGCGTCGGCAAGACCATGCTGTCCAAGGCACTGGCGCGGTCCATCGACTGCTCCGTGCGGCGCATCCAGTTCACGCCCGACCTGCTGCCCTCGGACATCACCGGGGTGAGCGTCTTCGACCAGCAGCGGCGGGACTTCGAGTTCAAGCCCGGCGCGATCTTCGCGCAGATCGTGGTCGGCGACGAGATCAACCGCGCCTCGCCGAAGACCCAGTCGGCGCTGCTGGAGTCGATGGAGGAGCGCCAGGTCACCATCGACGGCACCACCTACGAACTGCCCAGCCCCTTCATGGTGATCGCCACCCAGAACCCGGTGGAGATGGAGGGCACCTACCCGCTGCCGGAGGCGCAGCGGGACCGCTTCACCGCCCGGGTCTCGATCGGCTACCCCAGTCCCGAGGCCGAGTTGAAGATGCTCGACGTGCACGGCGGGGTCTCCCCGCTGGACGACCTCCAGCCGGTCGCGGAGGCCCAGGACATCGTGAAGCTGATCGAGGCGGTGCGGCAGGTGCACGTCTCGGAGCCGGTGCGCCGCTACGCGGTGGCCCTGGTGGGCGCCACCCGCAGCCACCCGGACCTGCGGCTGGGCGCCTCCCCGCGCGCCACCCTGCACCTGGTGCGGGCCGCCCGCGCCTCCGCGGCGCTGGACGGCCGCGAGTACGTCCTGCCCGACGATGTGCAGTCGCTGGCCGCCGCGGTCCTCGCGCACCGGCTGCTGCCGACCGCGCAGGCGCAGCTGAACCGGCGCACGCCGGAGCAGGTGGTGGCGGAGATCGTGCAGCGCGTACCGGTGCCCGACCCGGCCGCGGGCGCGGGCGGGGGCGCCGGCTGGCCGCAGCGGCCGGCCGGGCGGCCCCAGGGCATGCCGGACGCGCGGGGCGTGTGATGGGCACACCCGCAGGGCCGCCCCCGCCGGGCGCCCGCCCGCCCGGCGGCCGTCCGCCCGCGCCGCCGCGCCCGCCGGGCGCGTACCCGGGCCCGTACGGCGCCCCGCCCGCACCGCAGGCCCGGCAGCAGCCGCAGCCGGGGCCCTACGCCCAGCCGCCCGGGGCGGGGCCGTACGCCGGGCAGCCGGCGCCGCGGGCGCCGGGCGTTCCGCCGGTCGGCCCCACCTCCGCCGACGAGCGGCCCACCGGCGGCTTCCGCCGGGCGCTGGGCGGGCTGACCACCCGCGGCCGGTCGTTCGTGGCCGCCGGGGTGGCCGCGGCCGCCTGCTCGTACGTCCTGGGCCAGTCCGACCTGCTGCGGGTCGGGCTGCTGCTGGCCGTGCTGCCGCTGGTGTGCGTGGCGGTGCTCTACCGCACCCGCTACCGGGTCGCGGGCAGCCGCCGGCTGGCGCCGTCCCGGGTCCCGGCGATGTCCGAGGCCCGGGTGCACCTGCGGGTGGACAACGTCTCGCGGGTGCCCACCGGGCTGCTGATGCTCCAGGACCGGGTGCCCTACGTGCTCGGGCCGCGGCCGCGGTTCGTGCTGGACCGGGTGGAGCCGGGCGGCCACCGCGAGGTGTCCTACCGGGTCCGCTCCGACCTGCGCGGCCGCTACCCGCTGGGCCCGCTCCAGCTGCGGCTGACCGACCCGTTCGGCATGGTCGAGCTGACCCGGTCCTTCAGCGCCTTCGACACCCTGACCGTGGTGCCCCGGGTGGAGCCGCTGCCGCCGGTGCGGCTGGCCGGCGAGTCCTCCGGCTACGGCGAGAGCCGCACCCGGGCCCTGGCGCTGGCCGGCGACGACGACGTGATCCCGCGCGGCTACCGGCACGGCGACGACCTGCGCCGGGTGCACTGGCGGTCGACCGCGAAGTACGGCGAGCTGATGGTGCGCCGCGAGGAGCAGCCGAACCGGGCGCACTGCACGGTGCTGCTCGACACCCGCAGGGACGCCTACTTCGGCGCCGGGCCCGACTCCGCCTTCGAGTGGGCGGTCTCCGGCGCCGCGTCGGTGGCCACCCACATGCTGGAGCGCGGCTTCGCGGTGCGGCTGCTCACCGACACCGGCAGCAGCGTGCCGGGCCCGGAGGGCACGTCCGGCTACGGCGCCGACTCCGGCGACATGGCCGGGCTGCTGCTGGACACGCTCGCGGTGGTCGACCACTCCGACGGCGACTCGCTGGCCGCGGCCTACGACGTGCTGCGGGCCGGCAGCGAGGGCCTGCTCGTGGGCTTCTTCGGCGACCTCTACCAGGAGCAGGCGGCCACGATCGCGCGGATGCGGCAACGGGCCGGCGGCGCGGTGGCGTTCGTGCTGGACAGCGACGACTGGCTGGCCCGCGAGCTGGGGACCCGGCCGGGCCCGGAGCTGTCCGCGGTGCAGCCGGGCGCCGGCGGCGAGCCGGACAGCACCGAGCGCGCGGTGCGGATGCTGCGCGAGGCGGGCTGGAGCGTGGTGGAGGTGCAGCCGGGCGCCTCGCTGCCGGAACTCTGGCAGCACGCGGACCGTTACCGGTCACGCGAGGAGACGACGCGGCAGGCGCGGGCCGGGCAGGCGCCGCGAGGAGCGGGGGCGGCGGGATGAGCGGACGCGCACGGCTCACGGTGTGCGCGGTGGTGGCCTCCATGCTGGCCGCAGCCGCGCTGCTGCCCCTGACCGACAACAGCACCTGGTACGGCAAGGCGCTGCTGCTGGTCCTGCTCCAGTCCGCGGTGGGCGCCGGGTGCCGCCGGGTGCCGCTGGCCCGACCGCTGACGGTGCTGGTGCAGGCCCTGGTGTCGCTGGTGGCGCTCACGGCGATGTTCGCCTCGCAGCAGGCCCTGGGCGGGCTGCTGCCGGGCCCGCAGGCGCTGCAACAGCTCGGCCAGGTGGTCCAGCAGGGCATCACCGACGTCTCGAACTACTCGATCCCCGCGCCGGTCAGCCCCGGTATCCGGCTGCTGCTGGTCGGCGGGGTGACGGTCGTGGCGCTGGTGGTCGACGCGATGGCGGTGACGTACACCAGCGCGGCCCCGGCCGGGCTGCCGCTGCTGGCGCTGTACTCCGTCGCCGCCGGCCTGGACAGCGGCAGCGCCGCCTGGCTGTACTTCCTGCTGGCCGCGGCCGGCTACCTCCTGCTGCTGCTCGCCGAGGGCCGGGACCGGATGTCCCGCTGGGGCCGGGTGTTCAGCAGCGGGCCGCCCTCCGGCTCCTTCGGCGGCAGCAGCCCCTTCGCCCAGAGCGGGTCGACCCCGGTGCGCGGCGCCCGCCGGATCGGCGTGCTGGCGCTGGGCATCGCGCTGGTCGCGCCGGCCGCGCTGCCCTCGCTCGGCGGCGGACTGCTGGACACCTCGGGCCACGGCGGCGGCATCGGCCGCGGTGGCGGCTCGGTCAACCTGGTCGCAGCCCTCCAGGACAACCTGAACCAGCCGAGCAACAGCGAGGTGCTCACCTACTCCACCACCGCGAAGCCCGCCTCGGGCATGTACCTGCGGATCGCGGCGCTGGACAAGTTCGACGGCACGCAGTGGGTGCCGTCGAACCTGCCGACCGAGGCCCTGCCGGCCCAACTGCCGCGCCCGCAGGGCATGGCGGCCGACGTGAAGTACACCACCGCCACCACCCGGGTCCGGGTCGACGACAGCTATGTGCAGGACATGCTGCCGCTGCCGTTCCCCGCCACGAGCGTGCAGACCACCGGCGCGTGGAAGTACCAGCCCGAGGGCCGGATGCTCGTCGGCACGCACGGCCAGACCGCGGCCGGCCAGCACTACACCGTCACCAGCATGGAGGTCGACCCGACCGCGCAGCAGCTGGCCCAGGCCCCGAAGGCCACCGGCCGGATCGCCGAGCAGTACGAGCAGGTGCCCGACTCGCTGCCCGCGATCGTCAAGCAGACCGCGCTGCGCGAGACGAAGGGCGCCACCAACGACTACCAGCGGGCCGTCGACCTCCAGAACTACTTCACCTCCGGCCAGTTCGTGTACAACACGCAGGCCAAGGCGGGCACCGGGGTCGACGCGATCGCCCGGTTCCTCCAGACGAAGGAGGGCTTCTGCGTCCACTTCGCCTTCACCATGGCGGCGATGGCCCGCACCCTGCACATCCCGGCCCGGGTCGCGATCGGCTTCACCCCCGGCTCCCCCACCGCCGACGCCGACGGCCTGATGACGGTGGGCCTGAAGGACGCCCACGCCTGGCCGGAGCTGTACTTCGAGGGGATCGGCTGGACCCGGTTCGAGCCGACGCCCTACCGCGGCAGCGCGCCGGACTACACCCAGACCACCACGCCGTCGGGCACCTCCGGCGACCAGGACGTCGCGCCGCACACCTCGGCGCCCGCCACCACCGACACGCCCACCCCGACGCAGAGCTGCGAGCCGGGCACCGCGTCGGACAGCAGCACGTGCGCGCAGCAGGCGCTGCCGGCGAGCAGCGGCTCCGGGGGCGGCTTCGGCGGCGGCCGGGCGGCCCTGGTCGTGCTGGCCGCGCTGCTGGTGCTGCTGCTGCCCACCACGCCGCTGCTGTGGCGCTCCCGGCTGCGCAGACGCCGGCTCGGCGGCGGTGACCGGACCGAGGGGCTGGCGCTGGCCGCGTGGCGGGAAGTCGTCGACACCGGCTGGGACTACGGCATCCCGCCGGACGGCTCGGAGACACCCCGGCGGGCGATGGCCCGGCTGGTCCGGGACGGGCGCCTGACGGGTGAGCCGGCCGCGTCGGCCGCCCGGCTCGCCACGGCCGTGGAGCAGACCCTGTACGCCGCCGACCCCCGCCCGGCCACCGGGCTCGCCGGCGATGTCCACCGGGTCCACCAGGGCCTCAAGGCGGGCACGAACCGCCGCGGGCGGCTGCGGGCCGCGGTGCTGCCGCGGTCGGCGGCCCGGATCGGATGGGGGCTGGCCGCCCGCTGGACGGCGTCCACCGGGCGGGCCCGGGCGGCCGGGCAGCGGCTGGCGGCGCCGGTGCGGAACCTGGGCGGGCTGCTGCGCGGGAAGGCGGCGCGCGAGGCGCCGTGACGGCGGGTGGCGGGCCCCGCCGCGGTACGGGGCCCGCCGCCGCTGCGGGGCCGTTGCGGTACCGGGACCGTCGCGGTACGGGGCCCGGACCGCGCGGAAGGGCGCGCCCCGGTCGGGGGCGCGCCCTTCGTACGACGAACGGTGTTACTGGCCCTGCTGGTCGCGGCGGCGCTGCCAGCGCTCCTCGATGCGGTCCATGACCTTGCCGCGGCGCTGCTGGCGACGGGCTCCGAAGCGGCGGCCGAAGTGTCCGGGGACCGCGGCGGGCCCGGCCTCAGGGGGCCGGTTGGCGCGGCGCCAGGCGGTGACCGCGAGGACGGCGCACGCCAGCATCACCAGGAACCCGACCACACCGAGCCAGGCCTGCTGCGCGACCATTCCGCCGATGAGCAGCGCGATCCCGCACACGAAGCCGAGCACGGCCAGGTAGACCCTGCGACGGGTGAACGCGCGCACTCCGTTTCCCTCGAGCGCCGACGCGAACTTGGGATCTTCGGCGTACAGCGCGCGCTCCATTTGCTCGAGCATGCGCTGCTCGTGCTCCGAGAGCGGCACGGAGACCTCCTACTCGTCGGTCGCGCGGGGCCGCGACCGGGTCCGACCCTTTCAGGATAGGCGGGAATCCGCTGCGTGAAACCCACCCCACTGCGCCAATCCGACGGGGCACTTCTTCCCCGTCGGACGCCACGTCATGCCAGCATACGGTCAGGAATGACGGCGCGGGCGGGGCTGTGACGGACTCGGCGGCCGGTCCGGCCGGGCCCGTGGCGGGCTCCGCCGCGGGCCCGCGGTGCGCCCGGGGCGGGCGCCGGGCGCACGGTGACCGCCCGGGGCGGGTCAGTCGCGCTCGGCGAGGACGTGGAGCTGGGTGGCGACCGAGTGGAACCCGGGGTCCTCGGCGGCGGCCAGCTCCAGCCGCAGCAGGGCCTCCAGGGCGCCCGGCTCGGTGTCGACCAGCACTCCGGGCACCAGGTCGGCGAAGACCCGCACACCGTGCACGGAGGCCGTGCGCAGGCCCGCCTCGCCGACCAGGCGGGTCAGGCCGTCGGCGGTGAAGCGGCGGGGCAGGGAGTCCGCGGCGCCGTATCGTCCGTCCGGGTCGAGCAGCGCCTGCTGGGCCTCGGCGAAGTGGCCGGCCAGCGCACGGGCGAGGACGGCGCCGCCGCGGCCGGCGGCGAGCAGGCTGAGCGAGCCGGCCGGGCGGAGGGCTGCCACCACGTTGCGCACGCCTTCCGCGGGGTCGTCGACGTACTCCAGCACGCCGTGGCACAGCACCATGTCGTACCCGCCGGGGCGGACCACGCCGAGCAGGCCGTGCACATCGCCCTGGACGGCGGTGACGCGGTCGGTCACCCCGGCCTCGGCGGCCCGGCGCTCCAGCGCGAACAGCGCGTCCGGGCTGGGGTCGACGACCGTGACCCGGTGGCCGAGGCGGGCGACGGGCACGGCGAAGTTGCCGGTGCCGCCGCCGATGTCCAGGACGTCGAGCACCGGGCGGTCCGCGGCCTTGGTCCGCCTCTCCAGGGCGCCCTGGAGCACCTCCCACACCACAGCGGTACGAAGGCTGGCACGGGGGCGGATCGGCTCCGGCCCTCCTGGACTGGACCCTGCACGGGACATGGCGGGCGGCTCTCCTCGCGGTGGTGCCGGCGATGCTGCCGGCGGTGGTGCTGGGGGGGGTGGCGGCCACCATGGGCGCGGCCACGTCCCACTCTAGACCCGTACTTCGCGGGTCGTTGATGCATACGGTGTGGCCGGCCTGGGGGTGTCCTGGGCCGGGCGCGGGCTCAGCGCGCGTAGGTGACGCCGCCGGAGGTGGCCTGTGCGGCGACTTCGAGGACGCCGCCGTCGGGCGTCACGTACAGGGCCCCGGCGGTGAAGTGCCGGCTGGAGTTCTCGGCGGGGAGGGCGGCGACGGGCGTGGCCCGGCCGGTGCGCGGCGCGACGCGGACCACCTGGGGGGCGGCGGGGGTGCCAGTGAGGGCGTAGACCGGGTCGTCCGCCTTCAATGGGGTGGCCAGCGCGATCGCCGGGAGGTGCCACAGCTTCGCGCCGGTGGCCACGTCGAAGCCGTCGATCTCGGGGCCCGCCGCCGTCTGGGCCGGGGTGACCAGCACCTTGCCGATGACGCGGGCGCTGTGGTCGGCGTCGGTGCCGTTGCCGGGGTCGAGTTCGGTGTCGCCCACGGCGAGCTTGCGGCTGCTCCCGGTCGGCTCGATCACCCGGACGCTGTCCTCGCCCGCCGTGTGCTCCCCGGCTATCAGCGGGGAGGCGCTGAAGACGTGCGCCACGTCGGTGTGCGCGTCCTGCTGCCTGCTCCACAGCCGCTTGCCGGTCGCGCCGTCGTAGGCGGCCAGGGTGAACGGCGCCTTGCGGTCGGCGCAGTAGTCGTCCACCAGCACCACCCCGGTGCCGCCCCACACGTAGGCGTTGCAGTAGTAGCCGCGCGGGCTGAAGCCCCACACCCGCCGCCCGGTGCGGATGTCGAGGCCGCCGAGGAAGTTCTCGCTGACGATGGTGGCGACGCCGCCCTGCACATAGGTGTCGGCGGCCGCCGCCGTGGGGTGCTTGGCGTCGGTCAGCGGCACCGTCCACAGCACCTTGCCGGTCCCGGCGTCGATGCCGGCCAGCGTGGTGCAGGTGCTGCCGTCCTTGCCGAAGGCGATGGTGCCCAGGCCGCCGGCGGTGAGGGTGGGCGACATCGCGCAGGGCCGCGTGCCGCCGTGCGCGATCTTCGGCGGCAGCGCCGCGCTCCAGGCCGGTGCGCCGTCGGCCAGCCGGTAGGCCCGCAGGCCGCCGTCGGTGCTGGCGCGGATCAGGAGCTTGCCAGTGACCCAACTGCCGACCAGCGCGTCGTCGGCATCCGGCGCAGGGTGCTGCCAGGCGGTGGCCAGGTGCCGGGACGCGGTGGGGGCGGCGTCCTCCCGGTGCAGCGCGACCGCCGTGCCGCCGCCGACCGCGGCGAGCAGCACGAGGGCGAGCACGAGCCGCCGGGTGCGACGCCGGCCGGAGCGCGCCGCGGCCCGGTCCGCCGCCCGGGCGGCGGCCCTGCCGTCGGGCCGCGCCGGGCTCCCCTCCTCCGGCGCCATCTGCGTCGTCATCCCTGGTGCGTCCCTTTCCTTGGCGTGCGGTGAGCCCTAGACGGGCTTGCGGGCTCCTGGTCGGCCCCCGCCGGGCGCTCGGCGTTTCCGGGGCTCCGGAGCCCGTGCGACGGTGCTGCTCGCTCCCGCCCCCGGTCAGCCGCCGCCGAAGGGGTGGCCGAAGTCGTAGCGCGCGGACTCCAGGCGGAAGGCGGCCCGGGAGCCGACCGAGGTGTCGATCCGCCAGTCCATCAACTGAGTGCTGCCCGGCCAGTCCTTGCGCTGGTCGTACCAGACCAGGCCGATCACGCCGGCCGCGGCCGCGCCCTGGAACAGGTCGCGCACCTGCGCCTCCTTGTGGGGGCTCTCGGCCACGCCGGTCTCGGTGATGAGCAGCGGCTTATCGGCGAAGGCGGCGATCTGCTTGATGGTCGGCGTGAAGAGGCTGGAGAACGCGGTGCCGTCGATCGGGCCGTAGTAGCCGATCAGCCCCACCCAGTCCACGTAGGCGTCACCCGGGTAGTACGGCTCCAGCTTGGCCGTCGTGCCGCTGTCGACGACGTGCGGGCTCCACACCCAGATGACGTTGCCGACCTTCTGCCGGCGGAAGACGTCGTGGACGTGCCGCCAGGCCGCCGTGAAGTCGGCGGCCGTCGCGTGGCCGGGGCCCCAGGAGTTCCACGGGCCGTTCATCTCGCCGGCGAAGGAGAGCACCAGCGGCCCGCGGTAGGAGGCGATCTGCCCGGCCAGCCGGCGCACGTACCCGTCGTCGCGGCCGGCGGCGATGTCGGCGAGCGAGGTGTCCGACGGCACCAGGGAGAGCATCGGCAACCGGCCGTGCTGCCACAGGAAGGCGTTGCCCTGGGCGTCGAAGTCGTCACCCCAGGAGGCGTAGTACTCGCGCACGTCCGGGGCGCGGCCGGCCTGCGCCGTGAAGGACTGCACGATCCCGTACTGCCAGGGCGACTTGTCGTCCACCACGCCGAGCAGTCGGCCCGCCGAGGCCGTCCGGCCGGCGGCGGTGCCCAGGGCGCCCAGCTCGTTCCGCAGCGCGGAGACGTCGTAGGGGCCCCCGGTCCCGGTGCTCGCCGCCGCCTTCGGGGAGTCGCTGCCGCCGCCCCCGCACGCCGCCGTCAGCAGCAGTACCGCCACGGTGAGGATGGCGGCGGCCGGGCGGCCGAGGCGGCGGATTCTGGCCATGGAGGTCCGATCGGGCAGGTGGAGACGGGTCGTTGGCAGGGCCGGCGACCGGGCGGGGGACGGGGCGACGGCACGTCAGGGTCGAGTCAGCGGTGATGCGGGGCCAGGCGAGCGCTTGGCTGCGCGACCAGGATCTTATGCTCCGAGAAGCCGATCACCATATTTTCATCACACTTTCGTCACAGGTGGCGGGTAAATCGGGGCAAGGGGCCCAACCGGTCGAGTGCTTGCCAGGTACGAACGCTACTTTTCGACTCCCGCAGCAGTGGTGGCACGATCAGGAAAGTCCGAGGCGTTCGGTGACCAGCAGCCTGTCCGAAGTCGTCGAACCCTCACCCGTGTTCGTCGACCGGTCGGGCCGTCGCGGCCGGCGGCTGCGCGGTCTGGGCTGGGGGGTCGGCGTCGCCTTCGTCGGCCTCACCCTGGCGATGGTCTCCGGCCTGCTCGGCACCCAGGCTGACGCCCCGCCGTTGCACGTGCCGAGGACGGCGGACACCCTGCCGCCCGGCCAGTACGTCGACGCCCCCCAACCCGCCCCGCCGGGCAAGGCCGACCGCACCGGGGACACCCCCTCCGCCACCACCACCGCCGCGGGCGGCGCCTCCTCGTCCCTCTTCGGCTCGCCGTGACCGCCACCGCCCCGTAACCGCCCGAGGACTCGTCGAACATGTCGCGCCACCAACGCCCCAGCAGGTCGGTGCTGCGCCCGCGCAGACTCGCGGCGCCACCTCTGCGCTTCTTCCTGCCGGTCACGCTGCTGGTCACCCTGCTGGCCCTGCTGGTCCTGCGCGGCATGGCGAACAACGAGGTCTTCCACGACGAGAAGGTGGCCGTCTCCGTCGACAAGACCACGGTGCCCAAGAGCGTGCTGGAAGGCGGCCCGGTCGTGGACGCCCGCGGCGCCAAGCAGGACCACCCCGTCAGCTACACCGTCCCGGACAAGACCGTGGTGCTGACCTTCGACGACGGGCCCTCCCCGCAGTGGACGCCGAAGATCCTCGACGTGCTCGCCGAGAAGCACGTCAAGGCGGACTTCTTCGTCACCGGCTCCATGACGACCCGCAACCCCGGGCTGATCCGGCGGATCGTCGCCGGGGGCCACGAGATCGGCGTGCACACCTACACGCACCCCGACCTCGCCCTGCACAACAACATGCGGCTGCACTGGGAGCTGGGCGAGACGCAGCTCGCCCTCGCCGGGGTGGCCGGCATCCACAGCAGCCTCTTCAGGCCGCCGTACTCCTCCACCGCCGACGCCCTCGACGACTGGTCCTGGCCGGTCACCAAGGCGGTGGGCGCGGACGGCTACCTGGTGACCTTCATCGACAAGGACACCGACGACTGGAAGCGCCCCGGCGTCGGCGCGATCGTGCAGGCCGCGATGCCGAAGCTGCCCGGCCAGGGCGAGATGATCCTCATGCACGACGCGGGCGGCAACCGCTCGCAGACGCTGGCCGCGCTGCCGCTGATCATCGACAAGCTCAGGGCGCAGGGCTACACCTTCAAGACCGTCGGCGAGGCGCTGGGCACCGGCTCGGCCAACACCAAGGTCCACGGCTCCACGCTGTGGGCCGGACGGTTCTTCGTGTGGTGCACCTCCTTCTCCGTGGGGGTGATGCCCTGGCTGGTGGCGCTGTTGGCGGTGGTCGGCGTGCTCGTCTTCACCCGGTTCGCGCTGATGTTCGTACTGTCGCTCCTGCACGTGCGCCGCACCAGGAAGCCCGGCTTCCGCTACGGGCCGCCGGTCACCGAGCCGGTCAGCGTCATCGTGCCCGCCTACAACGAGCAGGAGTGCATCACCAACACCCTGCTCTCGTTGGCGGCGAGCGACCACCCGATCGAGGTGGTCGTCGTCGACGACGGCTCGTCCGACGACACCGCGGCGATCGTGGAGGAGCTGGACCTGCCGATGGTCCGGCTGATCCGGCAGCCCAACAGCGGCAAGCCGGCCGCCCTCAACACCGGCGTGGCCGCGGCCTCGCACGACCTGATCGTGATGATGGACGGCGACACCGTCTTCGAGCCGGCGACCGTGCGCGAACTCGTGCAGCCCTTCGGCGACCCGCGGATCGGGGCGGTGGCCGGCAACGCGAAGGTCGGCAACCGCGACACCCTGATCGGCGCCTGGCAGCACATCGAGTACGTGATGGGCTTCAACCTCGACCGCCGCATGTACGACGTCCTCAACTGCATGCCCACCATCCCCGGTGCGGTCGGCGCCTTCCGCCGCGAGGCGCTGGTGCAGGCCGGCGGCATGAGCGACGACACGCTCGCCGAGGACACCGACGTCACGATGGCGCTCCACCGGGCCGGCTGGAGGATCGTCTACGCCGAGAACGCCCGTGCCTGGACCGAGGCCCCGGGCAGCATGAGCCAGCTGTGGTCCCAGCGCTACCGCTGGAGCTACGGCACGATGCAGGCGATGTGGAAGCACCGCCACGCCGTCCTGGAACGCGGCCCCGGCGGGCGCTTCGGGCGCGTCGGGCTGCCATTCGTGGCCCTCTTCATGGTCGTCACGCCGCTGCTCGCGCCGGCCATCGACATCTCCATGATCTACGGCTGCTTCTTCGTGGACCCGTACAAGAGCCTGAGTGCCTGGTTCGCGGTCCTGCTCCTGCAGGGCTTCTGCGCCTGGTGGTCCTTCCGGCTGGACCGCGAGAAAGCCTGGTACCTGATCACGCTGCCGGTGCAGCAGGTGGTCTACCGGGTGCTCATGTACATGGTCCTGCTGCAGTCCTGGATCACCGCCCTGACCGGCGGCCGGCTGCGCTGGCAGAAGCTGCGCCGCACCGGCGAGGTCGGCCTGGACGTCACCACGGGGGAGGCGGTGCGCACATGAGCACCGTGGAACGGGACAACGCGCTGGGCATGCCGGAGCAGCCCGGGCAGCGGGGCACCGCCGGCCGCGGCCGCCACGCGGGCGCGGCGGCGGAGGGCGCCGGGTACGGGTACGGGGGCGCTCCCCAGGGCGCGGAGTACGGGAGTTCGCCGGAGGGCGCCGGGTACGGCGGTGTCCCGGAGGGAGCCGGGTACTGGGGTGCGGCGGGCCGGAGCGGGCACGCGGGCGGTGCGGACGGAGGCTTCGGCGGCCCGTACGCCCGCCCGGCCGCCGACCGCGGCTTCATGAGCGCGGCCGAGCGCGACACGCTGGTGACGGACGACACCGAGACCGTCCAACTGCGGACCATCACCGTGCCGGAGGCGTTCGTCCACCGGACCGACCCGCTCCGGACCGACCCGGAGCCGGCCGGCCCCGATGCCGGGCCGGCCGCCGGTCCCGGGGCCGCGGACACCGCCCCGGCACCCCGTCCGCGCGGCGGGCGGGACCGCTACCTCGACCTGCTGCGCGCCCTCGCACTCGTCCGGGTCGTGGTGTACCACAACTTCGGCTGGACCTGGCTGCCGCTGGTCTTCCCCTCCATGGGCGTGATGTTCGCCCTGGCGGGCTCGTTGATGGCCCGCTCGCTCAAGCGCCCCGCCTGGAGCGTCATCCGCAGCCGCACCCGCCGTCTGCTGCCGCCGATGTGGATGTTCGGCGCCGTCGTGCTGACCGCCATGGTCCTGGATGGATGGGGGCCGCACACCGACGGGCACCCGCGCTGGTGGTGGGGCGAACTCGCCTTTTGGGTCCTGCCGTTGAGCACCCCGCCGTATGCCGACAGCGTGCACGGCTTCGCCGGCCACCTACCGCACAGCTGGGCCGAGCAGGTCGTCGTCCCGCTGTGGTACCTGCGCGCGTACCTGTGGTACGTCCTGTTCTCGCCACTGATGCTGAAGGCTGTGCGGCGGCTGCCCTGGGTGACGCTGCTGGTGCCGCTCGCGGGCTCCGCGTTCCTCAACTCCGGCCTGGTGGACCAGTCCGGCCGGATCATGGAGACCGCCACCGACTTCACCACATTCGGCGCCTGCTGGCTGCTGGGCATGGCTCACCAGGAGGGCCTGCTGCGGAAGATCCCGCAGTACGTGGTGCCGTCGATCGCCCCGCTGGTGCTGGTGGCCGGCTTCTGGCTGCTCCAGCGGGCACCGGTCGACAACCCCCGCGTCGGCCCCGACCTGGAGGCGGTGCCACTGGCCCAGGCGGTCTGGTCGTTCGGCTGCGTGATGCTGCTGCTGCACCTCAGCCCGTCGTGGGAGCACTGGCCCAGACCGCTGGAACGCTTCAACGGCGTGATCACGCTGCTCAACTCCCGTGCGGTCTCGGTGTACCTGTGGCACTGCGTGGCCCTGGTGATGACCGAACCGATCATCGACCAGCTCTGGAACGACCCGTATGCGTACGCCCACCTGCGCTGGCTGCTCACCAGCCAGTGGCTCCCCCTGCTGGTCGCCATCCCCCTGATCGTGCTGGCCCTGCTGCTCTTCGGCTGGGTGGAGGACGCGGCCGCCAAACGCCGCCCCCGCCTCTTCCCCTATCCCCGCCGGGTCAAGGGCCGCCGCCGCGCCTGAGCAGGCCCTCGGCCAACGAGCGTCGCATGCTCTCCGGCGCTCCGCGCCGGGATGGCGGCGGGCGCGGGCAGCACCGACGACATGGCGCCCGCATCCGAAGCGAAAGGGCGTCCGCCGGGTCGGACACCCCCTCGCCACCGCGTCCTGGTGCGCGGTGGCGAGGGGCACCGCGTCAGAGCCCGAACAGCCCCTCGGCGTTGAGATGGGTCATCTTCTCCCTCTCCTCCTCACCGACCGGCAGCTTCTCGATGAAGGCGCGTGTTCCGTCCAGCGCCAGATACGGGTAGTCGACGGACCAGATGATCCGGTCGGCGCCCACCACCTTGCGCACGAACTCGAAGTGCGGCAGGCCCCAGATGCCGCTGGGGGTGACCCAGACATGTCTCCGGTAGATCTCGGTGATGGTGTCCGGCAAGCCGGTCCGTTTCGGCGGGAGCGTATCGTCGAGGCGTTGCAGGGAGAACGGAACCATCTCCCCCCAGTGCCCGCTGATGACCTGGAGGTCCGGGTGCCGCTGGAACGCTCCGGAGAGAATCAGACGCAGGACGTGCACGCCGGCCTCGTTGTGCCACCCCCACGCGCCGAGCGAGAGCCACGAGCTGACGATGGGGGAGAAACCGCCGTAGTAGGCGTCCTGCACCCGCGGCAGCGGGTGGTAGGGGTGGACATAGAGGGGCACCCGCAGATCACTGAGTTTCTGGAGCACCGGCGCGTACCGCAGGTCGTCCAGGAACGTGTCCCCCGGGCGGCCCGCGATGAGTACCCCTTTCAGGCCCAGTTCGCCGACGCACCTTTCCAGTTCGGCGGTTGCCGCCCGCGGGTCCTGCCACGGCAGGACCGCGAATCCGCTCAGCCGGTCCGGGTATGCCTTGACCGCGCCGGCGAGCCGGTCGTTGGCAGCCCGTGTGAGGGCCACGGCCTGCTCGGCGGGAGCGAGTTGCGCCGGCGTGGTGCAGGAGATCACCTGCATCTGGATGCCGTGCTCGTCCATGGCCCTGATCCGGCCCTCGCCGAGATCCACGGCCAGCTCTTCGGCTTCCCGCACCGAGACGACCGTGGGACGCCCGCTGCCCCGCGGCCAGGGTGCCTCCGCGCCCCACTGGGCGCCCATGTAAGGCGCTTCCCGCAGCAGGGCGGGCGCGACGGCCTTCGCCATCTCCCGGTCGACCGTGTGTTCTTCGACACAGATGATCTTCATGCCCCTGATGGTCCCGCCGGTCGGCCTGTCCCGTCCAAGACCTTCCGCGGCCCTTGCCATACCCTCAAGGCATCGGTGCAGGGCTGGGAGTGCGTGTGAGGGACCTGGACCTGCGCAAGGTGCGCTACTTCGTCGCCGTCGCCGACCACGGGTCCTTTGTCCGCGCCGCGGAGGCCCTGCACATCGCGCAACCAGTCCTCTCCCGCCAGATCCGTTCGCTGGAAAAGGACTTGGATGCCACGCTGTTCCACCGGGACGCCAAGGGGACGCGGCTCACCTCGGTCGGCGAGGCCCTGCTGGAGGAAGCACTCGGTCTGCTCGCGGCGGCGGAAGCCGCCCGGCGCCGCGTTCGCGACGTGGCCACCGGCCTGCGCAGATTCACGGTCGGGTTCACTCCCGGTGTGTCCATCGCCCCTGCCGTCCGCGCGTTCTCCGCCCGCCACGCCGACGTCTCCGTGGAGGTGCTCCGCATGGACTTCCTCCAGCGGGCCGAGTCCGTCAGGAGCGGCCAGGTCGACGTCGGTTACCTGCGTGTCCCTTTCCGCGCTCACGGCCTGTCGGTCGAGCCGCTGTTCTCCGAGCCGCGGGTGGTCGAACTTCCGGCCGACCACCGGCTCGCACAGCGCGAGACGGTGCACATCACCGAGGTGGCAGCCGAACGCCTGCTCCTCGACGACGTGCCCGAACGGCATGGCGGCATCCCGGTGCCCGCGGACGAACGCGTGGCACAGCCGGTGCCCGCCGCGCGGAGCATCGAGGAGTTGCTTGAGCATGTCGCCGCGGGACGCGGTGTCATCGTCGTACCGCTCTCGACGGCCCTGTACTTCGCTCGCCCCGACATCACCCATGTCCTCGTCGACGACATCCCCCCGTCCCGGGTCTGCCTTGCCTGGAGGAGTTCCCGGCGTGACGCACTGGTCGGGGAGTACGTCGACATCGGCCGCCGGACGGCGAGCCCCGCCGGGGCACCTGCGACGTGAGTTGCCCTTAGAGCGTGCCGCCTGCCGCGGGCCGGAGCAGCAGCATGCGCTCCACCAGGCGCAGGAACATGCCGGCCGAGCGCAGCAGGTCGTCCGCCTCCCGCGGGCCGGCCGCGCCGGCTATGCCCGCCTCGGCGCGCGCCCTGCGCTCGGCGCCGGCCGCGAACAGGGCGCTCCACTCGGCCAGTTCGGGCGCGACCTCGGGCAGCACCTCCCACGCGCTGCGGATGCGGGCGCGCTTGCGGGGATGGAGCTCGGGGCGGCCGCGGACGGCGAGCACCGCGGCGGCGGTGCGCAGCGCGGCCAGGTGCGCCGTCGCGTACCGCTCGTGGGGGGCGTCGAGCCGGGCGGCCTCCTCCAGTCCGAGGTGGGCCTGGGTGAGCAGGTCGAGTGCGGCGGGCGACGCGGCGGCGCGGCGCAGCACGGGGTGGATGTCGGCGGGCGCTCCGGCGCGGGCGGGAGCGCCGGTGCCCTCGCGCCGCGCGGGCCCGGACGGTGTCAGTGGGCCTGACGGTACGGACGGCATGGGCTGCATCGCGGGTACGGCCATGGCGAGCCTCCTTCTCTCCGTAGCTGCCTGCTGCTTCCTCCTGCTTCCCGATCGGTTCCCATCATCGGCGCCACCACTGACAATCGGCTCTGACCTGCACGGACGTGCCGCGCTACGCGCGTATCCCGGGTCCGGTGGGCCCCGCCGGGTGGAAGAACCGCGGTCGCGGTGCGGGCAGAATCGGGGCCATGACCTCCTCCGCACGACGCCAGGCAACCCGGCAGAGGCTCTTCGAGGCCGCCGTCACCCTCATCGCCGAGCAGGGTTTCTCCGCCACCACGGTCGACGAGATCGCCGAGCGGGCCGGCGTCGCGAAGGGGACCGTCTACTACAACTTCGCCAGCAAGAACGTGCTGTTCGAGGAGTTGCTGCGGCACGGCGTCGGGCTGCTCACGGTGTCCCTGCGGCGCGCCGCCGGCGAGACGGCTTCGCGCGGCGGCACCCGGGTCGACGCGCTCAACGCGATGATCCGGTCCGGCCTGGCCTTCATCGTCCGCTACCCGTCCTTCACCCAGCTCTACGTCGCCGAGCTGTGGCGGACCAACCGGACCTGGCAGGACACCCTGATGACGGTGCGCCAGGAAGCGGTCGCCGTCGTCGAGCAGGTGCTCGGCGAGGCGGTGCAGCGCGGTGAGGTCAGCGACGAGATCGACGTGCCCCTGACCGCGTCCGCGCTCTTCGGCATGGTGCTCGTCGCCGCCCTGGACTGGCAGGCGTTCCAGCCCGAGCGGAGTCTCGACGACGTCCACGCGACGCTCTCGCAGCTGCTCCAGGGGCGGGTGGGCGGCGCCGCGGCGCACCGAACCACTCGGTGATCCGCGGGCCAACCCCCGTTGCGGGTCTGGGGGCGCGGGACCGTTTCCGCCGCCCCGTGTCGGCGGCCCCGGCCGCGCCCCTCCCGCGACCCCTACTCTTCCCGCTGCGCTCGGCCGGGCCATCCGTACAGGTACTCATCCCTCTACCTAGGTACCCCCACGTACCTGCCCCGCCCCGCCGCCCCGGTATCGCTCGGGCCTTCCGTCCACCTCCCCCGCCCCGCCGCTCCGGTTGCGTCCGTGCCCGGCCCCCGCCGGTGGCCGGTTGCGCGCGCAGTTCCCCGCGCCCCTGGGCAACTGCGGCTCCTCCGCGAAGTCCCGAGGCCACCCAGGGGCGCGGGGAACGGCGCGGGCGGCCGTCCACCGGGGGTCCCGGGGCCGACGGGGCGGGGGCGCCCGGGGGGAGAAGGGGGCACACGGAGTGGATACGCTCGCGGGATGGGACGGATTGCGGTGGTGGGCGCGGGGATGGCCGCGATGGCGGTGGCGGCGCGGCTGGGTGCGGCCGGGCACGAGGTCGTGGTGTACGAGCGCGGGGAGACGTACGGGGGCGCGGTGGGGGCGCTGCGGCGGGAGGGCTTCGCGTTCGACACGGGCCCGGGCGTGCTGGTGCTGCCCGCGGTGTACCGCGACCTGTTCGTGAAGACGGGCCGGGAGCCGCTGGAGGAGTGCGTCGAGCTGGTGCAGACCGACCCCGCGGCGCGGCACGTGTTCGCCGACGGCACGGACGTGGCGCTGCCGAACGCCTCCCGCTCGGGCGTGATCGAGGCGCTGGACGCGGCGTTCGGCGCGGGCAGCGGTGAGCGCTGGAGCGACGTGCTGGTCCGGGCCCGCGAGGTGTGGGAGGGCGTGCGGCGGCCGCTGCTGGAGGAGCCGGTCGCGGACCCGGGGCCGCTGGCGAAGGACCCGTACCCGGGGCGCAGGAGGGGCCTGTTGCGGCGGTCGCCGTCCCTGGCGGACGTGGCGGCGCGGGAGTTGGGCGGCGACGTGCGGGCGGCGGCGCTGCTGGAGTGGTACGCCCTGGGGCACGGGCTGGACCCGCGGACGGCGCCGGCCGCGGCGGCGGTGCTGCCGTACCTGGAGCAGTCGTTCGGCGTCTGGTACGTCCGCGGCGGGCTGCGCGCGCTGGCGGACGCGCTGTACGAGCGGTGCCGCGCCCGCAGGGTGGAGTTCCGCTTCGGCCGCGAGGTGGCGGGCGTGGAGGTGCGCGGCGGCGTGGTGCGCGGGCTGCGCTTCGCGGACGGCGAGGTGGCCGACGCGGACGTGGTGGCCGCCTCGGTGCCGGTGCCGTACCTGCCGCAGGAGAGCCTGCCGCAGGCCGCGGCGCCGCTGACGGGGGCGCGGGGCGAGCCGGGGCGCTGCACGGTGCACGTGGCGCTGCGGGGCTCGCGTCCGGCCGGTACGGCGCACCGTACGGTCGTGCACGCCGCGGACCGGGGAGCGGCGCTGGAGTGGGTGTTCGGGCGGCGCCGGGCCGGGGCGCCGCCGGTGGACGCGCTGACGGTCGCGGTGCTGCGGCCCGACGACCCGGCGCTGCGCCCGGACGACGGGCACGAGGCGGTGACCGTGACGGCGACGGTGCCGCGGCACAGCTCCGGCGGGGGCGCCGGAGTGGACTGGTCGGAAGGGGGGTTCGCGGACGCGTTCGCCGAGCGGCTGCTGGAGGTCGCGGAGCGGGCCGTACCGGGTCTGCGGGAGCGGGAGTTGTGGCGGGAGGTCCGCACCCCGCTGGACGTGGAGCGGGCGACGGGCGCGGCGGGCGGCAGCGTGCCGGTCCCCTCGCTGCCCGGCGCGGGCGGCACCCTGCTGCGCCCGCCGAACCGGACGCCGGTGAAGGGGCTGTACTTCCTGGGGGGTTGGGCGCACCCGGGCGGCGGGCTGCCGCACGCGGGCATGTCCGCCGCGATCGTGGCCGACCTGGTCGCCGGGGGCCCGGGCGGCAGCCGCTGACGTCCGCGGAACCGGGTGCAAGATCGTTAATCGCCCGGCCGCGGAATTCAACCCATCGGGCGGAAAAGGGCGTTGGCGGCTCACCGGGCCGACCGGGGCCGACCTAGCGTGAGCGCTGTACCGGTCATCGGTTGAGCGGAAGGTCTTACCCAGGATGCCGCAGCCCTTCGTACTGCCCGCGTTCTACGTGCCGTACCCGGCGCGGCTGAACCCGCACCTCGAAAGCGCCCGGGAGCACTCGAAGGAGTGGGCCCGGCAGATGGCGATGATCGAGGGCTCGGGCGTCTGGGCGGAGTCGGACTTCGACGCGCACGACTACGCCCTGCTGTGCGCGTACACCCACCCGGACGCGCCGGGGCCGGAGTTGGACCTCGTCACCGACTGGTACGTGTGGGTGTTCTTCTTCGACGACCACTTCCTGGACATCTTCAAGCGCACCCCGGACATGGCGGGTGCGAAGGCGTACCTGGACCGGCTGCCCGCCTTCATGCCGGTGGACCTCGCGCAGGAGGTCCCGGAGCCGACGAACCAGGTGGAGGCGGGCCTGGCCGACCTGTGGCGGCGGACGGTGCCGCAGATGTCGGAGGGCTACCGGCGGCGGTTCCACGAGAGCACCCGGCACCTGCTGGAGGAGTCGCTGTGGGAGCTGTCGAACATCAGCGCCGGGCGGGTGGCGAACCCGATCGAGTACATCGAGATGCGCCGCAAGGTCGGCGGGGCGCCGTGGTCGGCGAACCTGATCGAGCACGCGGCGGGCGCCGAGGTGCCCGACGTGATCGCGGCCAGCCGCCCGATGCGGGTGCTGCGCGACTGCTTCGCGGACGCGGTGCACCTGCGCAACGACCTGTTCTCCTACCAGCGGGAGATTGAGGACGAGGGCGAGCTGTCCAACGCCGTGCTGGTGCTGGAGCGCTTCCTCGATCTCGCCCCGCAGGAGGCCGCCGACGCGGTGAACGACCTGCTGACCTCGCGGCTGCACCAGTTCGAGCACACCGCGCTGACCGAAGTGGAGCCGCTCTTCGAGGAGTTCGGGCTCGACCCGGCGCAGCGGCTGGCGGTGTTCGGCTATGTGAAGGGGTTGCAGGACTGGCAGTCCGGCGGCCATGAGTGGCATCTGCGCTCCAGCCGCTACATGAATGGCGCGGACGGCGCGTCGCGGGCGGTGGGCGCGCTCGGCGGGCCGACCGGCCTGGGCACCTCGGCCGCGCAGATCGCCGCCTCGCTCGCCGGGACGCTGCCGCAGCGCGCCCGCGCCTACGGCCACGCGCCCTTCCGGCCGGTCGGCCGCCTGCGGCTGCCCGCGGTGCCGATGCCGTTCGCCACGACGCTCAGCCCGCACCTGGACGCCGCCCGGGCGCACAACGCGGCCTGGAGCCGCCGGATGGGCCTGCTGGACCCCGAGCCGGGCGGCCCGCTGCCGGAGGGCCTGTGGAACGCGGGGCAACTGGCCGACTACGACTTCGCGCTGTGCGCGGCGGGCATCCATCCGGCCGCTTCGCCCGAGCAGTTGGACCTGGTCACGGACTGGCTGACCTGGGGCACCTACGGCGACGACTACTACCCGGTGGTATTCGGCCGCTCCGGCGACCTGGCGGCGGCCCGGATCACCACCGAGCGCTTCAAGCTGTTCATGCCGCTGGACGCGGGCGCGGTGCCGCCGCCGCTGACCGCGCTGGAGCGCTCGCTCGCCGACCTGTGGCGGCGCACCGCGGGCCCGATGGCCCCGGCCGAGCGGCGGAGCTTCCGCGCCTCGATCGACGACATGTGCGCGAGCTGGCTGTGGGAGCTGGCCAACCAGCGGCTGAACCGGGTGCCGGACCCGGTGGACTACATCGAGATGCGCCGCAAGACCTTCGGCTCGGACCTGACGATGAGCCTGACCCGGATCGGCCACGGCGACACGCTGCCGGACGAGGTCTACCGCTCCCGGCCGGTGCACGGCATGGAGGTCGCCGCCCAGGACTTCGCCTGCCTGCTCAACGACGTGTTCTCCTACCGCAAGGAGATCGAGTTCGAGGGGGACCTGCACAACGCGGTACTGGTGGTGCAGAACTTCCTGGACTGCGGCCCGCAGCAGGCGATGGACGTCGTCGGGGACCTGATGGCCGCCCGCATGGCGGAGTTCCAGCACATCACCGAGCACCAACTCCCGTCGCTCTTCACCGAGTTCGACCTCGACGAGCCGGGGCGCGAGATGCTGCTCCGCTATGTGCGGGAGCTGCGGGACTGGATGGCCGGCATCCTCACCTGGCACGAAGGGTGCGCCCGCTACACCGACGAGGCCCTGGTGCGCCACCATCCGCACGCCCCGGCCGCGGCGGCCGTGCGGCACCCGTGGAGCGCGTGGACGATCCCCTCGGGCCCGGGCCTGTCCGCGGCCCGGCTGGCGTCCCTGCTGGGCGGGCGCTGACCGCCGCCCGCCCGGCCGGTCAGTAGCGGTACGGGTCGTAGGGGTCGGCGTACTCCTGTTGCTGCTGCGGCTGTTGCTGCTCGTACGGCGGCTGCTGCGGCTGCTGCGGGATGTACGCCTGCTGCTGGTCGTAAGGCTGGGGGGGATCGTAGGGCTGCGGGGCCTCGTAAGGCTGCGGGTCGTAGGGCTGCGGGTCGTAGGGCTGCTGGCCGTAGCCCTGCGGCCCGTACTGCTGCTGGCCGCCGTAGCCGTAGTCGCCGTACGGCTCCGCCGCGGGCTGCTGCGGGGAGGACTGCGCGAACTGCCAGTCCCCGCCGCTGCCGTACCCGGCGCCGTAGCTGTCGCCGTCGGTGGCGCGGGAGTTGCCGAACACGTCCTGCTCGTCCGGGTCGTAGCCGTACGAGGCGGCGGCCGCCGCGGGCTGCTCCTGGTAGCCGCCGCCGTCCTGGCCGGCGCCCTGCTGCGCGTCCTGCTGGGGGCCGTGTGGGGGGCCCTGCTCCCAGGACGGCTGCTGCTCGTAGCCGGTCCAGCTCTGGTAGCCCTGCGCGCCGTACCCCTCGTAACCGCCGCTGGTGTACGGGTCGGGGGTGTACGTCGACTGGCCGTCGAAGAGCGGGTACTCGCCGCTGTCGTCGGGCAGCGGAACCGGCTGGTAGACGGCCTGCTCGGCGCCGTAGCCGTCCTGGCCGTCGCCGGGCACGGGCGGGAAGTCGTGCACCGCGGTGGCGCCCATCCCCGCCAACTGCTCGGCGGAGACGTCCGGTTGGGCCGCGTCGGGGGTGTCCGGCTCGATCGGGCCGACCGCCAGCACCGGTTCGGCCGGGCGGGCCCCCGCCGACCTGCGGCGCCGGCTGGAGCCGGGGCGGCCGCCTATCGCCCAGCCGGCGGAGAAGCCGCGCTTGTAGGAGAGCGTGACCATGCTCTGCCCGGCGCCGAAGGCGACCGCGCCCAGCAGGATGAGCACGATGCTGCGGTCGGCGACCCCCACCACCAGGCCGAGGAAGCCGGCGAAGGCCAGCACCCGCCACCGCAGCCGGGCCTTGTACTGGAGCAGTACCTCGCCCAGCAGCCACAGCGCGACGATGCCGAACGCGATGTAGAGCACCGAGTAGCCCATGTGCCCACTTCCTCACCTAGGGGCGGTCGCCCGCGGTCACGCCGCCCGCTGGTGCAGCCCGAGGTTCTCGTAGATCTCCAGCGATGCGGTGGAGTGGTTAAGAGTAATGAAGTGGAGACCCGGGATGTCCTCGTCCATGAGGCGCCGGCACATCCGCGTGGTGAACTCGATGCCGATCTTCCGCACCTCCGCCGGGTCGTCCTGCACCGCGAGGATGCGTTCGGCCAGCTCAGGAGGGAAGGGCGCGTTGCCGAGCTGCGAGAAGCGCTCGATCTGCCGGACGTTCGTGACGGGCATCACCTCGGGGATCACCGGCACCGTGCAGCCCGCGCCGTCCACCCGGTCGCGCAGCCGCAGGTACGCCTCGGGGTCGAAGAACATCTGGGTGATCGCGAAGTCCGCGCCCGCGCGGCACTTGTCGAGGAAGTGCCGGGTGTCCTCCGCCGGGTCCGTCGAGCGCGGGTGCATCTCGGTGAACGCCGCGACGCCGACGCAGAAGTCCCCGGACTCCTTGACCAGCCGCACCAGCTCGGCCGCGTACGTCAGGCCCTGCGGGTGCGCCACCCACTCGCCCATCGGGTCGCCGGGCGGGTCGCCGCGCACCGCGAGGATGTTGCGGATACCGGCGTCGGCGTACTGGCCGATGATGTTGCGCAGTTCGGCGACCGAGTGGTTCACCGCGGTCAGGTGGGCGCACGGGGTCAGCGTGGTGTCCGACACGATGCGGTCGGTGGCCCGTACGGTGCCCTCCCGCGAGGAGCCGCCGGCGCCGTAGGTGACCGACACGAACGTCGGACGGACGGCTTCGATCCGCCGGATCGCGTTCCACAGCGTGCGCTCGCCCTTCTCCGTACGCGGCGCGGCGAACTCGAAGGAGTAGGAGCGGTGGCCGGACGCGAGCAGCTCACGGATCGTGGTCGCGCGGTCCGTACGTGTGGATGAAGTCCCCAAGGCCATGTCAGCAGGCTAACGTGTGGCGGCCACCACACGTTAGTGCGTCCAGCCACTCCCGGGGGGCCGCTGCCGCGGAGAACGGTGCCGGACAGGGGCGCGGGGAACTGCGCGACCAACCCTGTTCCGTGGTGCAGGTCGTCACCGGCCCGAAGGGGCTGTTGCTGTCGCGTCCGGACCACCGGCCGGAAGCTGGTTGCTCGCGCAGTTCCCCGCGCCCCTGTCGGGCACCGTGCAGCGGATCGTGCGGGTCAGGGCGGCCGCGGCTTCGTGGGGGGCGGGGGAACCGGTGATCGCGCGGACGACGACGATGCGGGGGGCGCCGGCGGCGAGGACGGCGGGGAGGGTGGCGGCATCGATCCCGCCGATCGCGAACCAGGGCCGGGCCGGGCGGAGCGCGGCGGCGTGGCGGACGAGGTCGAGCCCGGGTGCGGGGCGCCCGGGCTTCGTGGGGGTCGGCCAGACCGGCCCGGTGCAGAAGTAGTCGACGCCGGGCTGGACGGCGGCGGCGTCGACCTCCGCGGCGGTGTGGCAGGAGCGGCCGATGAGGACGTCAGGGCCGAGGATCGCGCGGGCGGCGGGGACCGGCAGGTCGTCCTGGCCGAGGTGGAGGATGTCGGCGCGGGCGGCGTGGGCGATGTCGGCGCGGTCGTTGACGGCGAGGAGCTTGCCGTGGCGGCGGCAGGCGTCGCGGAGGATCTCCAGCGCGGCCAGTTCCTGGCGGGCCTCGATGCCCTTGTCGCGGAGCTGGATGATGTCCACCCCGCCGCGCAGTGCGGCGTCCGCGAACGCGGCGAGGTCGCCGCGGCCGGTGCGCGCGTCGGTGCACAGGTAGAGCCGGGCGGCGGCGAGGCGGTCGGACGCGGTCGGGGTGGGCATCGCGGGCTCCCGGGGTCGGTGCGCCCCGGTGCGGGCCGCCGCCGCGCGCGTCCGCGGGTGCGGTACGGGCGGCGGCCGGCGGCCCCGGCAGGGCGCGGGCTACACGGCGAGCGCCTGCGCGCGGCGCTTCACCTCGGTCCCGCGATTCTCGCGCAGCGCGTTGGCGGGGGTGCCGGGCAGGGTCGGGTCGGGCGTGAAGAGCCACTCCAGGGCCTCGTCGTCCGTGAACCCGTCGTCCTTCAGGAGGGTCAGGGTGCCGGGCAGGCCCTTCACGATCTTGCCGTCTCCGATGAAGTCGCTCGGCACCATCAGCACCTTGTTCTCCCCGCGCCGGACCGCGATGAGCTGCCCTTCCTTGATCAGCGGCCGGATACGGGTCACTTCGAGGCCGAGCCGCTCCGCGACCTCGGGCAGGGTGAGCCAGGAGGGGACGAGAGCGTCAATGTGCGCGTCAACCGACGAGTAAGCAGTCACGGGACAAGCCTGCCACCTGCGGCTGACAATCGCCCCCACCGCTGAGCCGTCACGGTGTCCCCCGCGCCCCCGCGGCAGGCGTCAGTGCGGCACCGCGGCCTTGAGCGGCACCGCCGGGTCCGCGGCGAGCGCCGGGTCCGGCTCGGCACCCTGGGTGATCAGCTTGCGGCCCTGCGCCATGTCCCGGGGCCGCCCCACCGCGAGCACCGCCACCAGCACGCCGCGGCGCAGCCACAGCACCGACCAGGAGTCGCCGGACGGGTCGCCGCGGCGGACCATCGTGTCCTCGTCCCGGTGGAACCCGGCGTACTGCACGAACCGCCCGAACTGCTCGGACCAGAAGTACGGCACCGGGTCGTACGCCTCCTCGCCGCCGAGCAGGTTCGCGGCGGCGGTGCGCGGGCCCTGGACCGCGTTGTCCCAGTGGTGGACGAGCAGCCGCCGGTGGTAGCGGGCGGAGGGGAAGGACGCGCAGTCGCCGACCGCGTACACGTCGGGCGCGGTGGCCCGCAGCCGCTCGTCGGCGCGCACCGCGCCCTGGGGGTCCAGGGTGACCCCGGAGCCGGCCAGCCAGCCGGTGGCGGGGCGGGCGCCGATCCCGACCACCACGGCGCCGGCCGCCAGGCGGCTGCCGTCGGCGAGCACCACCCCGCCCGCCGCGGCCTCGGCCACGGTGGTGCCGGTCAGCAGGGTCACGCCGGCCTCGTCGTACCAGCCGGTCATGTGCGCGGTGACGGACGCGGGCAGCACACCGGACAGCGGGCGGTCGGCGGCCTCGACCACCGTCACCTCGCAGCCGGCCTTGCGGGCCGCCGTCGCGAACTCCGCGCCGATCCAGCCGGCGCCGACCACCACGACGTGCTCGCGCCGCTCCAGGACCGGGCGCAGCGCGGCGGCGTCGTCCAGGGTGCGCAGCGGGTGGACGCCGGGGCGGCCGGCGGTGCCGGGCAGCGCCACCGGGTAGGCGCCGGTGGCCAGGACGAGCGCGTCATAGGCCACCAGGCCCGCGTCGGTGACGAGTTGGCGTGCCGCGGCGCGCAGCGCCTGCGCGTGCACGCCCAGCCGCAGGTCCACCTCCAAGGCGGCGAAGTCGACGTCGAACCGCACGTCGGCCAGGGCGCCGCCCTCCGCGCCCAGCAGCACCGCCTTCGACAACGGGGGGCGGTCGTACGGAGGGTGGGGCTCGTCCCCCAGCAGGGTGATCCGGCCGCGCCAGCCCTGCTGCCGCAGCTCGACGGCCGTCTGCACGCCGGCCATGCCGGCCCCCACGATCACTGCGTGACGCTCGCTCACCGGGACACGTTAGCGCGTCGGGGCGGCGCCGGGGCGGGGGTCGGGGCGGCCCGTCCACCGCGGTGGACGCGGCGGCGCCCGCCGGCGGGCCCTCGGTTAAGCTGACCGGAAGCGAATTCGCGGGAGCCCGGACGCACCGGGCTGAGAGGGCGGCTGGCCGGCCGCCGACCGTACGAACCTGATCCGGGTCATGCCGGCGAAGGGAGCAGCCGAGACTCATGCGTACCCGAACAGCGGACGTCCTCGTCGTGGGGGGCGGCATCATCGGCCTGGTGACGGCGTGGCGCGCCGCCCAGCGCGGGCTGTCCACGGTGGTGGCCGACCCGTCCCCCGGCGGCGGCGCCGCCCATGTCGCGGCGGGGATGCTCGCCGCGGTCACGGAGTTGCAGTACGGCGAGCAGACGCTGCTCGACCTGAACCTGGCGTCGGCGGCGCGCTATCCGGACCTGGTCGCGGAGTTGGCCGACGCCACCGGTCTGGACACCGGCTACCGGCCGTGCGGCACCCTCGCGGTGGCGCTGGACACGGACGACCGGGCGGACCTGCGCGACCTGCACGCCTTCCAGACCTCGCTGGGGCTGGCCGCGCAGTGGCTGACCGGGCGGGACTGCCGCCGGCTGGAGCCGCTGCTCGCCCCCGGGGTGCGCGGCGGGCTGCGGGTGGACGGCGACCACCAGGTCGATCCGCGGCGGCTGGCGGCGGCGCTGCTGCGGGCGGCGTGCTCGGCGGGCGTGGAGTTCGTACGGGCGAAGGCGGCGCGGGTGCTGTGCGCGGGCGACCGGGTCACCGGCGCCGAACTCGCCGACGGCACCCGGGCGGTGGCGGGGCGCACCGTGCTGGCCGCGGGCTGCGAGAGCGGCCGGCTGGCGGGGCTGCCGCCGGACGCGCTGCCGCCGGTGCGGCCGGTGAAGGGGCAGATCCTGCGGCTGCGGATGCCGGCCGGGCGGGCGCCGTTCCTGTCCCGCACGGTCCGCGCGGTGGTCCGCGGCAGCCATGTCTACCTGGTGCCGCGGGAGAACGGGGAACTGGTGCTCGGCGCGACCAGCGAGGAGTTCGGCTGGGACACCGCGGTGACCGCGGGCGGCGTCTACCAACTGCTGCGGGACGCGCACGACCTGGTGCCCGGCATCACCGAACTCCCCCTCACCGAGACCCTCGCGGGGCTGCGGCCCGGCTCGCCGGACAACGCTCCCCTGCTGGGGCCCTCCCACCTGGAGGGTCTGCTGCTGGCCACCGGGCACCACCGCAACGGGGTGCTGCTCACGCCCGTCACCGGGGACGTCCTCGGCCATGTCCTGGACACCGGACGTCTGCCGCGGTACGCCGAGCCGTTCGCCGCCGGGCGGTTCGCGGCCGTACGTGAGGAGCAGACGGTATGACGATCAGCGTGCTCGTCAACGGGGAGCCGCGCGCTCTGGAGGAGCCGATCGCGCTCGGTACGCTCGTCGCCCGGTACGGCGCGGCGACCACCGGGGTGGCCGCCGCGCTCAACGAGGCGGTGGTGCCGCGCTCGCGCTGGTCGGCGACCCGGCTCGCCGACGGCGACCGGGTGGAGATCCTCACCGCGGTCCAGGGGGGCTGAGCGTTGCACACGACACCGTCGGCGCAGGCCGCGCCGTCCGCGTCGCCTGACGGGGCTGATCCGCTGCGGATCGGCGACGCCGTGTTCGGGTCCCGGCTGATCATGGGCACCGGCGGGGCGCCGAGCCTCGACGTGCTGGAGCGGGCGCTCGTCGCCTCCGGTACGGAGCTGACGACCGTCGCGATGCGGCGGCTGGACCCCACCGCGAAGGGTTCCGTGCTGTCCGTGCTGAGCCGGTTGGGGGTTCGTGTCCTGCCGAACACGGCCGGCTGCTTCACCGCGGGCGAGGCCGTCCTCACCGCGCGGCTCGCCCGGGAGGCGCTCGGCACCGACTGGGTCAAGCTCGAAGTGATCGCCGACGAGCGGACGTTGCTGCCCGATCCGGTCGAACTCCTCGACGCTGCCGAGACGTTGGTGGACGACGGGTTCACGGTGCTGCCGTACACCAGCGACGACCCCGTGCTCGCCCGCAAGTTGGAGGATGTCGGGTGCGCGGCGGTCATGCCGCTCGGCTCGCCGATCGGCTCCGGGCTCGGGATTCGCAACCCGCACAACTTCCAGCTCATCGTCGAGCGGGCGTCCGTGCCCGTCATCCTCGACGCCGGGGCCGGCACCGCGTCCGACGCCGCGCTCGCCATGGAACTCGGGTGCGATGCCGTCATGCTCGCGTCCGCCGTCACCCGGGCGCAGCGGCCCGTGCTCATGGCCGCGGCCATGCGGGAGGCCGTTTCCGCCGGCCGGCTCGCCCACCGGGCCGGGCGTATCCCCCGCAGGTACGGTGCCCTCGCTTCGACCCCCTCGAACGGCGCCCTCTCCCTGGGGGCGCCGCCCCCAGCCCCCCGCGCTTAGGGCGCCGCCCTCCCCCGCGCCCCCGGGGCTGGTGCCCCTTCCGGTCCCCGTCCACCCCACGCCCCGCTCCGGCTGGTCGCGCAGTTCCCCGCGCCCCTGGGTAGTGCCCCCTCCCGTCCTCGTTCACCTCACGGTGCGCTCTGGCTGGCCGCGCAGTTCCCCGCGCCCCTGGTTTTGCTCGGGCCCTCCCGCGAAAGAAGCCGGCGGCGGCCGGGGGCGGGACGGGACCGTCGCGGCGGGGGCCGTGGGGCCCGCAGGGCGGGAGGAGGGGGACGGGGACGGTTACAACCGCGTAGCGAATCCGCACGGGTGGGACACATTGCGCCGTGATCCCGCGGTTGGGTGCGAACCGCCTCGTAGAATCGGTGGCCGTGGACACCAGCGTGGAGGACCCGCTCGTCGGGCAGACGCTCGACGGGCGCTATCTGGTCGAGGAGCGCATCGCCGTCGGCGGGATGGCGACGGTCTACCGCGCCGTGGACACCCGGTTGGACCGGGAGCTCGCCCTGAAGGTGATGCACCCGCGCCTCGCGGACGACGCGGTGTTCGTGGAGCGCTTCATCCGCGAGGCGAAGGCGGTCGCGAAGCTCGCGCACCCGAACGTGGTGGGCGTCTTCGACCAGGGCACGGACGGCACGTACGTGTACCTGGCGATGGAGTACGTCGCGGGCTGCACGCTGCGGGACGTGCTGAGGGAGCGCGGGGCGCTCCAGGTCCACGCGGCGCTGGACATCGTGGAACCGGTGCTCGCGGCGCTGGGCGCGGCGCACCGCGCGGGTCTGGTGCACCGGGACATGAAGCCGGAGAACGTGCTGATCGGCGACGACGGCCGGGTGAAGGTCGCCGACTTCGGCCTGGTGCGGGCGATCGACACGAAGACGAGCGCGTCGACGGGCGTGGTGCTGGGCACCGTGTCGTACCTGGCGCCGGAGCAGATCGGCCACGGCACCGTGGACCAGCGGGCCGACGTGTACGCGTGCGGCGTGGTGCTCTACGAGATGCTGACCGGCCGCAAGCCGTACGACGGCGACACCCCGATGAAGGTGATGTACCAGCACGTCAACGAGGACGTGCCGCCGCCTTCCGCGGTCGTGCCGACCGTACCGCCGCTGCTGGACGCGCTGGTGGCGCGGGCCTGCGCCCGCCCGCAGCAGCAGCGCCCGGCGGACGCGGTGGAACTGCTCGCCGAGACCCGTACGGCGCGGGCGGCGCTGACCGCGGAGGAGCTGGACGCGCGCCCGGCCGGACCGGCGGCACCCGAGCCCGCCGACCAGGTGCACGCCGACGAGGTGCCCACCGACGAGGTGCCGCCCGTACTGCCGCCCGGTTCCGAGGAGCCCACCAGCGTGGTGGCGCGGCCCGACGGCGCGGTCCCGGACCGCACCACCCGCCTGCTGCTGCCCACCCCGCCGCCGGACGACCCTCCCCCCGCCCCGGCACCCGGGTGGGCGCGCTCGCGCCGCGGCCCGCTCGCCGTGCTCGTCGCCCTGCTGGTCGTCCTCGGGGTCGGCGCGGGCGTCTGGTACATCAACGACGGCCAGTTCACGACGGTCCCCGGCGTGCTGTCGCTGCCGCAGGCGAAGGCCGAGCAGAAGATCGAGCAGGCCGGGCTGGACAGCAAGGTGAAGCAGGGCTTCTCGCTGACGGTGCCGCGCGGCAGCGTGATCGCCACCGACCCCTCCCCCGGCCGGCGCATCCGCGGCAACGGCACGGTGACCCTGACGGTCTCCAAGGGCCCCCAGCACGTCCGGGTGCCCGACGTCGCCGGGCGCGACCTGGCCACCGCCCGCAAGGAGATCAAGGCCGCGGGCCTGGTGCCGGGCACGGTCACCCAGGCGTACAGCAACGACGTGCCGCGCGGCCGGGTCGTGTCCACCGACCCGCTGGGCACCACCCAGACCGACCCGGGCAAGCGCGTCTCGATCACCGTCTCGCGCGGCGCCCCCGTCGACATCCCCGACGTGGTCGGCGAGTCGGTCACCGACGCGCAGCAGGACCTGGAGGCGGCCGGGCTGAAGGTGGTGCTCGCGCCGGGCAAGGTCTTCTCCGACGTGGCCGACAAGGACAAGGTCGCGCTGGAGTCTCCGGGCGCCGGGGGCCAGGCCGCGGCGGGCGACTCGGTGACGATCACGGTCTCCAAGGGCCAGCAGCAGTTCCCGGTGCCGGACGTGACCGGGAAGAAGACGGGCGACGCGAAGAAGATCCTCACCGCCGCCGGCTTCGAGGTGCGGGTGATCAACCTCTTCTTCAGCGGTACCGTGTTCAGCCAGTCCCCCGACGGCGGCAGCCAGGCCCCCAAGGGCGCGACGATCACCCTCTGGGCGCGCTGACCGACTCTGGATGCGCTGACCGACCCTGGGTGCCCTGACCGACCCGAACGACGAACTGTGAAGACCGGTGACGGACGAGTGAACGAGCAGACCGCGCCCGGGCGCCGCCGCAATCCGGTCGGCGCGCACGTGCCGGTGGCGGGCGGCCTGGCCACCAAGGGCCTGGGCTACGCCGAGCAGTTGGGCGCGGAGGCGGTGCAGGTCTTCGTGGCCAACCCCCGGGGCTGGGCGACCGGCCCGGGTGATCCGGCGCAGGACGAGGAGTTCCGCGCCCGCTGCGCCGGCGCGGGCATCCCCGCGTACGTGCACGCGCCGTATCTGATCAACTTCGGCTCGCACACGCCGGAGACCGTCGACCGCTCGGTGGCGTCGCTGCGGCACTCGCTGCGCCGGGGGCGGCGGATCGGGGCGCTCGGGGTGGTGGTGCACACCGGTTCCGCGACCGGCGGCCGCCCCCGGGAGGCCGCTCTTGCGCAGGTACGGGAGCGGGTGCGGCCGCTGCTGGAGGAGCTGACGCACGACGACGACCCGTGGCTGCTGCTGGAGTCGACCGCCGGGCAGGGGTCCTCGCTGTGTTCGCTGGCGGAGGACCTGGGGCCGTATCTGGACGCGCTGGACCGGCATCCGCGGGTCGGGCTGTGCCTGGACACCTGCCATGTGTTCGCCGCCGGGCACGACATCGCGGCGCCCGGCGGGGTGGACCGGATGTTCGCGGAGATCGAGGGGGCCGCGGGGGCGGGGCGGCTGCGGCTGATCCATGCGAACGACTCGAAGGCGGGGTGCGGGGCGCACCTCGACCGCCACGAGAATATTGGTGCCGGGCGGATCGGGGTGGCCGCCTTCCGTGAGGTTCTGGCCCACCCGGCGACGGACGGGGTGCCCTTGGTCATCGAGACCCCGGGGGGAGTTGAAGGGCACGCTTCTGACGTGAAGTTGCTCCAGTCCCTTCGGGAGGGGTGACCCTTACGGCCGCGTCTGCCCCATGCCGCGGGTGTGCGGACTGCGGGCCACGCTCTGGCTGGTCGCGCAGTTCCCCGCGCCCCTTTGGGGCGCCCGGCGGGGTGAGCCGGGCTCAGAGTTCGGGGCCGTCGCCCGGGGATTCCTGGAAGGAGTAGCGCTGTTCGTGCCAGGGGTCGGCGAGGTTGTGGTAGCCCCGTTCCTCCCAGAAACCGCGGCGGTCGGCCGTCATGTACTCGATGCCCCGCACCCACTTGGGGCCCTTCCAGGCGTAGAGGCGGGGCACGACGAGGCGGACGGGGAAGCCGTGTTCGGCGGTGAGGGGCTGGCCGCCCTGGTGGGTGGCGAAGATCGTGAGGTCGTCGAGGAACTCCTCGATCCGCAGGTTGGAGCTGAAGCCGTACTCGGCCCAGACCATGACGTGGGTGACGTCGGCCGCCGGGGGCGCGAGTTCGGCGACGGTGGCGGCGGAGACCCCGCCCCACTCCATGCCGGTCATCGAGAACTTGGTGACGCAGTGGAAGTCGGCGACCACGGTGGTGTACGGCAGCGCGGAGAACTCGTCGTGGTTCCACACCGGGCGGGCGCCGTGCGCGGTGGCGCCGAAGACGCGGAAGTCCCAGCGCTCGGGGCGGAAGCGGGGCACGGGCCCGTAGTGCGTGACCGGCCAGCCCCGCTGGAGCCGCTGCCCCGGGGGGAGCCGCCCCTCCGGATGCGCTTGCCGACTCATACGTCCATGGTGACAGACCGGACACCGTGCTCGGGCCGCGGGCCGGGCGGCGCCGACACCGTAAGCGTGCACTTACTGGATCGAACGGTCACGCGGTGCAAGGATGCGCGGACATATCGGGCCCGAACGGGAAGGACGGCGTTGCCATGCAGGGCGACCCCGAGGTCATCGAGTTCCTCAACGAGCAGTTGACCGCCGAGCTGACCGCGATCAACCAGTACTTCCTGCACGCGAAAATGCAGGACAACTTCGGGTGGACGAAGCTCGCGAAGAACACCAGGGCCGAGTCGTTCGACGAGATGCGGCACGCGGAGATCATCACCGACCGCATCCTGCTGCTGGAGGGGCTGCCGAACTACCAGCGGCTGTTCCATGTGCGGGTGGGGCAGACCGTCACCGAGATGTTCCAGGCCGACCGGCTGGTGGAGGTCGAGGCGATCGACCGGCTGCGGCGCGGCATCGACCTGATGCGGTCGAAGTCCGATGTGACCTCGGCCCGGCTGTTCGAGGACATCCTCAAGGACGAGGAGCACCACATCGACTACCTGGACACGCAGCTCGGCCTGATCGAGAAGCTGGGCGAGCCGCTGTACATCGCGCAGCAGATCGAGCAGCCGGAGAGCTGATCCGCCCCTGAGGTGCGCGGCCGCGGGTCAGGCGACGCGCCGCAGCGGCCGGAGGGCGGGCGGCGCGGGGTCCGGCCGCGGGATCTCCGGCTGCGCGAGATCGGCCGGGGCCGGCCCGGCCGCAGCGGCCGGGGCGGCCAGCCCGTGGCGGGTGACGCAGCCGTCGCCGCGGCCCAGCACCGCCTGGATGCGCTTGACGCAGGACCCGCAGTCCGTGCCTGCCTTGCAGGCGGAGGCTATCTGGCGCGGGGTGCAGCGGCCCTCTTCGGCGTGCTGCTTCACCTGCTGCTCGGTGATGCCGAAGCACGAGCAGACGTACACGCGGTCACCACCGATCGAGGGCCAGAAGCTGAGGTAACCCTTACCTTACCCAGACGGTCGCGCGGAAGAAAAGCCGGGAGGGGCGCGTACCGGTGTGATACGCGCCCCTCCGCGGATACTTCTCGAAGCCGGCACCGACGGGCCGGGTGCCGGCGCCCGCTGCTACTGGCCCCGGTACATCTCGGCGACCAGGAACGCCAGGTCGAGCGACTGGCTGCGGTTGAGCCGCGGGTCGCACGCCGTCTCGTACCGCTGGTGCAGGTCGTCGACGAAGATCTCGTCGCCGCCGCCGACGCACTCGGTGACGTCGTCGCCGGTCAGCTCCACGTGGATGCCGCCGGGGTGGGTGCCCAGGCCGTGGTGGACCTCGAAGAAGCCCTTCACCTCGTCCAGGACGTCGTCGAAGCGGCGGGTCTTGTGGCCGGAGGCGGCCTCGAAGGTGTTGCCGTGCATGGGGTCGCTGACCCACACCACCTTCGCCCCGGACGCGGTGACCTTCTCCACCAGCGTCGGCAGCTTGTCGCGGACCTTGTCCGCGCCCATCCGCACCACGAAGGTGAGCCGGCCGGGCACCCGGTCCGGGTCGAGGCGGTCGATGTAGGCGAGCGCCTCCTCCGGGGTGGTCGACGGGCCGAGCTTCACACCGATCGGGTTGCCGATCTGCGCGGCGAACTCGATGTGCGCGCCGTCGAGTTGCCGGGTGCGCTCGCCGATCCACAGCATGTGGCCGGAGACGTCGTAGAGCTTGCCGGTCCGCGAGTCGGTCCGGGTCAGCGCCGTCTCGTAGTCGAGCAGCAGCGCCTCGTGGGAGGCGTAGAACTCGACGGTGCGGAACTCGGCCGGGTCGGTGCCGCAGGCGGCCATGAAGGTCAGCGCGCGGTCGATCTCGCGGGCGAGGGCTTCGTACCGCTGCCCGGACGGCGAGGACTTCACGAAGTCCTGGTTCCAGGCGTGCACCTGGCGCAGGTCGGCGTAGCCGCCGGTGGTGAAGGCGCGCACCAGGTTCAGCGTGGCGGCGGAGGTGTGGTACATCCGCTTCAGCCGCTGCGGGTCGGGCACGCGGGCCTCGGCGGTGAACTCGAAGCCGTTCACCGAGTCGCCGCGGTAGGTCGGCAGCGTCACGCCGTCGCGGGTCTCGGTCGGCTTGGAGCGCGGCTTGCTGTACTGGCCGGCGATCCGGCCGACCTTCACCACCGGCACCGAAGCGGCGTAGGTGAGCACCGCTCCCATCTGGAGCAGCGTCTTGAGCTTGTTGCGGATCTGGTCCGCGCCCACGGCGTCGAACGCCTCGGCGCAGTCGCCGCCCTGGAGGAGGAACGCCTTGCCCTCGGCCACTTCGGCCATGCGGGCGCGCAGCTGGTCGCACTCGCCGGCGAAGACCAGCGGCGGATACGAGGCGAGCTCGGCGATCACGTCGCGCAGCGCCTCGGGGTCGGGCCATTCAGGCTGCTGCGCCGCGGGAAGAGACTGCCAGGTACGGGTCCCGGCATGGGTTTCGGCATTCACGGTCACGGGCCCCACCCTACGTGGTCGGGTCGGGCCCGGACCGCTGCGCTCAGTGGATGAGACGTTCCGCCCCGTGTGCGGATCGTCGCCGCCCGGTTGCGGTAGGCTCGGGACCATGACCGCGATGATCACCCGCACCACCCAGCACTCCTGCTGGCGGACCGCTTCCACGGCGGCCCGTTAGACATCGCGCGCAGAACACGTCGCGAAGGCCGCCCGAGGGCGGCCTTCGGTGTTTCCGGGTCCGGCCGCCCTTCCCGTCCGTCGCCCGCCGAGAACGTCCAGGAACATCCAGGAACGTCCAGGAACGTCCAGGAAGGAACGCCCGCCGTGCCCCACTCCGCCCCGCCCCCCAGCGCCGCCCGGCTCGTCCAGCGCCTGCTCGACCCCGCCTGCCCGCCCTTCGCCCTGCTGCACCGCCGCACCCCCGGCCGCCCGCAGGACGTGGTCGAGGTGCTGCTCGGCCCCGTCGAGCAGGTCGACACGCTCGCCGGCATCCCGCTGCCCTCCGGCGCCCCCGGCGCCCCGGTCACCGACGCGCTGGCCCTGGTGCCCTTCCGGCAGATCCGCGAGCGGGGCTTCGACGTCCATGACGACGGCACCCCGCTGGTCGTCCTGCGCCCGCAGGAGGTGTACGAACTCCCGCTCGCCGAGGTGCGGGACGCGCTGCGGGAGCTGCCGGGCGGGTCCGAAGTGCGGGTCGAGGGCGGCGCGTTCGACGTGGACGACGACGCGTACGCGCGGATCGTGCGGCAGGTGCTCGAGGAGGAGATCGGCCGCGGCGAGGGCGCCAACTTCGTGATCCGGCGCACCTTCCGCGGTGTCGTGCCGGACTTCGGGCCGGCGGCGGCGCTGGAGCTGTTCGGCAGGCTGCTGCGCGGCGAGCGGGGCGCGTACTGGACGTACACCGTGCACACCCCCGAGCGGACGCTGGTGGGCGCCAGCCCGGAGGTCCATGTGCGGATGTCCGGCCGGACCGTGGTGATGAACCCGATCAGCGGCACCTACCGCTACCCGGCGCAGGGGCCGTCGGCGGACGGGCTGCTGGAGTTCCTGCACGACCCGAAGGAGGTGGAGGAGCTGACCATGGTCGTGGACGAGGAGCTGAAGATGATGTGCACGGTCGGCGACCGGGGCGGCGTCGTGGTCGGGCCGCGGCTGAAGGAGATGGCGCACCTCGCGCACACCGAGTACGAACTGCGCGGCCGCTCCAGCATGGACGTGCGGGAGGTGCTGCGGGAGACGATGTTCGCCGCGACCGTCACCGGCTCGCCGGTGCAGAACGCCTGCCGGGTGATCGAGCGGTACGAGCCCCGCGGCCGCGACGGCGCCGGGCGCGGCTACTACGCGGGCGCGCTGGCGCTGCTCGGGCGGGACGCGGGCGGCGCCCAGACGCTGGACTCGCCGATCCTGATCCGCACCGCCGACATCTCGCCCGCCGGTGAGCTGAAGGTGCCGGTCGGCGCGACCCTGGTGCGGCACTCCGACCCGTACGCGGAGGTGGCCGAGACGCACGCGAAGGCCGCCGGGGTGCTCACCGCGCTGGGGGTGCTCCCGCCGCGGCCGCCGGCCGCCCCCGCGCCGGGCTCCGACCCGGGTACGGCCGCGCCGCGGCTGGCCGACGACATCCGGGTGCGGGCCGCGCTGGACGCCCGCCGCTCCCGGCTCGCCCCGTTCTGGCTGCGGATGCGGACGCCGGCCCCGGCGCGGGACGGCGCGGCCGGGCCGGTGCTGGTGGTGGACGCCGAGGACACCTTCACCGCGATGCTCGCGCATGTGCTGCGCGCCGCCGGCCGCACCGTGGCCGTACGGCGCTACGACGAGCCCGGGCTGCGGGAGGCGGCGCTGTCGCACGCCGGGCCGGTGGTGCTGGGCCCGGGCCCGGGCGACCCGGCGGAGACCGCCGACCCGAAGATGGGCTTCCTGCGGGCGCTCACCGCGGACCTGGTGCGCGACCACGCGCACGGGCTGCTCGGGGTGTGCCTGGGCCATGAGCTGGTGGCGGCCGAACTCGGCCTGGACCTGGTCCGCAAGGACCGCCCGGCGCAGGGCGCGCAGGAGGTGGTCGACTTCTTCGGCACCCGGACCACGGTGGGCTTCTACAACACCTTCACGGCCCGCTGCGACGCCGACGCCGCCGAGGAACTGGCCATGCACGGCATCGAGGTGAGCCGGGACCCGGCGAGCGGCGACATCCACGCGCTGCGCGGGCCGGGCTTCGCCGGGGTCCAGTTCCACCCGGAGTCGGTGCTCTCACTGGACGGCGCCGCGCTGGTGGCCGGGCTGCTCGACCACGTGGGCGAGACCTCGCGGGCGGTCCGCCCGCCGGTGTAGCGGCACCGGGCCGCGGGGCCGTCCGACCGTGTCCGGCCGGGCGGCACCGGGCGGTCAGAGGGCCCCGCGCGGTCAGACGGCCAGCGGCTCGGGGTGCCCGGCCCGCTGCGGGGCGCGGCCGAGGAGGTCGCCGACGAGGTGGCCGACGGCGTCGAGCAGGCCCTCCTCGGACCTGGTGCCGTCGAGCACCAGGTCGGCCCGGTCCCGGGCGGGGGCGACGTACTCCGCGTGCCGTTCCCGCCCGCTGAGCAGGTAGTTGCGCAGCGACAGGCCCGGGTCCTGGCCGAACACCTCGATCTTGCGCAGGATCTTGCGGGCCAGCCGGATGTCGTCGGGGGTGTCCACGTACACCCGCCAGGTGGCCCGCTCGGCGACCGCCCGCAGGGTGAGCGCGAACAGGCCCTCCACGACCACGAGGCGGTACCGGCCGCAGCCGGCCGCCGCGTCGACCGCCTCGGCGACGGCGTCCTCGTCGATGGAGCCGGGATGGTTCCAGTCCAGCGTCTCCGCGCCGGTCGCGCTCAGCGTCCGCACCCCGCGCTGCGGGTCGTGCGCGGGCACGTAGAAGTCGTCGAGGTGGACGAGACCGACGGTCTCGGGATGATGCCGCGCCAGCGCCTCGGCAAGGGTGGACTTGCCGGAAGCGGTGCCGCCTGCGACCGCGAGTACGGGCACCGCGTGCCCTCCCACAACACCCGTCATACCGGGCGCTCCTCAAGATGCTCAGAAAGGTGGGGACAGAAGACCAGAAAGGGGGTGTTCGAAGCGGCCGGACATGCCGGGTGGAGGGATCGTAGGGCCGGTGGGCGGCCTACGGCAAGCGCTCTTGGCGCGCCGCGGCACGCGTCGGCGCCGGGCCGGTTCCGGCCGGTCCGCCGGGCGTCCGCACGGCCCCCGGCTCAGCGGTTCCCGCCGGTGCCCCCGCTGCCGTCGCCGTCGCCGTCCTCGTCGTCGAGACCGCGGGCGATCGCGTAGCGCACCAGCTCGACCCGGTTGTGCAGTTGGAGCTTGCCGAGGGTGTTCTGCACGTGGTTCTGCACGGTGCGGTGCGAGATGACCAGCCGCTGGGCGATCTGCTTGTAGCTCAGGCCCTTGGCGACCAGCCGCAGCACCTCCGTCTCCCGCTCGGTCAGCCGCGGCGCGGCCGGCTCGTCGGGCTGCGCCGGGGGCGGCTCGGTGGCGAGCCGGCGGTACTCCCCCAGCACCAGCCCGGCCAGCCCCGGGGTGAAGACCGGGTCGCCGGCCGAGGTGCGGCGCACCGCGTCCACCAGTTCGTCCCGCCCGGCGGACTTCAGCAGGTATCCGGTCGCACCGGACTTGACCGCCTCCAGCACGTCGGTGTGCTCGCCGCTGGCCGACAGCACCAGCACCCGCAGCGCCCCGTCGTGCGCGATGGCCTCCTTGCACACCTGCACCCCGGACGCGCCGGGCAGGTTGAGGTCGAGCACCAGCACCTGCGGGCGGGCCGCGCGGGCCCGGCGGATCGCCTCGGGCCCGTCGCCCGCGGTGGCGACCACCTCGAAGCCCGCCTCGGCGAGGTCGCGGGCGACCGCGTCCCGCCACATCGGGTGGTCGTCGACGACCATCACCGTCACGGGCCGGTCCGGTCCGGTGTGCTCGGCGGTGCCGAGGGTCATGGTGTGCTTCCTCCCCCTCCGGTCCGGCCGGTGTCTGCGGCGCCGGCCGGTTCGTTGCGTACGCCCGAGGCTACCGGGCCGCCGGGCGCGGCTGCCGTCCGCCGCGGTGCCTTCGGCAGGCGCAGCTCCACCTCCGTGCCCTGGCCGGGTACGGAGACGAGTTCGGCGCCGCCGCCCAGGTCGCGCAGCCGGCCGCGGATGGACTGGGCCACGCCCAGCCGGCCCTCGCGCGCCGCCGCGGCGAGCCGCCCCTCCGGGATGCCGGGGCCGTCGTCCCGCACGGTCACCAGCACCGCGTCCGGCTCGTCCTCCAGCAGTATCCAGGCGTGCGCCTGCTCGCCCGCGTGGCGGCGCACGTTGTCCAGGGCCGCGCCGACCGCCGCCGCCAACTCGGCCGCGGCGCCCGGGTCCAGCGGCACCGGGGTGCCCGGCGCGGAGACGGTGACCCGGCCGGAGGCGTACCGGGACAGCAGCGGGCGCAGGTCGGCGGGGCCGTCCGGCGCGGGCGTACCGCCGGCGGGCGGGGCCGGCTCCGGGGCCGGGGCGCCCGAGATCAGGGAGCGCAGCGCCACCTCCTGCTCGCCGGCCAGCCGGCCGAGTTCCGCGGCCTCGCCGCCCGCCTGGTCGCCGCGGCGCTGCACCATCGCCAGGACCTGGAGGACGTTGTCGTGGATGTCGCGGGCCAGCCGCTCGCGTTCGCGGGTGGCCGCCTCGATCTGGAGCGCCCGGGCGAGGGTGCGCTCGCTGGCCCGGGCGACCTCCACGACGTAGCCGATGGCGATCGCCGCGATCCACACCAGGACCAGGTTGTGCAGGGTCTCGGGGCTGGCCGTGCCGCGCTCGACGAGGTCGGCGACCGCGACCACGGAGGCGGCCGGCGCGGCCCACCGCCAGCCGCCCTTCACCGCCCAGGCCAGCACCGAGCCGGCCGTCCAGATCGACGGCAGCGTGAAGGAGCCGGACGCTATCCGCTCGGGGACGTCGACCACGGAGGTGAGCAGCACCCCGCTGACGGCGACGACCAGATCGGCGACCAGGAACGGCGGGGTGCACCGCTCCGCGTTGCGCAGCCGGCCCAGCGTCGCGAACGTCCACACCACCAGGGCGCCCATGTACACGCCGCCCGGCAGCGGGTGGCGCAGCGACGGGTACGCGTGGACGTACAGCGCCACGGCGTACCCGCAGGTCAGTACGCGGTAGGCGGCCAGCGCACGCCACAGCGGCAGTTCCACCGACATCTTCACGGCCACGGATTCCCTTCCCCCGGTCCGCCAAGTCTGCACGGTCTCGCGGGGTGCCCGGGCGGCTACGCGGTGGGCGGGTCGCTGTGCTCCGTGTCGGTGGGTGCCGTGTCGGTGGGTGCCGCGTCGCTCTTCGCGGCGGCCGCCTTCGCCGCCTCCGCCTTCGCCGCCTCGGCGATCTGCCGCTTGGCCGCGGTCGCGTAGATGTCGACGTACTCCTGGCCGGACAGCTTCATGATCTCGTACATCACCTCGTCGGTGACCGAGCGGAGGATGAACCGGTCCTGCTCCATGCCCTGGTAGCGGGAGAAGTCGAGCGGGCGGCCGATCCTGATGCCGGGCCGGATGGACAGCTTCGGCACGACCTGCCCCACCGGCTGGACCTTCTCGGTGTCGATCATGGCCACCGGGATGACGGGTGCGCCGCTGGCGAGGGCGACCCGGGCCAGGCCGCCGGGCTTGCCGCGGTACAGGCGGCCGTCGGGCGAGCGGGTGCCCTCGGGGTAGATCCCGAACAGCTCGCCGCGCGCCAGTACCGCCAGGCCGCTGTTGATCGCCGCCTCACCGGCGCCGCGCGCGCCCGAGCGGTCCACCGGGAGCTGCCCGACGCCCTTGAAGAACGCGGCCGTCAGCTTGCCCTTCACGCCGGGGGTGGTGAAGTACTCCGCCTTCGCGATGAACGTGACCTGCCGGTCGAGCATCGAGGGCAGGAAGAAGGAGTCCGAGAAGGACAGGTGGTTGCTGGCGAGGATCGCGGGACCCTCCGCCGGGATGTTCTCCAGCCCTTCCACCCAGGGTCGGAAGACCGCCTTGATCGGCTTGCCGAGAACGATCTTCATCGCACCGTAGAACAACAGGGCCTCCTGTAGCCGTCGCGACGACCTTAACCCGCGCACGGCCCGGTAGGGCTTACCGGTGGGGATCGGGTCCGCGTACGCTGAACGTCCGACTCCCGTGTACCCGGGTACGCGTCGTTGAACAGGAGATGCACGATGCCGCTCATGCCCGGAGCCGAACCGTACCGCCACGAAGGCGGCGAGACCGGCGTCCTGATCTGTCACGGCTTCACCGGCACCCCGCAGTCCATGCGGCCGTGGGCCGAGTACCTGGCCGCGCGCGGGCTGACCGTGTCGCTGCCGCTGCTGCCCGGGCACGGCACCCGCTGGCAGGACATGCAGGTCACCGGCTGGCCGGACTGGTACGCCGAGGTGGACCGCGAGCTGCGCTCGCTGCTCGCCTCGTGCTCCCGGGTCTTCGTGTGCGGCCTGTCCATGGGCAGCACCCTGAGCCTGCGGCTGGCCGAGAAGCACGGCACCGCGATCAGCGGGCTGGTGCTGGTCAACCCGTCGGTGAAGGCCGACGGGCTCCAGATCAGGATCGGCTCGGCGCTGCGGCACCTCGTGCCGTCCGCGCCGGGCATCGTCAGCGACATCGCCCGCGAGGGCGCCACCGAACTGGGCTACCCCCGGGTGCCGTTGCGCGCGCTGCGCTCGCTGAACGAGTTCTGGCCGGTGGTGCGTTCGGCGCTGCCCCAGGTCACCCAGCCGGTGCTGCTGCTGCACAGCCGGCAGGACCACGTGGTGCACCCGTCCAACACCGAGCTGGTGCTGGCGAAGATCTCCTCCACCGACGTCACCGAGCGGGTCCTGGAGCGCAGTTACCACGTCGCCACCCTCGACCACGACGCCGAGCAGATCTTCGAGGAGTCGTACGCGTTCATCCGCCGGCTGTCCGCTCCGGCCGCGGCCGAGGAGGTCACCGCAGGTGGCTGACGCCGATCGCGAGGACGAGGGCGCGGCGCCGCTCGACGAGGAGGCCGTGTGGGCGGCCCTGGTGGCCGGTTACGACGAGGAGCCCGCACCCGGCGCCCGGTCCTGGCCCGAGGCCGAGAACGTGCCGCCGGAGCAGCCGAAGCCGGCCCCGCCCGCGGACCCCGGGCCCGCCGTCCCCCCGCCGCCGACCCGCAGCATCGTGATCCACCCGGTGATCTCCGGCCCGCGGGACTACGTGGCGGACGACGACGATGACGAGGACGCGCACTACGTCCCGCCGGAGCCGCCGCCGCTGCCCGAGGCCGACGTGACCACCAAGTTCGCGTGGATCGCGGTGGTGGGCGGCCCGCTGCTGCTGTTCGCCTTCGTGCTGCTCCAGCTCGACCTGGCCTGGTGGGTGGTCCTGGTCGGGGTCGGCGGGTTCGTCGGCGGGTTCGCGACGCTCGTGGCGCGGATGCGCACCGGCGACGAGGACGACGACCGCCCGGACGGCGGCGCGGTCGTCTGACCGCCCGGCCGTACGGGCGCCGCGGCCGTACGGCCTACGCCGGGACGCGCAGGGCCGCGAGCACCGGAAGGTGGTCGGTGGCCGAGGCGAGGTCGGTGCGCTTGACGCCCGGCACGTTCAACGGGACGCCCGCGCCCAGGACTTCGATGCCGGTCGAGGCGAAGATCCCGTCGATCCGGCGGCGCGCGCCGCTCGACGGCGAGGTGGCCTCGCCGCCCCACGGCTCGGCGGCCCAGGCGTCCTGGAGCTTCCCGGCGACCCGGTCGAAGGCGCGCCCGCCCGGGCCGTCGTTGAGGTCGCCGCCGGCCACCTGGTGCTCCTCGCCGAGGGCGTCGAGGTGGCGCAGCAGCAGCGCGGCCTGCTCCAGCCGCTCCTCGGCGCGCAGGCTGAGGTGCGCGCTGAGCACGGACAGCCGGGCCCCGCCGAACCCCAGGACCGCGGTGGCGAAGCCGCGCTGGTGCAGCCCCGGGGTGCGCGGCAGCAGGATGTCCTCGGTGCGGATCACCCGCGCCCGCAGGGACGCGAGGATCATCGGCCCGGCCGCCGGGGCGCCGCCGGTCACGTAGAACAGGCCGGTCGACTCGGCGAGGCGGGCCGCGGCCTTGCGCCACCGGAAGAACCGCGGGGCCTCCTGGACGAGGAGGAGGTCGGGGGCGCAGGCGCGGATCACCCGGGCCAGCGCCTCCGTGTCGTCCCGCAGCGAGCGGACGTTGTAGCTCAGGACGCGGATGACCGCCGAGCCCCCAGGCTCCGTCGCGGAACTCGGCAGATCTTCCACTCGCGCTGCGCCTTCGTCGTGGTGTGCGGGTCGTGCGGGATCGTACCGGTGGCGGGCCTGCCTCCGGCGGGGCGGATCAGCCCTGGCGGGCCAGGTCCGCGGCGCCCACCAGGCCGGCCTTGCCGCCGAGTTGGGCGGCGAGCACCTGGGCGTGCGGCCGCCACTCGCCGCCGATCAGCCAGCGCCGGAACGACTTGCGGATCGGGTCGAGGACGAGTTCGCCCTCGTCCGAGACGCCGCCGCCGACGATGAACGCCGAGGGGTCGAAGAGCGAGGCGAGGTCGGCCAGGCCCGCGCCGGCCCAGCGGGCCAGCTCCCGGAAGGAGTCGATCGCGACCGGGTCGCCCTGCCGGGCGGCGGCGCTGATGTGCCGGCCCTCGATGCCCTCCGGGGTGCCGTCGCCGAGTGCCAGCAGCACCTGGGCGTTCTCCGGGGTGGCGTTGGCGCGCTGCTTGGCGTAGCGGACCAGGGCGCGGCCGGAGGCGTACTGCTCCCAGCAGCCCTGGCTGCCGCAGCCGCAGAGCAGGCCGTCGGGCACCACCCGGACGTGGCCGAACTCCGCGGCGACGCCGAAGCGGCCGCGGCGCAGCTTGTTGCCGATGATGATGCCGCCGCCGAGACCGGTGCCGAGCGTGATGCAGATCACATCGGAGTGGCCCTGTCCGGCGCCGAAGCGGTACTCGCCCCACGCCGCCGCGTTGGCGTCGTTCTCCACCACGACGGGCAGGCCGACGCGCTGCTCGACCTTGTCCTTGAGCGCTTCGTGCCGCCAGTTGATGTTGGGCGCGAACAGTACGGTGGCGCGCTTGTCGTCGACGTAGCCGGCGGCGCCGATGCCGACGGCCTCGATCTGGTGACCGGTGCTGACCTGGCGTACCGCCGCCACGATCGCGTCGATGACGCCTTCGGGAGACGACGGAGTCGGCACCTTGACGGTCTCGAGAATCGCGCCTTCCTCGTCGACCACTCCGGCCGCGATCTTGGTGCCGCCGATGTCGACGCCGATGGTGAGTCCCATGTGTCCCTCAGTTTTCGGTCGATCCCCGCTAAGAGAACCGTACCGGAGAGGGGGTCAGTCGAGGTCGATGTGTTCAGCCGTTGAACGCGAGGAGGGCCCACCTGAGGTCCAGCGGGCCTCCGCGCCGGCCACCGCGGACCGGTAGGCCGCCAGGAGTTCGGCTCCGGCGGTGCTCAGGTGATCGAACACGTCCGGGTTGCGTTCCTTGATGGGTTCGACAACAGAACGCACTTGGGACAGGACGCCCTGGGCCGCGATCTGCACCGCGGGGCTGCGCAGGGTCGCCAGTTTCTCCGTGACGACCTCGCCCACGGCCTCCGCCAGCCGCCGCAACTCGTCGGCGGCGGACCCCGGCACCTCGCCCGCCTGCGCCTTGCGGCGCGCCTTCTCCGCCGCGATGTCTTCCGCGCTTGCCGTCGCCCACGCATCCGCTTCGCTCATGCTTCGACGGTACCCGAAGGAGGTCGGGTTGCCCCGGGTGCCGAGGTGCGGACCTCTCGCGTCAGGCGGCGTAGAGGGACTCGATGTCCGCGGCGAAGTCGGCGGCGACCACGTTGCGCTTGAGTTTGAGGGAGGGGGTGAGGTGGCCGGACTGCTCGGTGAACTGGACCGGCAGGACGCGGAACTTGCGGACCGACTCGGCGCGGGAGACCGCGGTGTTGCCGCTGTCGACGGCGTGCTGGAGGGCAGCGAGCAGGTCGGGGTCGTCGAGCAGTTCCGCGGGGGTGCGGCCGGTCTTGCCGTGCTGCTCGGCCCAGCGCGGGAGGAACTCCTCGTCGAGGGTGATGAGCGCGGCGACGAAGGGCCGCTGGTCGCCGACGACCATGCACTCGGCGACGAGCGCGTCCGCGCGGATGCGGTCCTCGATGACCGCGGGCGCGACGTTCTTGCCGCCGGCGGTCACGATGATCTCCTTCTTGCGCCCGGTGATCGTGAGGTACCCGTCGTTGTCGAGGGCGCCGAGGTCCCCGGTGTGGAACCAGCCGTCGGAGACCGCCTCGGCGGTGGCCGCGTCGTTGTTCCAGTAGCCGGTGAAGAGGTGCTCGCCGTAGAGCAGCACCTCGCCGTCGTCGGCGATCCGCACCGTGGAGCCGGGCAGCGGCTGCCCGACCGTACCGATCTTCGTACGGTCCCACGGGTTGAACGCGGTGGCCGCGCACGACTCGGTGAGCCCGTAGCCCTCCAGGACGGTGAAGCCGAGGCCGCGGTAGAAGTGGCCGAGCCGCTCGCCCAGCGGGGCGCCGCCGGAGATCGCGTGGGTCGCGCGGCCGCCGAGCACCGCGCGCAGCTTGCCGTAGACGAGCCGGTCGAAGACGCGGTGGGTCAGCCGCAGCTTGAACGAGGGCCCGCCGGGGGTGTCCAGCGCCTTGCTGTAGGCGACCGCGACATCGGCCGCGCGGTCGAAGATCCGGCCCTTGCCGCTCGCCTGCGCGGTGGCCCGGGCGGTGTTGTAGACCTTCTCGAAGACCCGCGGCACCCCGAGGACGAGGGTCGGCCGGAACCCCTGGAGGTCGTCGGTGAGGTGCTTGACGTCGGAGACGTGCCCGAGCCGGATCGGCGCCATCACGCTGCACACCTCCACCAGCCGCCCCAGCACGTGCGCCAGCGGCAGGAAGAGCAGCACCGAGGAGTGCCCGGTGCGGAAGAGCGGGCCCAGCCGTTCCACCACGTTGCCGCACTCCGCGAAGAAACTGCGGTGGCTGAGCACGCAGCCCTTGGGGCGGCCGGTGGTGCCGGAGGTGTAGACGATGGTGGCCGGGGCGTCGGCGCCCGCGGCCGTGGAGCGCTCGTCGACCACCGCCTCGGCGACGTCGCTGCCGGCCTCGACCAGCGTGCGCACCCCGCCGCCGTCGATCCGCCACACGTGCTTGAGCTGCGGCAGCCCCTCCCGTACGGACTCCACCGCCGCCTCGTGCGCCGCGGTCTCCACCACCACCGCGACCGCGCCGGAGTCGGCGAGAATCCACTCCACCTGCGAGGCGGACGACGTCTCGTACACCGGTACGGTCACCGCGCCCGCGGTCCAGATCGCGAAGTCCAGCAGCGTCCACTCGTAGCGGGTCCTGGACATCACCGCGACGCGGTCGCCGGGCTCCACCCCCGAGGCGATCAGGCCCTTGGCCGCCTCGCGCACCTCGGCGAGGAAGCGGGCCGCGGTGATGTCCTGCCAGCGCCCCTCGCCGTCCTTGCGGCCGATCACGGGCGTGTCCGGATGCTGCGTCGCGTTGCGCCGGACCAGGTCGGTCAGGTTGCCGTCCGCGGGGAATTCGTACAGGGCCGGAAGGCTGAACTCACGCAAGGCTGCTGCTCCTCATCGGTGCCGCGTCGCACCCGGAGGGAAGGTCTGGACTGCCGACACGTTACCCATCGGTAAAGCGTCGGGGTAGGGGGACGCGGGGGACGCCGGCCGGATGTTCCCAGCGTCACACACCGAGCATAGGGTTGCGGCATGCGGGTTCACGTGGTCAGTGACGTACACGGCGCGAGCGAGGCGCTGGCGCGGGCCGGGGACGGCGCCGACGCGCTGGTCTGCCTCGGCGACCTGGTGCTCTTCCTCGACTACGCCGACCACTCCCGCGGCATCTTCCCCGACCTGTTCGGCACGGCCAACGCCGACCGCATGGTGGAGCTGCGCACCGCCCGCCGCTTCGCAGAAGCCCGCGACCTCGACCGCGAGCTGTGGGCGGACCTGGACCGGCCCGCGCTGATCGAGCAGGCCGTACGCAAGCAGTACGCCGAGCTGTTCGCCGCCTTCCCCACCCCCACCTACGCCACCTACGGCAACGTGGACGTGCCCGGCCTGTGGGCGCAGTACGCCCGGCCCGGCACCACCGTGCTGGACGGCGCCACCACCGAGATCGGCGGCCGCGTCTTCGGCTTCGTCGGCGGCGGCCTGCCCACCCCGATGCGCACCCCCTACGAGGTCGACGAGGACGCGTACGCCGCGAAGGTCGCCGCGCTCGGCCCGGTGGACGTGCTGTGCTCGCACATCCCGCCGGCCGTCCCCGAGCTGTGCTACGACACCGCCGCCCGGCGGTTCGAGCGCGGCAGCCAGGCGCTGCTCGACGCGGTGCGGACGCTCCAGCCGAAGTACGCGCTGTTCGGCCACGTGCACCAGCCGCTGGTGCGCCGCACCCGGATCGGCCGCACCGAGTGCGTCAACGTCGGCCACTTCAACCACACCCGCGCCCCGTGGGTGCTCCAGTGGTGAGCTGGTGCCCGGGAGGGCGCGATAGCCTTCCACCCGTCGGGCAGTACGCACGCGAGCGGCACGCTCAGCAGCACTCTCACCAGATGCACCAGTAGTCCGGAGGGCCACGGCGATGGCGGAACACACGAGGTCGAGCATCACCATCGAGGCGGCGCCGGCCGCGGTCATGGGAGTCATCGCCGACTTCGACCGCTATCCGGAGTGGACCGGCGAGGTCAAGCAGGCGGAGGTGCTCGCCACCGACGACGCCGGGCGCGCCGCCCAGGTGCGGCTGGTGCTCGACGCGGGCGCGATCAAGGACGACCACACCCTGGCGTACGAGTGGATCGGCGCGGACGAGGTGCGCTGGTCGCTGGTGAAGTCCCAGATGCTGCGCACCCTCGACGGCTCCTACGCGCTGGCGCCGCTGGACGGCGGCAGCCGGACCGAGGTCACCTACCAGCTGACGGTCGACGTGAAGATCCCGATGCTCGGGATGATCAAGCGGAAGGCCGAGAAGGTCATCATCGACCGCGCGCTGGCCGGGCTGAAGCAGCGGGTGGAGTCCGGCGACGCGGCCGCCGAGCCCGGCAAGCCGGTCGGCGCGTGACCGAGGTCCGCACGCTGCTGGTCACCGGCGCCGCCGGGGCCGGCCGCACCACCGTGGCCACCGCCGTCGCGAGCGCGGCGGCCGCCGCGGGCCGCCGCACCCTGCTGCTCACCGCCGACCGGCTGGCCGCGGTGGCGGCGGTGCCGGGGCTGACCGTCGGCCGGGTGGACCCGGCCGCCGCCTTCCGGGAGGGCGCGCTCGACACGCAGAGCCGGGTGGGCGCGCTGCTGACGCTGCTGGGGGCGGCGCCGCTGGACCCGGAGGAGCTGACCGAACTGCCGGGCGCCGACCCGCTCGCGCTGCTGCGGGCGCTGCGGTACGCCCGGGTGCTGCCCGGTGAGGACGACGCGGGTGCGGGTGGGCCGGACACGGGTGAGCCGGACTTGGATGGCGTCGAACCGGCACCCTGGGACCTGGTCGTCGTGGACCTGCCCGCGGTGCGCGACGCGCTGCGGATGCTCGCGCTGCCGGAGCAACTGCGCCGCTACCTGTGGCGGTTGCTGCCCGCCGACCGCCAGGCCGCCCGGGCGCTGCGCCCGGTGCTCGCCCAGCTCGCGGGTGTCCCGATGCCCGCGGAGTGGGCGTACGACGCCGCCGCCCGTGCCGACCGCCAACTCGCGGCCGTGCAGAGGGTGATCGAGGACCCGGCCACCGCGGTCGCCGTCGTCGTCGAACCCGGCGCCCGCGCGCAGGAGGTGCTGCGCACCGCGCGTACCGGGCTGGCGCTGTTCGGGCACCGGCTCGCCGCGGTCGTCGCCAACCGGCTGCTGCCGACCGGCTCGGCCGACGCGTTCCTGGCGGGGCTGTCCGGGCAGCAGCAGGCCGAACTCAAGGCGCTGGGCGAGGCGTGTGCCGCCGACGGGGTGCCGCTGGTCGAACTGCCGCACCTCGGGCGGGTGCCGGGCTCCCCCGCCGACCTCGCGGAGCTCTCCGCGGTGCCCCTGTCCGGCGGGCCCGCGCGGCCCGCCGAGCCCTGGGAGGTGCGGGACCTCCTCGGCAGCGAGGGGCACTTCCTGTGGGTGCTCCCCCTTCCGGGAGCGCAGCGCGACGGGCTCGACCTGGTCCGGCGCGGGGACGAACTCGTCGTGGACGCCGGCGGTTTCCGCCGGATTCTCCCGCTCCCCTCCGCGCTGCGCCGCTGCACCGTCCAGGGCGCCGCCCTCCGCGACGGCGCCCTCCGCGTCCGCTTCACCCCCGACCCCGCGGTCTGGCCCCACTGACCCTTTCCGGGGCGCCCTTGCCGAACGGCGGAGGATCGCCCTCGGCGCGCGCCGAGCCGTCCTCAGGAGGTGCCGGCCGCCGGCCCGGGGCTCAGCCCCTCGATCGCGAGGCGCAGCAGGCGCGCGGCCTGCGCGGCGGGGTCGCGGTGGTGTTCGGTGGCCAGCGCGATGCCGACCGCGAGGGTGACCACGTCGTGCGGGGTGACATCCGGCCGGACCACCGCGTCGCGGGCCGCAGGCCGGAGCAGCAGTGCGGCCGCCGCTTCGAGGTCGCCGCCGCAGGAGTGCCCGTCGGGCGCGTCGGCGGGCACATCCGTGGGCGGCTCGTAGGTGAGCGCGTCGGCGAGGCCGCGGGCGGAGACGGCGTAGTCCACCAGCGCGCGGACCCACTCCAGGAGCGCGGCACGGCTGTCGCCGGCTCCGGCCAGCCGGCCTGCGCGCTCGCACAGGTGGCCGACGCGTTCCCGGAACACGGCCGCCAGCAGCGCCTGGCGGGTCGGGAAGTGGCGGCGCACGGTGGCGGAGCCGACGCCCGCGGTGCGTGCGATCTGCTCCAGCGAGGCGTCCGCCCCCCGAGCGGCGACCTCGGCCTCGGCGACGGCGAGGATGCGCTGGTAGTTGCGCCGCGCGTCCGCGCGCTGACCGGTCATGACGTCCTCACTTGATAAACGGCGGGGCCCGCCATATCTTAGCCGACACGGAAACGGCGGGCCCCGCCGTTTTGCTGTCCGGCCCCGTGAGGAGCAAGAACCATGACCGCAGACGACCTGCCCGTACTGGTCACCGGTGCCACCGGCCACCAAGGCGGCCACACCGCCCGCGCCCTGCTGGCCGCCGGCACGCCGGTCCGCGCGCTCGTCCGCGACCCGGACACCGCCGCCGCCCGGGCCGTCCGCGCGCTGGGGGCGGAGCTGGTGACGGCCGACCTGTCCGTCCGGTCCTCGCTGGACGCCGCCGTCGACGGGGTCCGGGCGGTCTTCTCCGTGCAGATGCCGCCGATGACCGAGACCAGCGTCGACTTCGCCGCGGAGCTGGCGCAGGCCGGCCACCTCATCGACGCGGCACGCGCCGCGGGCGTACGGCAGTTCGTGCAGTCCTCGACCAGCGGGGTCGGCGAGCACACCCGCGCGCCCGGCTGGGCGGAGGGCCGATGGGCCGCGATGGCGGGCTACTTCGAGACCAAGCAGGAGATCCTGGAGCGGGTGCGGGGCGCCGGCTTCGCGCGGTGGACGGTGGTCAAGCCGGCGTTCTTCATGGAGAACCTGCCCAAGCTGGCGCCCCGCGGCCTGGCCGGCGGCCTGTTGACGGTGCTGCGGCCCGAGACCGAGGTGCCGCTCGTGGCGGGCGCGGACATCGCGGCGGCCGTCGCCCACGCCATCGCCGACCCCGACCGGTTCCACCAGGTCGAGTTGGAACTCGCCGGCGACCGGCTCACCATGACGCAGATCGCGCGCACGCTGTCCGCCGTGTCGGGGGTGCCGGTCACCGCGCCGGCGATGACCGTGGCGGAGGCCCTCGCGGCGGGCATGCCGTCCTGGGGCGCCGGACACATCTGGACCGACCAGGTGGGTCAGCCGGCCCGCCCGGAGTTCGCGCGGGCGCTGGGCATCCCCCTGACCACCTTCGCCGAGTGGGCCCGCACCCATGTCCTCCAGTTCACCCGGGTCGAGGACGCTGCGGGCCACGCCGGCTAGGCAGCACGCGCCACCACGCCACCCTGCGGCCGGGCCGGGAGGCCGGGCCGCCGGGTGGCGTGGTGGTACGGGGTTTTCACTGCTGGGAACCGTCGCCGGCGGGCAGTTCCGTGATGTAGCGCCAGGTTCCCTTGTCGACGCCGGTCGCGGCGGGGTATCCGGTGAGCTGGTCCACGATGAGCCAGTCGCGGGCTCGCTGGGCGCCGGCGATGTCGGCGAGCACCAGCACGTCGTTCCCGTCGTGGATGTTGCGGAAGACCCTCGAGTTGGTCACGCCGCCGGAGACGCGGCTGGCCTCCATGTACTGGAAGAGTCCGTGCCAGGTGCCGTAGTCGGAGAGCTGGAAGCGGACCAGGACGTTCATCGGGCCCTCGGTGGCGAGGGCGATGTCGGCGTCGACGCCGAGGTAGAAGGCGGGGGCGCCGACCTGTCCCTGCTCCGGGACGGTCGTCTTCCAACCGCCGTGGGCCCACTGCCGGGCCTCCTCCGCGCCGGCGGCGTCGACCAGGACCAGCAGGCTGTCGTCGTCGATGTTGCGGAACAGGGTGGTACCGGAGATTCCCGCCGGGGCACCGTCCTGCGGGGCGGCGTCGAAGCGGGCCCGCCAGGCGGTGTAGTCGGGGACGGTGATGTGGGCGACGAGGTTCTCACGGCCCTGCGGGACGTTCAGCATCGCCTGCACCGCCCGCTCGGCCTGCTCGGCGTTCGGCTTCGGCGCGTCGGTCGCGGGGGCGTCGGTGTTCGTGTCGGTGGTCATGTCGGTTTGCTCTTCTCTGTTTTCGTAACTGCTGTGCGTGGTCCGGCAGGACACGTGGTGTGTGCCCTGTGGTGGGTGGGGTGGGCGTCTCGCGACGTGGGGGCGGGTGGTCAGGAGACGGTGCCGACGGGGCCGCCGTCGGGGTCGGGGATGAAGCGGGGGCGGCGGGCGGGGTTGAGCCGGACCGCCTCGTCGAAGGTGTCGCGCTCCCAGTCCTTGGCCCAGCGTGCGTCGCGGTCGGACAGTTCGCCGGTGGCCAGGCCGGCGGTCAGGCGCAGGCCGTACGGGGTGTCGTCGTGCGCGGGGAGGATGAGGAGGTCCGGGATGGCGCGGCGCAGCCACTGGATGCGGCGGATCGAGTCGACGTAGTGGTCTTCGCTGCCGAGTTGGATGGCGCGCAGGTCCTCGACGGCGAGGTGGCGGATCGTGTACATGGCGTCGCCGGTGAGCAGGTAGCGGTGGTCGACGAGGACGCTGGTGCTGCCGGGGCTGTGTCCGGGGGTGGGCAGGGCGATGACGCTGCCGTCGCCGAACAGGTCGGCCGAGGTGTCGAAGCCGCCGAGGGCGGGGCCGGTGAACTGGATGGGCCGCCAGTCGGTGATCGCCTTGATGGAAGGGGGGAAGGCCAGGGGTATCAGGCCGAGTGCCTTCTCCTCGCGTGCGGCGTACTCGTTCGCGCCCAGGTATACGGGTGCGTGGGCGAGGAGGTTGAGGCCGCCGACGTGGTCTTCGTGGAAGTGGGTGATGATCACGGCGCTGATGTCCCGCGGTGTGTGGCCGAGGCGGGCGAGTTGCGCGGTGAGGGTCTGGTCGGCGGGGAGGTCGTACTCGTCGTCGTCCATGACGTGTTCCATGATCGAGCCGCGGTAGTACTCGATGTGTTCGGTCTGCTCGGGGCTGATGCCGGTGTCGACGAGTATCGGGCCGATGCCGGGGTGTTCCAGCAGGTAGGCGTGGATCGGTACCCAGATGAAGTGGTCCTTGTCGGTGACGAATTCGTCGAGGTCGGCGCCGGCCAGGCCGCCGTGGAACTGCCCGAACGGGACTTTGGTGCGGCCGATGCGCAGGGGGTGGATCTTCATGGCATACCTTCCGCTCTTCGTTGGAACGAGTCCGTTCCGTCGCAACGAAGCTAACACCCCTGACGGATGGAACGCAACCGTTCCGTCGCGATATCGTGGGGGGCATGACCACCAGACGCACACCTCCGCCCCGCACCACCTCGCCCCCGACTCCCGAGCGCGGTCCGCGTACGCACGACGTACCCGGGGACCCGCCGGCCGGGGGCGGGCCGAAAGACCGCCGACCTGCGGGAGCGGCGGTGTTCCAGGAGGCGGTGACCACCGCTATCACCGGCGCGATGTTCGACCAGCTGGCCGAGACGGGCTACGCGCGGATGTCGATGGACGCCGTGGCGCGCCGGGCCGGCGTAGGCAAGGCGGCGGTCTACCGCCGCTGGCCGTCCAAGCAGGCCATGCTGGTCGACGTGGTGGGGGCGGTCATGCGGGACAACCTGCCGCGGGTGCCGGACACCGGGTCGCTGGCCGGTGACGTCCACGCGTTCCTCGACGTGATCGTCGCGCAGACCGCCGACCCCCGCGTCCGCCGGATCGTCCTTGACCTCCTGGTCGAGACCACCCGCGCCACCGAGCTCGCCACCGCCCTGCACGCCGTCGTCACCCAGCCGCGCCGCACCGCCGTCGCCGAAGTCCTCACCCGCGCGGTCGACCGGGGCGAACTCTCCGCGGACCTCGACCGCGAACTCGGCCTCGACCTGCTCATCTCACCCTTGCTCACACGCCTGTTCGCGACCGCCGACCGCATCGACGAGGACTACCTCCCCCACCTGACCACCGCGATCGTCAGCGCCCTCACCGCCCTGTGACCGCCGGCGCCACCGCACCGGGGGCGCCGGGTGGGAATGCGCCGGGGCGGCGCCGTCCGGCGCCGCCCCGGCAGAAGGTGCTTTCCCCGGCGGGCGGGACGGCGAGGGCACCGTGAACGAGTTCGCCCACGGCCACGGCATGCGCGGTCGAGCTAGGTCGTGTCTGACAAATAGCGTCGTCCCGCCCGAAGGGCGGGGGCTGACGGGGTCTGGTGCGTGCGCTCGCAAGGCGGAGGGTGGGGGTCCCTCCCAGGCGAAGCTCTGGGGGAGAGAGCGCAGCGGGCTGCGCTGACGACCGACAACGCAGCGAGCGTGCGTGCCAGACCCCGTCGGCCAGGCGGGATTTGTCAGACACGGCCTAGAGGAGGGACTGGAGGCGGGACGCCAGGAGGTCCCAGGTCCAGGTGTCGTGGACCCAGGCGCGGCCCCGGGCGCCCAGGGCGCCGCGCAGTTCGGGGTCGCGCAGGAGCGCGAGGATGCGGGAGGCGGCCTGCTCGGGGGAACCCCCGGGCACGACGTACCCGGTCTCGCCGTCGAGGACGGCGTCGGGCGCGCCCCCGGAGTCGCCGGCGACGACCGGCAGGCCCATCGCGGACGCCTCCAGGTAGACGATGCCGAGCCCTTCGACGTCGAGCCCGCCCCGCCGGGTCCGGCACGGCATCGCGAAGACGTCGCCGGCCCCGAAGTGCGCGGGGAGTTCGGCCCAGGGCACGCTGCCGGTGAAGCGGACGGCCGCGGCGACCCCGGTCCGGGCCGCGAGCTTCTCCAGGTCGCCGCGGTAGGGCCCGCCGCCGACGAGGAGGAGGACCGCGTCGGGCACCTCCCGCAGGATGCGGGGCATCGCCAGGATCAGCGTGTCCTGCCCCTTGCGGGGCACCAGCCGGGACACGCAGACGACGACCGGCCGGTCCGCGAGCCCGAGCCGGGCCCGCAGCACCGGGCCGTCGGGACTGGGGTGGAAGACCTTCTCGTCGACGCCGGGCGGCAGTTGGACCATCCGCGCGGCCGCCTCGGGGGTGAGCGCGGCCGCGATCCGGGACCGCGAGTACTCCCCGAGGTAGGTCAGCGTGTCGGTGCCCTCGCCGATCCGGCGCAGCAGTCGGCGGCTGGCGGGCAGCTGCGCCCAGGCGGCTTCGTGGCCGTGGGTGGTGCCGACGAGCCGGCGGGCGCCGGCCCTGCGCAGGGCGGGCGCCATGAGGCCGAGCGGGGCGGCCGCCCCGAACCACACCGACGAGCAGCCGTGTTCGCGCAGGAGCTGGACCGCGCGCCGGGTGACCCGGGGGGTCGGGACCATCATCTTCGTCCGGTCCCGCACGACCGTGAAGGGCTGCTCGGCGTCGAAGCGGGCGACCTCGCGCCCGTCCCGCCAGGTGGAGGCGTACACCACGACCTGCTCGGGGTCCATCCGCAGCGCCATGCTGTGCACGAACGCCTGGATGCCGCCGGGCCGCGGCGGGAAGTCGTTGGTGACGACGAGGGTCTTTTCCATCGCTGCCGACAGTACCGCCTCACTGTGCCGGCGGGTGCGCGGCGGCCCAGGCGCGGGCGGCCGCGATGCGTTCGGCGGCCGTCGGGTGGCTGCCGAGGAGCGCGTGCGCGAGCCGGGGCGGCGCCGGGTCGGCCACGTTGGCCACGGTCAGCCGGCGCTGCATGGCGACGAAGGTCGCCGGGTCGGCGGTGGTGTCCAGGGCGTGCCGGTCGGCGCGGCGCTCGACCCGGCGGCTGAGGGCGGCGGTGAGCGGACCGCCGAGGGTGCCGCCGACCGCGGCCGCGGCCGCCAGCAGCCAGCCCGAGCGCGGGTCGGCGAAGTGCCGTACCCCGGCGGCGTGCAGCAGCGGCGCCCAGCTGACGACGGCGGCCAGTACGCACACCCCGGCCGCGGCGCCGAGCGCGCCCAGCGCGGTGCCGCGGGCCACGTCGCGGTGGACGACATGGCCGAGTTCGTGGGCGACGACGAGTTCCACCTCGCGCGGGTCGGCGGTCTCCAGCAGGGTGTCGTAGACGACGATGCGGCGGGTGCCGCCGAGCCCGGACACGTACGCGTTGAGCGCGGTCGTCCGGCGGGAGGCGTCGGCGACGAGCACGTCCTTCACGGCGACGCCGTCCCGGGCGGCCAGCGCCAGCAGGTCGGTGCGCAGGGCGCCGGGCGCCATGGGCGTGAAGCGGTTGAAGAGCGGCTCGAGGACCAGCGGGGCGAGGAAGGACAGCAGCACCGTCAGCGCGGCCGCGCCGAGCGCCGCCCACGCCCACCACCAGCGGGTCGCGCCGGCGAGCGCGTAGACCGCGAAGAGCACGCCGAGCGCGAGCGGCAGCGACACCGCCAGCCCGCGGGCCCGGTCCACCGCCCAGCCGCCCCAGCCCTGCGTGACCAGGCCGTAGCGGCGCCGGACCACCCGGCCGCGGGCGGCGAAGGGCAGCCCGGCCGCCTCCCCGAGCACCACCAGCGTCACCGCGGCGCCCGCCACCCGCACCGCCCAGCTCTCCCCGAACGCCGCGACCAGCCGGGCCCCGCCCGAGGTCAGGCCGAGCACCAGCATCAGCGCGAGCGCGACCGCGGACGAGGCCAGCGACAAGGGCAGCACCTGCCGCCGCAGCTCCCGCCCCCGGGCGACCTGCTCGGCGGTGAAGTCGGGCCCCGCGTCGGCGGGTTCGCCGTGCGCGCCGCCCGTGTCCTGTCCGCTCACCCCGGTCACCCCAGCTCCTGTTCCACGTAGGACCGCCACCGCGCGGTGAACTGCGCCGACCCGATGCCGAGCGCGGCCCGCAGGTGCGCGTCGAGCGTGCCACCTTGCGCCACCGCGCGGTAGAACGCCGTCAGCGTCTGCGGCGACCACTGGTCGGCGATCAGCCGGCAGGCCAGCCAGCCGCCCTCGTACGCCTGCGCGAGGTCCTTCGCGTCGGAGCGGAAGTCCGCGGCGGTGGGGAGCGCGGCGGGCGTACGGCCGGCCCTGACGTCGGCGGCCAGCTCCGGCGCGATCTCCCGCGCGGTGCGGCCCGAGTCGCGGTAGGCCACCCAGTCCGCGACGCCCTCCGACAGCCACAGCGGAGTGGACGCGGTCGTGGACAGCCGGGTGGCGACGTGCGTCGTCTCATGGGTGAGCACCACCTGCCGCCCGAACGCGGACAGTTCGCCGAACGCCGCCGGGTTGAGGACCACCCGGTCCGCGGGCGCCGCCGTGTTCCCGCCGCCCTCGCCGGTCGTGACCGCAGCGATGCCCCGGTAGTCCGCCGGGTCGGCCGACAGCAGCGCCGCCATCTGGTCCAGCGTCGAGGGCGCCTCCACCACCACGTTTCCGGGCCAGCCCGACCCGAAGGCGTGCCGCACCTCGGGGACCGCCTGGTCCGCGTCCTCGGCGTACCCGCGCAGCCGCCGCACGTCGCCGAGCCCGAGCACCAGGCTGTGCGCCCCGCGCACCACCCGCACCGGCCCCTGGTCCCAGATCTGCACCGCCGTACGGTGCCCGCTCGCCGCCCCGTCGTCGTCCCCGGCCAGGTACCAGTGCCCCGCGCGCCGCGCCACCGTCAGGTACGCCGTCGAGACCACCGGCCGGCTGTCGTATCCCCGCAGCCGGTACTCCAGCCGCACCTCCACCGCCGTCCGCGCGCTGCCGTCCGCGCTCGGCGGCAGGGCGAACGCCCCGGTCCGCACCACCTCGTACGACCACGCCGCCAGCGGCACGTCGGCGAGGTCGGCGAACACCTTCACCTGGCGTGCCCGGAACCGGGTGGCCTTCGGGTCGATCCCCGCCAGGAACTCCGCACGGTCCCGCTGGACCACCGCGTGCGACCGCTGCGCCAGCAGCGTCCGCGCGGCCGCCGCCACCGACTCCCCCGCGCTCGGCTTCGCCGCACCCGACGTGCACCCCGCGGCCAGCACCGCCCCGCAGACCCCGGCCGCGATCCCCCGCACCACCCGCGATCCGCGCACCCCGCCAGCCATTCCGCGATCGTATTACCCGCCGACCGCCGGTCCCCCGGCGCCCCGGCCGGTCCGGCGCGCCCTCAGGGCCGGGTGACCGCGGTGATCGGCATCATCCCCACCGGGTCGTAGCGCACTCGCGCGCCCGGGTAGGGCGCGTGGATGACCCGGCCGCCGCCGACGTACATCGCGACATGGCTGGCGTCGGAGCGGTAGATCACCAGGTCCCCGGGCCGGGCCTGGCTGAGCGGGACGTGCTGCCCCGCGTTCATCTGCTCCTGCGAGGTCCGCGGCAGCGCCACCCCCGCCTGCGCGTACGCGTACTGCATCAGCCCGGAGCAGTCGAACGAGCCGGGCCCGGTGGCGCCCCACACGTACGGCGCGCCGAGCATCCGGCGGGCCGCGGCGACCGCGAGCGCGGCCCGCCCGGAGGACGCCGGCAGGTCCAGCAGCGGCGGCAGCGCCTGGTCCCGGGAGGCGCGCACCGAGCCGTCGCCGTCGCGGTAGGCGGCCTGCGCGGACGCGGGCATCGAGTGGAGCACGGTCCGGGCGGTGGCCAGCGCCTGCTGGACGCCGGCCTTGCGGCGCTGGAGCTGCTCGGTGGTGCTCCGCAACTCCGCGAGTTTGCCGGCCGCCTGGTCCCGCTCCTGCCGCAGCACCCGCTGCGCCTCCTGGAGTTCGGCCAGCTGAGCGGCCTGCCGGGCGCCGAGCCGGTCGATCGCGGCCGCCTGGTCGAGGTACTGGCCGGGCCGGTCGGACAGCAGCAGCGCCAGCGTCGGGTCCACCGCGCCATCGCGGTACTGCGCGGCGGCGACCGCGCCGAGGTCGTCGCGCAGCGCGTTGACCCGCTGCTGGCCGCGCGCGGCCCGGTCCTGGAGGTCGGCCACCTCGCCGCGCAGCCGCTCGGCGGTCTCCTGCGCGGCGTCGTACTTCTGGGTGTCCTGCTCGGCCTGCTGATAAAGGCGGTCGAGTTGGGTCGCGGCGTCCGGGGCGGCCCCGCCGGCGGGGTCGGCCGACGCGAACTGGGCGGCGCCGCCCGACAGCGCTGCAGCGGCCGCCGCCGACAGCACGGTGACCCTGGAGGTGCGAAGCCCCGGTTTCGGGGTGCGTCGATGAGAAGCCACGAACGCTGACAGTAATCGCGTCGTGGCGCACCGTTCAAAGGTCCCCGGCGGCCGTCCGCTGCGTCGCGCGCGTGAACCGCAGGTCACGCGCCCGCCGCCCGCCCGCTCGGCAAGGTGTTCATCACCCGTCCGCCGTACGGGAGTCGGGCGCGTCGCGGGGCTCGCGGAGCTCGCGGGGCGAAGAAGCGAGCGGCCGGCTCCGGGGTACGGAGCGGCCGCTCGGTTGCTGCGGGGTGGTGCGGTGCGTCAGATCCGCACGCCGAACTCGAAGGGCATGTCGCTCATCGCCTCGTAGCGCACGACCGCGCCCGGCTTCGGGGCGTGCAGCACCATGCCGTTGCCCGCGTAGAGCCCGACGTGGTGGAAGTCGCCGTAGAAGATGACCAGGTCGCCGACTTCGAGCTGCGAGGCGCTGTAGATCCGGGTGCCGGCGTTCGCCTGCTCCTCGGAGGTGCGGGGTATGGAGGCCCCGGCCTGGGCGTAGGCCCAGGAGGTCAGGCCCGAGCAGTCGAACTGGCTGGGCCCGGTGGCGCCGTAGTAGTACGGGTCGCCGATCCTGGTCTTGGCGGCGTCGAACGCGGCCTGCGCGAGGGCGCTGGCGGCCTTGGCGTTGCCGAGGTCCACCCGGGAGCTGGCCCGGCTGGCGGCGGCCGCGTCCTGGGCCGCGATCTGCGCGCGCTGGGCGGCGGTCAGGCTGTTGAGGACCGTCTGCGCCTTGGCGAGCTTGGTCTGCGCGTCCTTCTTGTTCTTCGCCAGGTCCGCGCGGGTGCTCTGCACCTCCGCGAGCTTCGCGGCGGCCTGGGCCCGCTCCTGGTCAAGCGTCTGCTTCGCGCTCTCCAACTGCTGGAGCGCGCCGGCCTGGAGCGAGGTGATCTGGTCGAGCGAGCTCGCCTGGTCCAGGTAGTCGTCCGGGTTGGAGGAAAGGAACAGCTGGAGCGAGGGGTCGATGCCCCCGCTGCGGTACTGCGAGGCCGCGATCGCGCCGATGTTGTCCCGCAGCTTGTTCAGCTTCTCCTGCTGGCGGGCGACCTGGTCCTGGAGGTTGGACGCGTCCTTCTGCAGCGACGTCAGCTTCTCGTTGGCCGCGTCGTACTTCTGCGTGGCCTGCTCGGCCTGGTCGTACAGCGCGTCGACCTTGGACTTGGCGTCCTTGACGGACTCCTTGGCGGGCGCTGCGTTGGCGGCCTGCGAGGACAGCGCGACCGCTGCCGCCGCGGTGGCGGTCAGTACGGTGACGCGCATGCGGCTTGCCGGCTTGGGACGACGGTGGGACGCCACGAAGGCGGTCTCCTTCTTCCTTCAGCCGCCTACCGGTTCACTGGCGGGCGGCCTCCGAGCGTCACCCGGGTTGGATGATCGACTGCGCGGAGGTACGAGCCCCGACCTTAGTGACCGGACTGTGATCGGTTCAAATCCTTGTAGGCAAAATCTCGACCGCATCGCATATTCTTTACGCACCTTGCACATGGGGTGAGGGTCACCGAACGCAGCGTTGACGGTCGTGCGCAAGTGAACACCGGCCACCGCCCGCCGGCCCGGCCCGCGCACCGCGCCCCCGCCGAACGGCCGGAAAACGACGGTGAGTTGGCGCCGTCAGACCCGGGCGAGCCGCTTGAGCAGCAGCACCGACGCCACCGGGCGGGCCCCGGCCTTCGCCACCCCGTCGGCCACCTCGCGGTCCGCGGAGACCACCACGATCTGCCGGCCGGGCGGCTCTGCCCGCACCAGCCGCCGGATCAACTCATCCGCGGTCTCACCGGCCTTGGAGAACAGCACCCGCACCCCGCGCGGCGGCGCGAGCAGCACCGGCATGTCCAGGTCGGCGCCGTCGAAGACGCAGGTGACCTCCGCGCCGCTCTGCGCGGCCAGCGCCGCCAGGCCCCCCAGCAGCCGCAGCCGCTGCTTCTCCAACGGCAGCGCCGGATAACCGGTCTTGGTGACGTTGTAGCCGTCGACGACCAGGTGCGCCTGCGGCAGCGCGAGGAGCTGGTCCAGCAGCGCCGGGTCGGTGTCCGACAGCGCCCTGGTGGCGATGTCGCGCGCGCTGAACGCCCCGGGCGCCACCGCGTCCACGGTGTCGGCCGGCCGCACCCCGAGGGTGTCGCGCGGCGGCAGCGCCAACTCGCGGCGCAGCCCGGCCGCCGCGTCCAGCACCGTGTCCAGCAGCAGCCGCAGCCGGACCTCCTCCACGCTGCGGCCCTCGCGCACCGCGCGCCGCCCGGCCTCCACGGCCGCCTCGGCCTCAGTGAGCTTCGTCCGCAGCCGGCGGGCCTCGCTCTCGGCCGCGGCGCGCTCGCGCGCGGCGGCCGCCCGGACCTCGTCCAGTTCGGCCTGGAGCTTGCGCTGCGCGGACTCCGCCCGCTTCACGTCGCTGTGCGCGGCGCGCAGCTTGCGGTGCAGCGCGTCGCCCTCCTTGCGTACGGCGTCCAGCTCGCCGCGGGCGCGGGCCGCGTCCGCGCGGACCTGCGCCTGGAGCGCGGCCACCTCCTCGCGCAGCCGGGCGAGTTCGCGCACCGCCTCCTCGTCGGCCCGCTCGGCGTCGGCCCGTTGGACCTCCTCGCCCGCGGTCGCCACGAGCTTGGCCCAGCCCTCCGGGCGCAGCAGGTACGCCGCCGCGGCCACGTCCAGCGGATCGGCGGCCGGCGGCGCGGTGCCGGCGTCGAGCGCGCCGGTCAGCTCCGGCTGCGCCTCGCGCAGCCGCCCGGCGACCTTCTGCCGGAACGCGGCGTCGGACTCCAGGGCGGCGGCGAGCGCGGTCCCGGCGTACTTCACGCGGCGGGTGGGGGTGAAACGGGCGTACGGGCGCAGGGACACCGGCAGTTCGGGGAAGGTGAACCCGCCGAAAGCGTCGGCGGCGATGGCGACCACCCGGTGGCGCACGCCCTCGGGCAGCGGCCGGTCGAGCGTCGGCTCGCCGGGACCCGGCGCGAGCTCCTCGTCGGGCAGCGGTCGGCCGCCGTTACCATCCACCAGTCACTCCCTGTCGGGTTCCTCGGCGCCCTCCCGGCCTCCTTCGATCCCTCCGGCCGTCGCCTGCTGCTTCCATTGTCCCCGCAACAGGACTCAACCCTGTGCGGGACCGTCCGTCACGTCCTTGCCGGGACGGTCCACCAGTTCGATCTGGTCGACCGCGTTGCACCACCGGCAGCGCACGGACTCCACGGTCTCGCTGAGCACCTCGGTCTCCTCGGTGCGCGGCTCGCCGCCCAGGTCGAGGTGGACGTACTCGACCACCCGGGTCGAACGGGTGACGTCGAACCTCGTCAGGTTGCCGCACAGGGTGCAGCGCCACCTGGTGGTCGCGGTCGGCAGGGGAACCGTCATCGGCTCGGGCACCTCTCTCGTCTCGGTGCGTCCACGGGGGCGGGCCTCGGCTCACCCCTACCCATCAGGACGGGCGTGTGTGCCCCGGTCACCCTACGGCCTTGGAGGCACGGCGCGCTGCGGCGAGGCGTTCCCTGCCGGTTGGTCCGCTTCCGTCATGATCGGTGCATGGTCATCCCGGTGTACGACAAGAACCCGGTCCGCCGCCGTCCGGTCGTGACCTACGCGCTCATCGCCCTGTGCACCGCGGTCTTCCTGGCCGGCCCGGTCTCCGGCTTCGTCCGGCTCTACGGCAGCGGCCACGCGCTCCAGTGCGCGCAGGCGGTGTACTTCGACCGCTGGGGGGTGATCCCCAGCGAGCTGTTCCACGGCCGCACCCCGGTCGCGCAACTCGACCTGCCCGCGGGCTGCCGCACCCCGGGCGCCTTCCCGAAGGTGCCGTTCCTGTCGGTGCTGACCTCGATGTTCGTGCACGGCGGCTGGCTGCACCTGATCGGCAACATGCTCTTCCTCTACGTCTTCGGGGACAACGTGGAAAGCCGCATGGGCCGGGTGCGCTTCGCGCTGTTCTACCTCGCGGCGGGCTACCTCGCCGCCTACGGGTTCGCCTTCGCCAACAGCGGGGACACCCAGAGCCTGGTCGGCGCGTCGGGGGCGATCTCCGGGGCCCTGGGCGCCTACCTCTACCTCTATCCCAGGGCCCGGGTGACCAGCCTGTTCCCGTTCCTGTTCTTCGTGCCGCTGCGCTTCCCGGCGTGGGTGGTGCTCGGCTTCTGGTTCGTGCTCCAGTGGCTGGCCGCGCAGACCGCGCAGGGCGGGCCCGGCGTCGCCTACCTCGCGCACGTGGTCGGTTTCGCCTTCGGCTTCCTGTGCGCATGGGTCTGCTACCGGCCACGGCGTAAGGTGAGCGTCGTCATCGCACCCACCCGAGGAGACGTCCAGCCGTGATCACCGCGATCGTGCTCATCAAGACCTCAGTGGACCAGATCCCCGAGATCGCCGAGTCGATCGCCGCTCTGGAGCACGTCAGCGAGGTGTACTCGGTGACCGGGACCTACGACCTGGTCGCCCTGGTGCGGGTCGCCCGCCACGACGACCTCGCCGACATCATCCCCGGGCGCATCTCCAAGATCCCGGGCGTCGAGGTGACCGACACGCACGTGGCGTTCCGGACGTACTCCCAGCACGACCTGGAGGCCGCGTTCTCCATCGGGCTGGACTCCTAGCCGCCCGTACTCCTGGCTGCCCGTACTCCTGGCCGCCCGCGCCTTCGTGGAGCGCGCCGTCCGTCAGCGGACGGGGACGCAGCGGCCCGCCTCGGTGCGGTAGCTCCATGCGGCGCCCTCGCGGACGAGGGTGCCGACGGCCCCGAGGAAGCGGTCGATGTGCTCCTGGGGAGTGCCCGCGCCGAAGCTGACCCGGACGGCGTTCAGGGAGCGCTCACCGGGCTCGGCGTCGGGGGCGCCGCACTCCCCCGGCTCGTCCGGCTCCGTGTCCAGGAGGGTCCGCACCAGCGGGTGCGCGCAGAACAGCCCGTCCCGTACACCGATCCCGTACTCCGCCGAGAGCGCCGCCGCGAAGTGGGAGGAGTTCCAGCCGCGCACGACGAAGGAGAGCACGCCGACCCGGGCCGAGCCGGACCCGAACAGCGAGAGCACCCGCACCTCGGGGAAGGCGGCGAGGCCGTCCCGCAGCCGGGCGAGCAGTTCACGCTCACGGGTGACAAGGGTGTCGAAGCCCGCCTCGGTGAGCGCCTTGCACGCCGACGCGATGGCGTAGGCGCCGATCACGTTCGGCGAGCCGGCCTCGTGCCGGGCGGTGCCGGAGTGCCACTCCACGGACAGCTCGTCACCGGAGCGGGCGACCTTGCGGGTGGCGCCGCCCCCGGCGAGGTACGGCTCGGCGTCCCGCAGCCAGTCTGCCCGCCCGGCGAGCACCCCGGCGCCGAACGGCGCGTACAGCTTGTGCCCGGAGAAGGCCACCCAGTCGACATCGAGCGCGGTGATGTCCACCGGGTGGTGCGGGGCGAGCTGGGCGGCGTCCAGCACGATCCGGGCGCCGTGCCGGTGTGCGGCGGCCGCCAGTTCGCGCACCGGCCAGATCTCGCCGGTGACGTTGGACGCGCCGGTCACACAGACCAGCTTCGGGCCCTTGGGGGCGCCGTGCAGCGCCACGTCCAGGGAGGCGACGGCCTGCTCCGGGGTGCGCGGCGCGGGCAGGTACACGACCTGCCCGCCCTCGACGCGCTGCCAGGGCAGCAGGGCCGCGTGGTGCTCGGTGTCGAAGACGTAGACGCGGGTCCCGGCCGGGAGGGCGGCGGCCAGCAGGTTGAGCGAGTCGGTGGTGGAGCGGGTGAAGACCAGCTCGTCGTCCGGGCGGCAGCCCAGGAACTCCGCGACGGTCTCGCGGCTCTGCTCGAACAGGTCGGTCGACAGCTGCGAGAGGTAGCCGGCGCCGCGGTGCACGCTGCCGTAGTACGGCGCGTAGGCGGCGACGTCGTCCCACACCCGCTGGAGCGCGGGGGCGCTCGCGGCGTAGTCGAGCGCGGCGTACCCCACTTCCCCACCGGTGACGAGCGGCACCCGCACGTCCCGGCCGAGTACGGGCAGCGGGGCGGACGTACAGGTGGGGCAGTCGGCGTCGGCGCCTTCGCTGATGGCGGTGGCGGTGGCGGTGGCGGCGACCCCTACCGTGCTCTTGGCGGTGCTGGTGGTGCTGGTGGTGCTGGTGCGGGCGGCGGAGGTGGCGGCGGTGGTCAAGGCGAACTCCCGGCGGAAGGCAGGCGAAAACACCACGAAGCGGCGGCCGGGAACGGCCGCGCGGACGGCGCGGTGCAGAGGTGATCGGGCGGAATTGCTGGTGGCAGAACCGGGGCCGACAGGCCCTAACGCATTCGCTTGCTCATGAAAGAACTCCCCAGTCCGGCTTGCTGTGAGCCTCGCTGCATCACAGCCTGGTCATCACCCGGGGCACCCCGCCTCGGACGGAGGGTTGCCGGACAGCGAGCCGGGGCCTTTGCGCTGTCACTCGTGACCTGGGACAAGATTGTGCCATACGGCGGCGCGGGCGCAAGACCCCGTCCGGAAAGTGGACGGCGCCGTGCGCCCGCGCTTCTTCGCTACGCCCGGGTCGCCGCCACCCAGCGCTCCAGTACGCCCTCCGCCGCGCCCGAGTCGATCGACTCCGCCGCCCGGACCAGGCCGGCGCTGATCCGCTCCTCCAGGGTGCCGCCGCCGGTGGCACCCAACGCGGTCAGCGTCGCCGCGGAGTTGAGCAGCACCGCGTCCCGCACCGGCCCGCGCTCACCGGCGAGCAGCCGCCGGGCCACCTCCGCGTTGTACCCGGCCTCGCCGCCGCGCAGCGCCTCCACCGGCACCAGCTCCAGGCCGACGTCCCGCGGGTCGAACCCGGTGTGCTCCACCTTGCCGTCCTTGACCACCCACACCTGCGAGGTCGCGGTGGTGGTCAGCTCGTCCAGCCCGTCGTCACCGCGGAACACCAGCGCCGAGGAACCGCGTTCGGCGAGCACCCCGGCGAGGATCGGCGCCATCCGCAGGTCCGCGACGCCGGTCGCCTGCGCCCGCACCCGCGCCGGGTTGGTCAGCGGGCCGAGGAAGTTGAAGGGCGTCGCCACCCCCAACTCGCTGCGCGCGGCGGCCACATGGCGCAGCGCCGGGTGGAACCGGACCGCGAAGCAGAAGGTGATGCCCACCTCCACGGCGACCTCCGCGACGCGCCGCGCGGGCAGGTCGAGGTTCACGCCGAGTGCGGCCAGCACGTCGGACGCGCCGCTCTTGGAGGACGCGGACCTGCTGCCGTGCTTCACCACCCGCGCGCCGGTACCGGCCACCACGATCGCCGACATCGTGGAGATGTTCACGGAGTTCGACCGGTCGCCGCCGGTACCGACCACGTCCACGGTCGGGCCGGGCACCTCGATCGTCGTCGCGTGCGCGTACATCGCCTCGACCAGCCCGGCGATCTCCGCGACCGTCTCGCCCTTGCTGCGCAGCGCCACCGCGAAGCCGGCGATCTGCGCGTCGGTGGCCTCGCCGCTCATGATCGAGTCCATCGCCCACGCGGTCTCCGCGGAGCTGAGGTCGTCGCGGCGGATCAGGGCGCCCAGGATGTCCGGCCACGAGCGCGCGGCCCCGGGTACGCCTCCGGCGGGGTGCACAACGCTCATGGCTTCACGCTCCATGTTCCTAGGGCGGTACGTCCCCCGCACCCTACCGGTGCCGAGCGCCCGCAAGGGGCGCGGGGAACTGCGCGACCAGCCGTCCGCGGACCGCAGGTCGTCACCGGCCCAGTGGGGCAGTTCCTGTCGTTGCCGGACCACCGGCCGGTGGGTGGCTGGTCGCTCCGTTCTCCCCCAGAGCTGCGCCTGGGCGGTGCCCCCACGCGCCCCTTGCGGCACCCAAAGGCCCGGGGCCGGGCACCCTGGTTACGGGTGCCCGGCCCCGGGCCGGGTGTGGCGTGCGCGACGTGCGGGCTAGTGGTGACCGTGCCCGCTGGTGATCTCCTCGTACTCCTCCGCCGTCGGCTTCGGGATCTGGCTGTGCTCGCCGTAGAACCCCTGCGACAGCTTCGCCTGGACCTTCGCGATCGGGCTGACCTTGCGGGCCACCCCGTTCTCGTCGGTCTCCGGGCCGAGGTCGATCGGCCGCGGCTGCTCGTGCGCGGTGAGGACGTGCAGCTGCTGCTGGGACAGCGGCTCGTGCACCTCGATGAACTCGCCGTGCGGCAGCCGCTTGATGATGCCGCTCTCCCGCCCGTGCAGCACCTTGTCGCGGTCCCGGCGCTGGAGCCCCAGGCAGATCCGCTTGGTGATCCAGAACGTGATCACCGGAGCCACGAAGAAGCTGACCCGGACGAACCAGGTGATCGCGTTGATCGACAGGTGGAAGTGCGTGGCCCACAGGTCGTTGCCGCCACCGATCAGCAGCACGAAGTACTCGGTCAGCCAGGCGACACCGAACCCGGTGCGCACCGGGCGGTTGCGCGGCCGGTCGAGCAGGTGGTGCTCGTTCTTGTCACCGGTGACCCAGGACTCGATGAACGGGTAGACGGCGATCGCCATCATCACCAGCGGGAAGATCAGCAGCGGGATGAAGACGCCGAGCACCAGGGTGTGGCCCCAGGCCCTGATCTCCCAGCCGGGCATCACACGGATCAGGCCCTCGGAGAAGCCCATGTACCAGTCGGGCTGGGCACCGGTGGACACCTGGTCCGGCCGGTAGGGGCCCATCGTCCAGATCGGGTTGATCGTGGCCACCGCGGCGATCGCGGCGATGACACCGAAGACCAGGAAGAAGAAGCCGCCGGCCTTGGCCATGTAGATCGGCATCAGCGGGGCGCCGACGACGTTCTTCTCGGTCTTGCCGGCACCCGGGAACTGGGTGTGCTTGTGGAAGAAGACCAGGATCAGGTGCGCGACCAGCAGACCGGCCATCAGACCCGGCAGCAGCAGGATGTGCACCGAGTAGAAGCGGCCCACGAAGTCGTGGCCGGGGAACTCCCCGCCGAACAGGAACATCGACAGGTAGGTGCCCACGATCGGCACCGACAGGATCGCGCCCTCCATGAACCGCACACCGGTGCCGGACAGCAGGTCGTCCGGGAGCGAGTAGCCGGTGAACCCGGTGAACATGCCCAGGAAGAGCAGCGTCCAGCCGAAGAGCCAGTTCAGCTCGCGCGGCTTGCGGAACGCGCCGGTGAAGAAGACGCGCATCATGTGCACGATCATCGCGGCGATGAAGATCAGCGCGGACCAGTGGTGGATCTGCCGGACCAGCAGACCGCCGCGGACCTCGAAGCTGATGTGCATCGTGGAGGCGTACGCCTCGGACATCTGCACACCGTCGAGCGGCGCGTACGGGCCGTGGTAGACGACCTCGTTCATGCTCGGGTGGAAGAACAGCGTCAGATACACACCCGTGAGGATGAGGATCACGAAGCTGTACAGGCAGATCTCGCCGAGCATGAAGGACCAGTGGTCCGGGAAGATCTTGCGCAGGTTGGACTTGGCCAGCTTGTAGAGCCCGAGCCGGCCGTCGGTCCACTCCGCGACCCGTTCACCCGGGTTCGTCGGCCGACCGCGGCGGGTCGGCGCGTCGTCGGTCATGGTACTCATGAACGCTCCCAGAATGCCGGGCCGACGGGCTCCTCGAAGTCGCCGAGCGCGATGAGGTTGCCCTCACTGTTGACGCTGATCCGAAGCTGCGGCAGCGGGTGGCCGGCGGGGCCGAAGAGCACACGCGCGCCGTCGGACAGGTCGAACGTCGACTGGTGGCACGGGCACAGCACGTGGTGCGTCTGCTGCTCGTACAGGCTGATCGGGCAGCCGACGTGGGTGCAGATCTTGGAGAACGCGACGATGCCCTGGTGGCTCCACTCGCGCTCGCGCTTGTCCTTGATGTCGTCCGGCTTGAGCCGGATGATCATCAGGGCCGCCTTGGCGAGCTGCTCCTGGTAGTCGTCCTGGCTCTCCTCGAGGCCGTCCGGCGTCGCGAAGGTCAGCGAGCCGACGACGACGTCCTCGGGGCGCAGCGGCTGGTTGGTGTTGTCGTTGATCAGCTGCTTGCCCTTGGCCCACATGGTGTGGTCGAGCTTCTTCTCCGGCAGCGGGCCGAGGTCGCGCAGGATGACCACGCCGGCCAGCGGCACCATGGTGAGCGCGCCCATCATGGTGTTGCGGATCAGCTTGCGGCGGCCGAAGCCGCTCTCCTTCGCGCCGGTGATCCACTGCTGGCGGACGTTCTCCCGCAGCTCGTCGTCGGCGTCGATGCGGTGCCGCTCGTCGACGACCTCCTCGTCCGCCATCAGCGTGCGGGCCCAGTGCACGGCGCCCGCGCCGATGCAGAACAGCGCCACGCCCAGCGTGAGGCCGAGCGAGAAGTTCAGCGCGCTGACGTGCCCGAACGGGAAGATGTAGACGATCTTGTCGACCGGGAAGATCACGAAGCAGGCGATGAACGCGATGGTTCCGAGCATCGACAGCAGGAACAGGCCGGCCACCACCCGCTCGGAGTGCCGGGCCGCCTTCTCGTCGATGTCCTGGCGCCGGTGCTCGTGGGGCGGCAGCCCGGGGTCGGCGAACGGGTCGGCCGTGGCGACGCTGCCGCCGTGGTGGCCGCCCTGCCCGCTCGGCAGGTTCTCTGGCACGGTGTTGTGCGATCCAGTCTCGTCGCTCATGATTTCTTGGCCTTAGTCGTCCGGGCGGCGAGCCAGACCGCGATGCCGAGCAGCGTGCCGAGACCGAAGACCCAGGCGAACAGGCCCTCGGACACCGGGCCGATGGAGCCCAGGGTGAAGCCGCCCGGGTTGGGGCTGTCGGCGCTGTCCACGGCCTTCAGGTACGCGATGATGTTCGCCTTCGCGTCGGACGGCATCGTGCTGTCCGGGAAGGACGGCATGTTCTGCGGGCCGGTCTGCATCGCCTCGTAGATGTGCTTGGACGAGACGCTCTTCAGGCTCGGCGCGAACTTGCCGTGCGTCAGCGCACCGCCCTTGCCCACGAAGTTGTGGCACTGCGAGCAGTTGGTGCGGAACAGTTCGCCGCCCTTGGCGACGTCGGCGGACGCCGGGCTGTACTGGTCCTTCGTCGGGGTCGACGGGCCGGGGCCGAGCGAGGCGACGTACGCGGCGAGCTGGTCGATCTCGGACTGGCTGTAGGTGTTCTTCTTCTTCTCGACCTGCGCGCCGGGCTGCTTGGCGGGCATGCGGCCGGTGCCGACCTGGAAGTCCACCGCGGACGAGCCGACGCCCACCAGGCTGGGCCCGTTGGTGCTGCCCTGGCCGGAGCTGCCGTGGCAGCTGGCGCAGCCGACGTCGTAGAGCTTCTTGCCCTGCTCGATGGCGAGGGAGGACTGCGAGGTGTCAGCCTGCGCCTTGGGCGCCGGCGCGAGCGCGGCGTACAGCCCCCCGGTGGCCGCGAGCGCGAAGAGTAGGACGACAAGCGCCGCCATCGGATGGCGCCGTCGTACGGAGAGCTTTTTCACGGATTACCCCGGTGTCAGGATCTCTTGTGTCGATGCTTCTGGCGGTGCCGTCGGCGGGGCGCGTCCTCCGTCCGGAGTACGGCGCGGGCGCCGGCCGGCGCGGTACCGGCTACTTGATCAGGTAGATCGTGGCGAACAGGCCGATCCAGACGACATCGACGAAGTGCCAGTAGTAGGACACGACGATGGCTGCGGTGGCCTGCTGATGGGTGAACCGTTTGGCCGCGTAGGTACGGCCCAGCACCATCAGGAACGCGATCAGACCACCCGTCACATGCAGTCCGTGGAACCCGGTCGTCAGGTAGAACACCGAGCCGTACGGGTCGGAGCTGAGCGAGATCCCGTCCTTCTTGACCAGGTTGGTGTACTCGAAGATCTGCCCGCCGATGAAGATCGCGCCCATCACGAACGTCACGATGAACCAGGAGCGCAGCTTCTTCACGTCGCCGCGCTCGGCGGCGAAGACGCCCATCTGGCACGTGAAGGAGGAGAGCACGAGGATCGTCGTGTTCGTCGCGGAGAACGGCACGTTCAGCGCGTCGGCGTGTGCCTTCCAGAAGGTCTCACCAGTGACCGACCGAAGGGTGAAGTACATCGCGAAGAGGGCCGCGAAGAACATCAGCTCGGAACTCAGCCAGATGATGGTCCCGACGCTGGTGAGGTTCGGCCGGTTGACCGACGGGTGCGCGTGCCCGGTTTCTACTGCTGTTGCTGTCGCCACGTCCGACATTATGTCGGTCCCTTATCCGGCGCTGACTCCGGGGGTCCCCCTTCGGTGTGTCAAGCCCGCTCGGCGACCCGCACGGCCTAGTTGGGCGTCCTTCGATCGGGCGACCCCTCCTCCGGAACCACCTGGCGGGAGTAGCATCCGAGCCACTTGAGAAATCCTTCACGAGGAGGAGCCACGATGCAGGCGACCGCCACCGTGCTGGTCTACAGCGACGACGCCAACACCCGGGAGCAGGTACGGCTCGCCGTCGGGCGCCGGCCCTCCGCCGACCTCCCCCCGGTGCAGTACCTGGAGTGCGCGACACTGCCCGCTGTGCTCAGCGAGTTGGAGCGGGGCGGCGTCGACGTGATGGTGCTCGACGGGGAGGCGAACCCGGCGGGCGGGATGGGCGTGTGCCGCCAGGCGAAGGACGAGGTCTTCCGCTGCCCGCCGGCGCTGGTGCTCATCGGGCGCCCGCAGGACGCCTGGCTGGCCACCTGGAGCCGCGCCGACGCGGCGGTCACCCATCCGGTGGACCCGGTGGCCCTCACCGACGCCCTGACGGTGCTGCTGCGCCGCCGCCTGGAGCCGACGAAGAAGGCCGTCGCCCACCGCTGAGCGCGCGGTGGACGACGGCGTGCGCACCCAAGGCGCGGGCGGGGACTAGGCCGTCTGGGGTGACAGGCGGGCGGGGGTGCCGGCCGGGACGTCGACCGGGGTGGTCTGGTCCTGGCCGGTGCTGCCGCTGTCCCCGGGGCTGCTGCTGGTGCTGCCGCCGGTGCCGGCCGAACCGCCGTTCAGCGCGCTGCCCTTCTGCCACTGGGCCCAGCTGAGGTTCCAGTCGCCGATGCCGTTGTCGAACGCGGTCATCATCGGGCCCTGGCTGTTGACGACCTGCACGATGTCGCCGACCCGGACGTGGTCGAAGAACCACTCCGCGTCGTCGGTGCTCATGCCGGTGCAGCCGTGGCTGACGTTGGCGTACCCCTGGGAGCCGACCGACCACGGCGCGGCGTGCACGTACTCGCCGCTCCATGTCACCCGGGTGGCCCAGTAGACGGGCAGGTCGTAGGAGTCCGAGCTGCCGGCGGCGATGCCGACCGTGGAGCTCTTCATCTGGACGAACGACTCCTTGTCCAGCACCACCTTGATGCCGTTGCGGGTGTCGAAGCCGGGCTTGCCGGTGGTGACCGGGAGGGTCCGGACCACCTTGCCGTCGTCCTTGAAGGTCATCTGGTCGCTGGAGGCGTCGGTGAGCGCCTCGATGCGGTCGCCGGTGTGGATGGTGAGCGGCTTGTCCGCGGCGCCGTAGACCTTCTTGGCGATCTGTACGCCGCCGAGGGTGCTGCGCGCGGTGATCGTGGCGTGCGCGGGCCAGTACGTGCTGGGCCGGTAGTGCAGGGTCTTGTCGTCGACCCAGTACCAGGAGCCCTGGGCGGCCTTCGGGCTGCTGACCACCTGGAGGTGGGACTCCACCACCGCACGGGATTTCCGGTCCTTGACAGGGGCGCTCAGCGAGGCGGTGAGGGGCTCTCCGACGCCGTAGGTGCCGGTGTCCGGGCCGAAGGTCACATGGAAGCCGGCCGCGGCGCCGGTGGTGTCGAACTTCAGCGTCTTGCGGCCGGGGTGGCCGCCGGAGTCCTCGGTGCTCACCCGGACGGTGTAGTGCGCGCCGGCGGCGAGCGGGGTGGTGGAGTGCCAGCTCTTGCTGTCGGCGCTGAGCTGGCCGTTGACATAGCGTCCGGTCGAGTCGGTCGCGACCACGTCGGTGATCTGCGAGCCGCCGTTCACGGAGACCTTGAGGGGCTTGGCCGGGTTGGCCTTGCCGCCGTCGGCGGTGCCGAAGGTGACCTTCGCCGCGGCGTCGTGGGGGGAGGATGCCAGCGGGTTGCCGCCGCCGCTGCAGGCGGCGAGGCCTATCGCGAGGGGCGCCGCGAGGATCGCGCGGCGCACGGTTATCAGCCGGCGGGGGCGGGGGCGCTCGGGAAGGTGGTTCATGCGTTCACGCTAAGAACGGCCACCGGAATCCGCGCGGTGGACGCCTGCAAAACGGTGAGGGCGGGCCCCGGCACCGTGGAGGTGCTCCGGGACCCGCCCTGGGTCGGCGGCCGCTCAGCGGCCGCCTGCGCCCTTACTGGGTGCGGTCCTCACCGTGGTAGTACTCGAAGACCCAGCCCCACACGCCGATCAGTATCACCGGCAGTGCGAAGAAGATCAGCCACCAGCCGAAGATGATGCCGAGGAAGGCGAGGCTGCCGCCGACGGCCAGCGCGAGCGGCTGCCAGCTGTGCGGGCTGAAGAAGCCCAGTTCGCCCGCGTCGTCCGCGACGTCGGCGTCCTCCCGGTCCTGGGCGCCGGTGTCGGCCCGCCGGGCGGTGAACGCCAGGTAGAAGCCGACCATGGTGCACAGCGCGAAGGCCATGAACAGCGCCGTGGTGCCGGCCGCTTCCTTGGACCACAGGCCGTAGACGATCGCCGACGCCAGGATGAAGACGGCGAAGCCCAGGAACATCTTGCCTTGGACCTTCACTTGCCGGCCTCCGTCTCATCCGCACCGGACAGCGCCGGGGCCGGTGCACCGCCGTGGGAGAGCGCGTCCAGAGCGGCGATCTCCGGGTGGTGCAGGTCGAACGCCGGGGATTCGGAGCGAATCCGGGGCAGCGTGAGGAAGTTGTGCCGCGGCGGCGGGCAGGAGGTCGCCCACTCCAGCGAACGGCCGTAGCCCCACGGGTCGTCGACCTCGACCTTCTTGCCGTACTTCGCCGTCTTCCAGACGTTGTAGAGGAACGGCAGTATCGACAGGCCGAGCAGGAAGGAGCTGATCGTGGAGACGGTGTTCAGCGTGGTGAAGCCGTCCGCCGCGAGGTAGTCCGCGTAGCGGCGCGGCATGCCCTCGACACCCAGCCAGTGCTGGACGAGGAAGGTGCCGTGGAAGCCGAAGAACAGCGTCCAGAAAGTGATCTTCCCCAGCCGCTCGTCGAGCATCTTGCCGGTCATCTTCGGCCACCAGAAGTGGAAGCCGGCGAACATCGCGAACACCACGGTGCCGAAGACGACGTAGTGGAAGTGCGCGACCACGAAATACGAGTCCGAGACGTGGAAGTCCAGCGGCGGCGCCGCCAGGATCACCCCGGTCAGACCACCGAAGGTGAAGGTGATCAGGAAGCCGATGGACCACAGCATCGGGGTCTCGAAACTCAGTGAGCCCTTCCACATGGTGCCGATCCAGTTGAAGAACTTCACCCCGGTCGGTACCGCGATCAGGAAGGTCATGAAGGAGAAGAACGGCAGCAGCACACCGCCGGTGACGTACATGTGGTGCGCCCACACCGTCACGGAAAGGCCCGCGATGGAGATCGTCGCGGCGACCAGGCCGATGTAGCCGAACATCGGCTTGCGGCTGAAGACCGGGATGACCTCGGAGATGATGCCGAAGAACGGCAGGGCGATGATGTACACCTCTGGGTGGCCGAAGAACCAGAAGAGGTGCTGCCACAACAGGGCGCCGCCGTTGGCCGCGTCGAAGACGTGCGCACCGAACTTTCTGTCCGCTTCGAGACAGAGCAGCGCCGCCGCGAGGACCGGGAAGGCGAGCAGCACGAGCACCGCGGTCAGCAGCACGTTCCAGCAGAAGATCGGCATCCGGAACATCGTCATGCCGGGCGCGCGCATGCAGATGATCGTGGTGATGAAGTTGACCGCGCCGAGGATCGTGCCGAAGCCGGAGAGCGCCAGACCCATGATCCACATGTCGGCGCCGACGCCGGGCGAGTTCACCGCGTTGGACAGCGGCGAGTACGCGAACCAGCCGAAGTCGGCCGCGCCCTGCGGGGTGACGAAGCCGCCCACCGCGATGAGCGAGCCGAAGAGGTAGAGCCAGTAGGCGAACATGTTCAGCCGCGGGAACGCCACGTCGGGCGCGCCGATCTGCAGCGGCATGATCCAGTTGGTGAAGCCCGCGAACAGCGGTGTCGCGAACATCAGCAGCATCACGGTGCCGTGCATCGTGAACGCCTGGTTGAACTGCTCGTTGGACAGGATCTGGTTGCCCGGACGCGCCAGCTCGGCCCGCATCAGCAGTGCCAGGACGCCGCCGATCAGGAAGAAGGCGAACGACGTCACCAGGTACATGGTGCCGATGGTCTTGTGGTCGGTGGTGGTGAGCCACGACACCGACATCGAGCCGGGCTTCTTGACCCGGGCCGGGATTTCGTCCTCGTAGGAGTCGTCGGCCTCCGCCGCTCCCTGAGGTTCGTTGAGAATGCTCATGTGGTCTTGGGCTCCGAGTTCTTCGCGTTGCCCGTGGTGGCAATGCCCGACGGCAGGAAACCGGTCTGACCCTTTGCCGCCAGGTCCTTGAGGTGCTGCTCGTACTGCGCCGGCGTGACCACCTTGACGTTGAACAGCATCCGGGAGTGGTCGACACCGCAGAGCTCGGCGCACTTGCCCTTGAAGTCACCGAGGCGGCTCGGCGTGACCTGGAAGTCGTTGGTCTGGCCGGGCACGACGTCCATCTTCATCAGGAAGGGGACGACCCAGAAGTCGTGGATGACGTCACGCGAGGTCAGCACGAACCGGACGGTCTCGCCCTTGGGCAGCCACAGGGTCGGCCCCGGCAGCCCGGTGTCGGGGTCCTTCGAGGCCGCGGTGCCGACGTCGTAGACGCCTTCCTCGCCCGGCTGCCAGTCGAGCTTGTTCTGCGGGATCTCGGAGATCTCCGAGGGCACCTTCGCCGGCGTCGCGGCGTTGCCGTCCACGTTCTCCAGGTAGTTGAAGCCCCAGCTCCACTGGAACCCGACCACGTTGATCACGTGCTGCGGCTTCTTCGAGGTGTCCAGCAGCTTCGACTCGTCCCGCGCGGTGAAGTAGAACAGCACCGCGATCACCAGGATCGGGACGATCGTGTAGAAAGCCTCGATCGGCATGTTGTAACGCGTCTGCGGAGGGACCTCGACCTTGGTCCGGCTGCGCCGGTGGAAGATCACGCTCCACAGGATCAGGCCCCAGACCAGTACGCCGGTCGCCAGTGCGGCGGCCCAGGAGCCCTGCCAGAGGGAGAGGATTCGCGGTGCCTGTTCCGTCGCCGGGGTGGGCATACCGAGGCGGGGGAAGTCCTTGTAGGAGCAACCGGTTGCGGTTGCCAGGACCAGGCCCGCGGCCAGCGCCCGCGGCAGCCATCGCCGCACCGGGCGCCGCGACAATGGGGTACCTCCCACGCCGTCCTGGCCGTGGGGGAGGTCGGAGCCGTTGGGACTCACGTAGCGCCTTCCCGAGAGTCTCGCCCGCGCGTCCCGGGTGTTCCGGCCGTCTGTTGGTCGGTCGGCCCGAGCGCGGGCGCGTAGGTGTGGATGTTTATGCGGCACAAACCCTACTGGACGCTATTTGGAGTCTCGCGGGGAGGGGGGCCAACGCGCCGGGGCGCTCCCCGAAGGGATGGATAAGGGGTGGATCGCGTGCGGACGATGTGCGGTCCGGATCGGGGCGCGGGCCCGGAGTGCCGTCCGGCGCAGCCGTTCTGACGCCGTGCCGAACCGCGCCCTTTTGCGGCGGACCAGCGTTGTAGCGTGCTGCGGTGCCCTACTTCGACGCGGCGTCCGCCGCTCCCCTGCACCCGGTGGCGCGGCAGGCACTGCTCGCCGCGCTCGACGAGGGATGGGCCGATCCGGCCCGGCTGTACCGCGAGGGGCGGCAGGCGCGGCTGCTGCTGGACGCGGCGCGCGAGGCCGCCGCGGAGGCGGTCGGCTGCCGCGCCGACGAGCTGGTGTTCACTCCTTCGGGTACCCGGGCGATCCACTCGGCGGTGTCGGGGGCGGCCGCGGGGCGGCGCCGGGCCGGCCGCCGGGTGGTGGTGTCGGCGGTGGAGCACTCGGCGGTGCTGCACGCGGCGGAGGCCGTCGCGGGGGAAGAGACCGTACAGGTCGGGGTGGATCGGACCGGGCGGGTGGACCCGGCGCGGTTCGCGGCGGCGCTCACCAGCGGGGCCGGGACCGGGTCTGGGGCCGGGTCCGGGTCCGGGTCTGGAACTGGGGCCGGGGCGGGCAGTGGCACGGCGCTGGCCGCGCTCCAGTCGGCCAACCACGAGGTGGGCACCCTCCAGCCGGTCGCGGAGGTCGCCGACGCGTGCCGCGCGGCCGGGGTGCCGCTGCTGGTGGACGCGGCGCAGTCGCTGGCGTGGGGCCCGGTGGAGGGTGCGTGGTCGCTGCTGGCGGCGAGCGCGCACAAGTGGGGCGGGCCGCCCGGCGTGGGGCTGCTGGTGGTCCGCAAGGGCACCCGCTACGCGCCCCAGGAGCCCGCGGACGAGCGGGAGTCGGGCCGGTCCCCCGGCTTCCAGAACCTCCCGGCGATCGTGGCCGCGGCCGCGTCGCTGCGGGCGGTGCGCGCGCAGGCGGAGGCGGAGGCGGCCCGGCTGTCGGCGCTGGTGGACCGGATCAGGGCCCGGGTGCCGCGGCTGGTGCCCGACGTGGAGGTGGTCGGCCACGACCGGCTGCGCCTGCCGCACCTGGTGACCTTCTCCTGCCTGTACGTCGACGGTGAGGCGCTGCTGACCGGTCTGGACCGGGCGGGCTTCTCGGTCTCCTCGGGCTCCTCCTGCACCTCCAGCACGCTGACACCCAGCCATGTGCTCAAGGCCATGGGGGTGCTGTCGGAGGGGAACGTGCGGGTGTCGCTGCCCGCCGGCACCGCCGAGGCGGACGTGGACCGCTTCCTCGACGCGCTGCCCGGGGTGGTGGCCGAGGTGCGCGCCCACCTGGACGCGCCGACCACCGTGGGCGGCAGGGGCGTTGGCCCGGTGGATGCTGGCGGCGACAGCGGCGGGGACAGCGTGCCGGGCGCCCTCACCGCGGACGAGGGGCTGGTCGTGGACTCGCTCGGCAAGCGCTGCCCGATCCCGGTCATCGAACTCGCCCGGGTGATCGGCGACGTGCCGGTCGGCGGCCTCGTCACGGTGCTGTCCGACGACGAGGCCGCGCGGCTGGACATCCCCGCCTGGTGCGAGATGCGCGCGCAGGAGTACGTCGGCGAGCGCCCCGCCGAGCGCGGCACCGCCTACCTGGTGCGGCGCCGCGGCTGAGCGGGGCGCTTCGGCCCGCTCCCCTCGCGGCTACGCGCGGAGGAGTCGGGGGACGGGGTCAGGCGCCGATGTGCGCGCGCACCTCGTCGGCGGCGGTGTCGCCGTACGCCTTCGCGAAGCGCTCCATGAAGTGGCCGCGGCGCAGTTCGTACTCCTGGGTGCCGAGGGTCTCGATCACCAGGGTGGCGAGCATGCAGCCGATCTGGGCGGCGCGCTCCAGGCCGACGCCCCAGGCCAGGCCGGACAGGAACCCGGCGCGGAAGCCGTCGCCGACGCCGGTCGGGTCGACCTTCGCCTCTTCCTGCGCGCAGCCGACCACGATGTCCGGCTGGCCCTTGCGCTCGATCCGCACGCCCTTGGCGCCGAGCGTGGTGACGCGGTTCTCCACCCGGTCCAGGATCTCCGCGGCGCTCCAGCCGGTCTTGGACTCGATCAGCCCGGCTTCGTACTCGTTGTTGAACAGGTAGGCGGCGCCCTCGACCAGCACCCGGATGTCGTCGCCGTTCATCCGGGCGATCTGCTGGGAGAAGTCGGCGGCGAAGGGAATGGACCGGGTCCGGCACTCCTGGGTGTGGCGGATCATCGCCTCGGGGTCGTCGGCGCCGATGGAGACCAGGTCCAGGCCGCCGATCCGCTCGGCGACGTGCTGGAGCTCGATCAGCCGCGCCTCGCTCATCGCACCGGTGTAGAAGGAGCCGATCTGGTTGTGCTCGGAGTCGGTGGTGCAGATGAAGCGCGCGGTGTGCAGCACCTCGGAGATCCGCACCGAGTCGGTGTCCACGCCGTGCCGCTCGAGCCAGGACCGGTACTCGGCGAAGTCGGTGCCCGCCGCGCCGACCAGGATCGGCTTGGTGCCCAGCTGGCCCATGCCGAAGCAGATGTTGGCCGCGACCCCGCCGCGCCGCACGTCCAGCGCGTCGACGAGGAACGACAGCGACACCGTGTGGAGCTGGTCCGCGACGAGCTGATCGGCGAACCGTCCGGGGAAGGTCATCAGGTGGTCGGTGGCAATTGATCCGGTGACGGCGATGCGCACGACAGTGGCTCCCTGAAAGACGGCGTTTGGGGACCCTAACGCTACAGGGGGCGCCGCCCCGGACGGCTCGGACGGCGATATCCCCGGGACGGCGGCGAACCGCTCGGCACCTCCCGAAACTACCGGTTGGTAGACCTTTGTCCGGCGGGCGAACGTGCCTAGGGTCGAAGTATGAGCACTCCCCGTACCACTCCGTACACGGAGAACCCCGAGAGCATGGCCGAGCTGCTCGGCGACTGCCACCGCACCGCGGCGCACTGGAAGGCCGCGGCGCCGGCGGGTCCGCGGCCCGAGCCGGTGCGCCCGCCGGGCATCCACGTCCCGCCGACGTCGGTCGCCGCCGTACGGGAGATGGGCGAGTACGGGGCCTGACGACGCGGGCGCGGCGGGCCCCGCTGACCCGGCCCTCACCCGAACGGTGGAACCGCTTCGCGCCCCGCCACGTCACAGGTGCACCTGACGGTCGAGAGAGCCGAAGGAGCACCCAGTGAGCAAGGAACGCGACGACGGCGCCACCGAAAGCACCGCCCCGGGCCCGGGCGACGCGGAGCACACGGCCGACGCGCAGCACCCGGCCGAGGCGGAACACCGGGCGGAACACCTGGTCGAGGCAGCACACCCGGTCGGCGCCGGGGACACGGCAGCAGCGGATCACCCGGACCGCGGTGAGCGGCCCGCCCGCAAACCGCGGTGGGCGGTCGCGGCGGTCGTGGCGGCCGTCCTGGTGGCCGGGGGCGGCGGCGCCTGGTGGGCGACGGCGGCGGGCGGAGGCGGCAGCACCGCCTCGACCCCGCTGCGGATCGACGGACCGGTGGGCGTGGCCTCCTCCACCTCCGACGGCGGCTCGGGCCCCTACCACCTGACCGGCACCCTGCCGAAGGGCCCGCAGAAGGCCGCGGTGTACGCCCCGTCCGGCAGCGTGGCGCGCGCGGACGCGGCGCGCCTGGCCGGGCTGCTCGGGCTGTCCGGCGGGGTGCGGTCGGAGAACGGTTCATGGCGGGCGGGGGCGGCGGCCGGCGCCGACGCGCCGTCACTGGTGGTGAGCAAGGCCGCGCCGGGCACCTGGTCGTACTCCGCGGGGGGCACGCCGACGACCGGTACCCGCGGCGGCGGTTCTGACGCCTCCCCGGTGCCTGCGGCGAAGGCGAAGGCGGTGGCCGCGCCGGTGCTGAAGGGGCTCGGCCTGTCCGGCGCGAAGGTGGACGCCTCGACCGCGGTCGGCGCGATCCGGACGGTGACCGCGGACCCGGTGGTCGGCGGCGCACCGACGCACGGCTGGACCACCTCGCTCCAGATCGGCGCGGACGGGCGGATCGGCAACGGCTTCGGCCGGCTGTCGGACCTGGCGAAGGGCGACACGTACCCGGTCGTCAGCGCCGCGACGGCGCTGAAGGAGCTGAACTCGTCGACCACGATCATGCACCCGGGCGCCGTCAACGGCGGCGCGGTGACCCGCTCCGGCACCGCGGGGGCCTCAGGGAGCGCGGGGACCACCGGGACCCTGCCGGGCGGCGGCACCGAGCAGCGGACGGAGGTGCGCGGTGCGACCTTCGGCCTCGCGCTCCAGTACGTGGCGGGCGTCCAGACGCTGGTGCCGGCCTGGCTCTTCACCACCGCGCCGGAGGGGGCGACGCACACCTCGGTGGTGGCGCAGACCGCGGTCGACCCGCGCTACATCACCAGCGGTGTCCCGTCGAGCACGCCGCCGTCCGGGGCGACCTCCCCGACGCCGTCGGTGAACCCGGGCGGACCGATCCTGCCCACCCCGACGGGCCCGACCGGCTCGACCGGCCGGACCGTGCACCGCGTGCCGGTGCAGTCGTACACCGTCTCCGGCCGCACCCTCACGCTGGTCTACGAGGGCGGCGGCTGCGACACGTACAAGGCGTCGGCGAGCGAGAGCGGCGACCAGGTGCGGGTGTCGGTGGTCGCGACGCCGAAGAGCGGGGTGTGCCCGATGTTCGTCACGTCCCTGCACCAGACGGTGACGCTGACGGCGCCGCTGGGCAGCCGCACGGTGGTGGACGCCTCGAACGGCCAGTCGCTCAGCGGCCGCTGACCTCTCGCCGGCACCCGCCACCAGGACCGGCCGGGCGGCTGCCGCGGCCGGCCGGACAGGACGAAGCGGCGGCGCCCATGGGGGGTGCCGCCGCTTCTGGGGTCCTCAGCCGGGCCCCGCGGGGCCCGGCCGGCGACTCAGTGGAAGGAGTCGCCGCAGGCGCAGGAGCCCGTGGCGTTCGGGTTGTCGATCGTGAAGCCCTGCTTCTCGATGGTGTCCACGAAGTCGATGGAGGCGCCGCCCAGGTACGGGGCGCTCATCCGGTCGGTGACGACCTTGACGCCGTCGAAGTCCTTCACCACGTCGCCGTCGAGGGCGCGCTCGTCGAAGAACAGCTGGTAGCGCAGGCCCGAGCAGCCGCCGGGCTGGACGGCGACCCGCAGCGCGAGGTCCTCGCGGCCCTCCTGCTCAAGCAGGCTCTTGACCTTGGCGGCGGCAGCGTCGGACAGGAGGATGCCGTCCGTCGTGGTGGTCTCGTCCTGAACCGTCATGTGCTTCACTCCCGGGTTGTACGGACTGCTGGCTGTCGATGACTAACCGACGCCGTTTCGGATTCATTCCGGGTCCGCGGCGACTTGTTCCTCACTCGTCCCCCCATCGTCGCACACGCCCGCTGAATGCCCAGCGGTATGCGTCACACTGACGAAACGGGCATCGTCAACCTGACGCGAACCGGTTATGATTGATAGCGTCAAGTAGACGAAAAGGTCTGCGCGCTGCGAAGAAAGGGCTACGGGCCCGTGACCACCACACAAACGCCGACTGACCGGACCGACCCGCTGGACGTCCGGCCCACGCCGCTCGCCCTGCTGCTGCTCGGGCGGGAGTCCGACCCGCGCAGCGAGCGCGGCGTCGACTGCCCCGGCGACCTGCCCGCGCCGTCCGACCCCGACCTGGTGGCACGTGCCCGGGCCGCCAAGGCGCGGCTGGGCGAGCGGGTCTTCGTCCTCGGCCACCACTACCAGCGCGACGAGGTCATCGAGTTCGCCGACGTCACCGGCGACTCCTTCAAGCTCGCCCGCGACGCGGCCGCCCGGCCCGACGCCGAGTACATCGTCTTCTGCGGTGTGCACTTCATGGCCGAGTCCGCGGACATCCTCACCTCGGACCGCCAGCAGGTGATCCTCCCCGACCTCGCGGCCGGCTGCTCGATGGCCGACATGGCCACCGCCGAGCAGGTCGCCGAGTGCTGGGACGTGCTCGCCGACGCCGGTGTCGCCGGCACGACCGTCCCGGTGGCGTACATGAACTCCTCCGCGGACATCAAGGCGTTCACCGGCCGGCACGGCGGCACCATCTGCACCTCGTCCAACGCGCGGCGCGCGCTGGAGTGGGCGTTCGAGCAGGGCGAGAAGGTGCTCTTCCTGCCCGACCAGCACCTCGGCCGCAACACCGCGGTCCGCGACATGGGCCTGTCCCTCGACGACTGCGTGGTCTACAACCCGCACAAGCCCGGCGGCGGGCTGACCGCCGAGCAGCTGCGCGCGGCGAAGATGATCCTGTGGCGCGGGCACTGCTCGGTGCACGGGCGCTTCTCGCTGGAGTCGGTGGAGGACGTGCGGGCCCGCATACCCGGGGTCAACGTCCTGGTGCACCCCGAGTGCAAGCACGAGGTCGTCACCGCCGCGGACCACGTCGGCTCCACCGAGCACATCATCAAGATGCTCGACGAGGCGCCCGCGGGCTCCGCGTGGGCGCTGGGCACCGAGCTCAACCTCGTGCGCCGGCTGGCCGCCGCCCACCCCGACAAGCAGATCGTCTTCCTCGACAAGACCGTCTGCTTCTGCTCCACCATGAACCGCATCGACCTGCCGCACCTGGTCTGGACGCTGGAGTCGCTGGCCGACGGCAAGCCGGTCAACCGCATCCAGGTCGACCCCGAGACCGAGCACTTCGCCAAGGCCGCACTGGAGCAGATGCTCGCCCTGCCGTAACCGCCCCCGCGTAACGCGCCTGTCCGGCACGGAAGTTGTACCGGCGCCCGCTCGTCGTCGCATGATGGAACGGTGATTCTTCGCCCCGTACGCGACGACGAGCAGGACGCCGAGGTCGTACGGGAGGTCGCGGCGGCCGCGTTCGCCTGCCCGCGGTCCCTGGACGGCGGGCAGGCGACGGACGAAGCCGCGCGGACCGCCCGGCAGCACAGCCGCGTCCGGCACCTGGCCCGCAGCGACCCCGGCGGCTGCTGGATCGTCGAGGACGAGACCGCCGGGCCGGTCGGCGCGGTGCTGTCCGCGCGGCGCGAGGGCACCTGGTCGCTGTCGCTGCTCGCGGTCGTGCCCGGCGCGCAGGGCAAGGAGGTCGGCAAGGCGCTGCTGGCCCGCGCCCTGCACTACGGGCGGGCGTGCCTGCGCGGCATCGCGTGCGCGCCGGGCGACCCGGTGGCCGCGCGCACCCTGCGCCGGGCCGGGCTGACCCTGCATCCGACGCTGCGGCTGTCCGGGCCGGTGGACACCGCCGGGCTCGATCCGCTGGACGGCGCCGTCCACCAGGGCTCGGCGCGCCACCGCGACCTGATGGACTCCGTGGACCGGCGCACCCGGGGCGGCGCGCACGGGCCCGACCACGAGGAACTGCTGCGGCACAACGCGCTGTTCGTCGTGGACGACCTCGCAGGCAGCGGCTACTGCTACGCCCGCGCCGGGCATGTGGAGGCGCTCGCCGCGACCTCCCGGCGGCTGGCCACCCGCCTGCTCACCGCCGCGCTCGTCGCCACTCCCCCGGGCGGCTCGGCCCGGGTCACCCACGTCAACGCCGAGAGCCAGTGGGCGCTCGACGTCGCCGTCGCGGCGGGGCTGGCCATATCCAACGACGGCTTCCTGTGCCTGCGGGGGCTTCGTCCGCCCGAACTGGCCGTCTTCTCCCGTACGCTGCCGTGACCGGCGCGCCCCGGTGAGGCGCGCCGTCCCTCAACCGGCGGACGGGGCCTGCTCGTCGGGGGTCTGCTCGCCGGAGGTCCGTCCGTCAGGGGTGAGCCCGGCGGAGAGCGCCGCGGCGGCCTGGAGCAGGGGCAGGGCCATCAGGGACCCGGCGGCGCCCCCGACGGCCACCGCGCGGTCCAGGAGCGGTTCCAGGGACACCCGGTCCAGCGCCTTGGCCTGCCCGGCCTCACCGGTGGCGGCGCCGGCCACCCACCAGTCGGGTGCCCGGAAGGCGACGCGCTGCGCGACCAGCGCACAGGCCGCGCCGACCACCCCGTCCAGGACGACCGGCAGCTTCCGCACCGCGGCCTGGAGCAGGAAGCCGGTGATCGCGGCGAAGTCGGCGCCGCCGACCGCGCCGAGCAGCGCCAACTGGTCCCCCAGCACCGGCCGCGCCCGGCGCAGCCCGTCCCGGATCGCGGCGCACTTGCGCATCCACGCGAGGTCGTCGATGCCGGACCCGCGCCCGGTCACGACGGAGGCGTCCGTGCCGCAGAGCGCGGCGATCAGCACGCCCGCGGCCGTGGTGCCGCCGACGCTGAGGTCCCCCAGGAGCACCAGGTCCGTGCCGGAGTCGGCCTCCTCGTCGGCCAGCGCCAGCCCGGTACGGAACGCCTTCTCCGTCTCCTCCGGGGTCAGCGCGTCCTCGATGTCGAGGCGGCCCGAGCCGCGCCGCACCCGGTGGGCGGTGACCGCGGCGGGCAGCTCCGCCGGGTCGCAGTCCACCGCCATGTCGATCAGGCGCAGTTCCGCGCCGTACTGCCGGGCCAGGATCGCGGCGGGCGAGGTGCCCTCCAGCGCGGCCCGGACCAGCTCCACGGTGCTGCCCGCCGGGCGGGCCGACACCTCGAGCGCGGCCACTCCGTGGTCGGCCGCGAACACCAGTGCCCGCGGGCGGACGATCGGCCGCGCCACCGGTGTGCCCTGCACCGCGGCGAGCCAGTCGGCCAGTTCGGCCACCCGGCCCAGGCCGCCGGACGGTCGCACCAGACCGCTCCAACGTTCCTGCGAGTCCCGACGCACGCCCGCGTCCGGCCGCTCCACCAGGGCCCCGAAGTCGTCCAACTCAATCCCACTCACCCGCCGAACAGTACCGGTCCGCTGCGCTCGGCCGCGCGGACCCTCCACGGTCCCCTGTCCCCCGGTCCCGGGACCACCTCCCGGTGGGTGGGTACCCCTCCGCGGGGTGCGCCTGGTGGGTGCCGGGATCTTGAGGGTGCGTCGTGGCTGGTCGCGCAGTTCCCCGCGCCCCTGGGTCTGCTCGGCCCTCCCCGCGGACCCCCCACGGC